>CAINFC010000307.1 GCA_903847975.1 uncultured Acidobacteriota bacterium | reverse complement strand
GCAACGGCCAAAGCCAGTTGGGAAGGAGCGGACGGCGATGATTCCGGTGGAATCTACCTGGTTCCTGTCGAAGGCGGTATGCCAAAACGAATTACGGCACCGCAGCCTCCGCTCAAAGACTTTTTTCCCGCTGTTTCCCCCGATGGAACGCAACTGGCCTTTGTCCGTTGTCCGAATCTCCCGCATTGTGATGTCTACTGCCTGACGTTGGCCTCGGACAGATCTTCTTCGGGGGAGGTACGGCGGCTCACACGACAGTTTTCTTATATCTCAGGCGTGGCCTGGACTCCGGACAGTGAGTCGGTGATTTACAGCGCCTCGAGGTTCGGCAACCAGAGGTTCTATGTCTGGCGCATCGGGAAGGATGGCCGCAATCCGCAGCGCCTGGAGTATGCCGGCCCCTATGCGATCCAGCCGGCCGTGGCCCGCTCCGGCAGCCGGCTGGCTTTTGCAAGCACCCCTGACAATCAGGACCAGGACATCTGGTGCTATCGGGAAGGTGAGGCGCCCCGCCCCTTCATTACCTCATCTCTGATCGATTTCAGTGCCGAATTTTCGCCCGATGGCCGTAGGGTCGCCTTCGTCTCCCATCGGGCCGGGGAAAGCGCGGATATCTGGCTGGCCAATGCCGACGGCTCTGAACCTGTGCAGCTGACTTTCGTCAAAAATTCGGCGGCCGGCACTCCGCGATGGTCCCTGGACGGCAGATCCATCCTTTTCGACCTGCGCACACCGGACGGCGAAGTCGGTTTGTGCCGGGTCAAGGCAGACGGCGGCCCGATCGAACGCGTCACTTCGGATCCGAATTCTGAAGTGAACGGCAGCTATTCTCCCGACGGGAAATGGATCTATTTCCGATCCGAGCGCAGCGGCAAATCGCAGATCTGGCGGATGCCTGCCGACGGCGGAAAGGACGAGCAGATCACCCGGGATGGCGCCGATTGGGGCCTGGTCTCCATGGATGGCCGGACACTCTATTTCACAAGCCGGGGCAACTCGGGATTGCAGGCGATTTCGGTAGCGGGAGGAACGCCTGTCGTTTTGGATCCCCTGGCTCAAGGGCGCGCGTTTGCGGTGCACAGCGAGGGGGTTTATTATATCCGCCGGCAGCTGAAAGAGGCCCGGTATGAACTGGTCCTTTTCGACCCAGCGACATCGGAAAAGCGGGTGCTCACAAGGCTGGACGGTCCCATGTTTCAGGGTCTGGCGGTCAGCCCGGACCGGAAGACCTTTCTCTACACCCGTCGCAAGGAATCCACCTTCGACCTGGCGCTGGTGGAAAACTTTCGCTGAGCGGGAAACCACGAATCCTGCATGCCGAATTGAACGATCGAGCTGGGATGAATCGACAGAACCACTGCCACAACGCCTTTTCGAAAAAGTGGAGCCGGATATGAGAGAAGATGACTCCAGTCAGGTCACCCGGTTACCGGGGCCGTCGCGCTGCCGCCGCCTGGTCGTGCGGCGCGACTGGACGAGTGCCAGGGCGTGGCTGGAGAGGGAAATGAAGCGGGCGGTGGGATCATGACCCCGGAGCGCTGGCAGCAGGTCAAGCAGCTGTATCAGTCGGCGCTGGAGCGGCCTCCGGAAGGGAGAATGGAATTTCTGGAAGCGGCCTGCGCCGGAGACCTGCCGTTGCGTCAGGAGGTCGAATCGCTTCTCGATCAGGGAGCCG
>CAINFC010000306.1 GCA_903847975.1 uncultured Acidobacteriota bacterium | reverse complement strand
CGGAATTCGACGGGATTCTGGACCATCTTCCCGAGATTCATCGGACTTGTATTTACAGGACGGTACAGGAAGCATTGACGAATTGCGCCCGGCACTCTCAGGCGGAAAAGATCCGCATTGTTCTGCATGGATCCGCTTCATGGGTTTCCGTTGTGGTCCAGGATGACGGTGTCGGCATGGCACCGGAAAGTTCCGTCCGACGAGGAATCGGTCTGATTGGCATTGAAGAAAGAGTTCGGGAACTGGGTGGAAGTCTGTATTGTGAGTCGCAACCCGGGAAGGGCACTTTAATCCGTGCCGAAATCCCCGTATCCCCGGAAGGAAAGCAATGAGCCAAGTACGCATACTGCTCGCTGACGATCATGGAATCGTTCGAAAAGGGTTACGTCTGATCCTGGAACAAAATCCGGAAATGGAGGTGGTGGGCGAAGCAGCCGATGGGCGCGAAGCCGTACGCTTGGCCTCGGAACTTCGGCCGGACATTGTCGTTATGGATATTTCCATGCCCAGCTTGAACGGGATAGAAGCCACCAGCCAAATTGTAAAGCAGGCGCCTGATATCGGGGTAATCATTTTGAGCATGCACTCCGATGAGGGCTATATCCTCCGCACCCTGACCGCCGGAGCCAAAGGATACTTGCTTAAGGATTCCGCGGAAGGAGACTTAATGGCGGCGGTCCGGTCCGTACTAAGGGGTCGACGCTTTTTTAGCAGCGCCATCGCCCAGACTCTCCTGGATGACTTTGTAAGGCAATTGCAGCAAAAAGGCCTGCAGGATTCTTATGAGCTGCTGACCGATCGGGAAAAGGAGGTCCTGCAGCTCCTGGCCGAAGGCAAATCGAACAAGGAAGTTGCCGGTGCCCTAAATGTCAGCGTATATACCGTTGAAACGCATCGGACCAACCTGATGCAAAAGCTGAACCTGCACAACACAGCCGAAATCGTACTCTATGCGGTCCGCAAAAAAATAGTCCTCTGAGCCTACCCGCTCTCCCCTGTTTTTTCCCGCAATATCCCCCCCTGACGGGATTTCGGGGCGTTTCCGCGCGCCCTATAATGAAATCATGAAAATGATGGAAGTAACGGAATCCTTTGTCGACTGAGAGGTGTTTATGGGTCCATGTCCTCCTTTCCGGTTTTTTACCGAGCGGCGCCTGGTCCTGTTGACGGGAATTAAGGCACGAACCCTCCCGGAGCTGGCCAAAGGGTTGAAGCAAGTTCCAGGGGCCTGCGTCTTTTATCACACGCATCACCGGTTCTTATCCCAGCATTTTCAAAAACCGTGGGTTTACAACGATTTCGCAATCTGGGTGATGGAGGCTCTGCAAATGAAGGAACTCGCCGAGAAGCTGGCCGCTATGGATTTGCGGGAATTTACCACACTTCGGGATCTTCGGCAGTGCCTGCTCGGGCAAATCGGCTATTCATTAAAGGACGATCCGGAATCGTTGCGGTCTTGCCCTCCCGGAGATGAGTTCCATTTTTGCCGGTCGCAGAGTTTTGTTATGGCCACAGGGGTCACCGCGGAAACGCCGCGTGATTTTTTTCACAAAATGGCGGATGTCAGCGTGATCTCCATTTACTTTCATTTCATTGAAGCCAGGCTGCGCCTCGGGCACCGGACGAACGATTTTTCCCAATGGCTTTCGTCCTGCGGAGAACCGGGACTGGCGGAAGAAATCGCGGCACTGGATCCTTACCTGCTTTCGCTGGAAGAACTCAAGTCCCGGATCCTGTCCATGGGAGAACGGAAAGGGGGGTGCTAGCATGTCGATCCAGTTAGCCCAATACCAGGACGTTGTAGGCAAAGACGTAATCGATGAGCTCTACGTTGTGGCAAGTCACATCCGTCAACGCCGCCTGCAGAACATCAACTCAACGCCGGTTGGAGGAGGCGTCGCTGAAATCCTGAGCCGTATGATTCCCCTGCTTCGGCAGCTGGGTGTTGACGCCACTTGGGATGTCATTAAAGGCGATCAGGCTTTTTTCGGTGTAACCAAAGCATTTCACAATGCCCTTCACGGCAAACCGGAAGAGTTCACTGCGGAAATGAAGGAGATTTTCCGATCCAATACCGAGGATAATCTTCGGGAAATTCCTATTACCGGCGATTACATATGGATCCATGACCCACAGCCGGTTGGGTTGATCCTAAGGCAACCCGAAATAGGGCGCTATTGGGTTTGGCGTTGTCACATCGACATCAGCACACCGCAACGGGATGTATGGGAGTTTTTGAATCCCTATATCGAGCGGTATCACGCCTCCATTTTTTCCATGCCGGATTTCGCCAAGCCGCTCGGGATTCCCCAATACATGGTCGCACCCTCCATCGACCCGTTAAGCGACAAGAACAGAGAGCTTTCCACCGAAGAAATCGAGAGGATTTACGTCAAAT
>CAINFC010000305.1 GCA_903847975.1 uncultured Acidobacteriota bacterium | reverse complement strand
TAGTCGAGGGATTTCTGACGTCCGAAGGAGGACTTCTTTTGCAGCATTTCCCGGCTGAAAAGCGCCTGGGCGATCAGCTCGGAGGACCCGGGTACGGAGACCGCCACTCCCAGGTCGTTCTTGATCTTCTTGTGTTTTTTTATGAGAACTTCAAGGATGAGCCCGTCCATCGGGTTGTCGCGGCCGTAATAGGTCAGCACCCGGATCTCTTTCTTTTGCTGACCGAAGCGGTCCACGCGGCCTTCGCGCTGTTCATGACGGGTGGGATTCCAGGCCAGATCGTAGTGCAGCACGGCATTGAAGTGCTGCTGCAGATTGATGCCCTCCGAGAGGCAATCGGTGGCCACCAGGACATGCGATCCCTTCTCGGCGACCAGCTGCTCGATGCGGGCCTCACGCTCCGCGGGCGGCAGCTGCCCGGTCACCGACTCGATGCGCACCTTTTCCGGCAGGACCTCGCGCATCCCCCGGGCCACGTATTCGGCGGTTTCCACAAAGCGGCAGAAGACCACGGGCAGGAATCCCTCCTTGAGCAGTGCTTTAATCTCGGCAATGGCTCCCTGGAGCTTTTGATCCTCTACCGGACGCAGCTCGTCGGCCCGGCGGGCAAATTCCAGCAGCTTGCGCCGGGCGCTCTCGGACGTCTCGTCAGTCTGCGACCCGGGACTGAGGTCAAAGCCGGAGGTTTCGTCGCCCTCGTCCTGGTCCAGCACGGTCTGGCGTCCGAGCGCATCGGCCTCCTCCTCGACGGAAGGATCGAGGATGCTGCGGTTGCGCAGCGTGGCGGCAGCGGCGTCCGGGCTGGAAGAAACACAGCGGAGCAGAGCCAGGGCCGACCAGTAGCGAACCCGCTGATGGGTGCGGCCGTCGCCTTCGGAGACGAAGTTAAGGGCAAATTCGTGGATATCGTTGAACAGGGAACGGTAGGCCGGGCTGAAGGCGTAGGTGGCCTCCTTATCCAGACGTACCGGGAAGGAGGTGTCCTTTTGCAGATAGGAGCGGATGTCGGCACGGCGGCGCTGCACCAGGTGCTTGGCCAAACGGGTCCGGAGGTCCGAGCGCTCCTCCCGATCGAGGTCCGTGGGCAGATGGGCAAACTCCTCTTCGAGGAGGCTGAGCAGGGAGCGGAAGGCATCCTCGTTGCCGCTATGCGGTGTGGCGGTGACCAGCAAAAGATGGCGGGACTCATCTTCGGCGATGCGGCGCAGCAGCTCGAAGCGCTGCTGGCGGCCACGCCCCGGTCCGCCCGCTACGGTACAGCCATGAGCTTCGTCGACAATGACGAACTCCGGGCACTTGAGGATGAAATCCTCCGCCCGCCGGGCGCTCTTGATGAAATCCGTGGAAACAATGGTGAAGCGGTGCCGGTCGAAAACCGAGACCCCGACGGGCAGATCGCGCTCCAGGCGCTGGATGGTGCTGCTCAGGATCAGTTCGGCTTCGATATGGAACTTTTCGGCCAGCTCCTTTTGCCACTGCTCGGCAAGGTGCGGGGGGCAGAGCACCGCCAGGCTGCGGATTTCGCCGCGGTCCAGAAGCTCGCGGGCAATGACCGCAGCCTCGATGGTCTTGCCGATACCGACATCGTCGGCAATCAGCAGCCGCACGGTTTCGAGCCGCAAGGCCATAATCAGCGGCACCAGCTGGTAGGGGCGCGGCTCGATGGCGATGCGCCCGAAACTGCGAAAGGGCCCGGCGGCGGCGCGGGTGGAGAGCCGGGCGGCGTCGCGCAGC
>CAINFC010000304.1 GCA_903847975.1 uncultured Acidobacteriota bacterium | reverse complement strand
TTACCGCCTGAAACAGGCATCGGTGCGCTTGTTGGACAACAAACCGAAAGTTTCAGGATGAAAAAGGAATAAGCTTGGTTCCCAGAACAGGTTGGTAGTATTCTATTGTCCTACTGTCGCCCAGGGTGGGGGATTTTGACCTGGCCACAAGTGGGGGATTTTCAGGTGGCCATCGGGGGAAATGTGTAAGGGGATATTAGGAGGCATATGCCCAAAAAGCAATGCCTGGTTTTGCCTCAGGAATTACCCTTCCTGCTTTTGGGTCGATCGACGAATAAAGAGTGCGATCTCCGATTTGCTGGCCTCTCCAGAGGCAAGGGAAAAAACCACGTCGGTCAGCTCTTTCTGAGAGGCAGTAAAATCATAGCCATTCAATGCCAGAAAAACCAAAGCCGAAACCGTGCCGACCCTTTTGTTGCCATCGAAAAAAGGATGATTTCCGATAATGTGAAACAGGTAAGCGGCTGCCATTTCGCAGATGGAAGGATGGAGAAACTCGCCCGCATAGGTTGCCATCGGCATTCCAATAGACGACTTTAACAACTCCAGATCTCGAATTCCCGGCATGCCTCCATATCGGGTGATTTGATCCTGATGGATCTCAAGTACTTCGGCGAGGGACAAGAAGGCGGGCGCAGCCATAGGCTAGTCTGCCATTTTTTTTAAAGCACGGGAGTACTTACGGTTGACCTGAGCCAAAGCGGAATGGAACCTGATTTTTCTTTCTTCCTCCCGAAGAGGAGTCAGAACCAAGGCCTGTCCATCGGTGGTAACTTCGAAAGAAGTGCTGGTGGTAGCCCCCAAAAGGTCTAAAATGGGCTTTTCTATAATGAGGGCATAACTGTTGCCGTGTTTGGTCAGCGTTTTTTGCATATAGAACCTCCTTTACCATTTATACAATGTAATCACAATGTACAACCAAAAAAGATAAGAGTCAATCGGTTTCCGGCTACAAGAGCTCCGCCGGCTGAGAAATAGAAAATTTTTTGTTCTGGGATCAGGTTGATCTGGCCCGTAAAGCTCTTACAACTGCGATCACCAAAAACTACAGGTCAAGGATCATCCCTCTGTCGGACAAGGCCATGGACTTACTTCAATCTTTGCCACGGCAAGCGGAAACGTGTCGCGTTTTCGTACGCGACCAAGGGAAGTTCCTATCGAGTCCCGAAAAAGAATTCAAGCGAATCGTCCAGAGAGCCGGAATGCCAGGGTTTGGTTTCCATGACCTCCGCAGGTATCGAGCCACTCAATGGCACGCAAATGGTCTGGAGGTTAGGGAAATCAGCTATCTTCTGGGGCATCAAAGCATAGAAACGACTCTCCGATACCTGGGTATTCAAAGGGGGCTGGCGGAGCGCGTTCGTGCAGCCCAGGAGAAGGAAAAGGCTGACTCCGTGGACGGACAATGGACGGACATGGGAAAGCAGAATTGGCAGGGTGCTTGTAAGTTGTTGATTTAAGTGGTGCGCCCGGGCTGATTCGAACAGCCGACCTTCTGATTCGTAGTCCGGTCGACTAAATGAGCAAATCCTACCAACATCCACTATTTTCTTAGGTTTGGCGGGCCTTTCGCAACCCCCTACCTATCAAATCCTACCAATCATTTACATCGTACGCAGGCAACAAACAGGCAACAGCCTGTTAAATGCTAATTCGTATTTCCGAGGTAAAAATGGTTGGAAACCCACATCCAAATTCTCCTAAAATCGGGAGGTGGTTCGTAGCGATTGCTATACCCACACAGTTTCAATCCCCTTTGTCAAAGAGTCAGGAGACTATCGAAAAACCTCCTGTTCCTATCTTTTTCCCCCAGCCAAATACATGGCTGGAAAAATACAAATCACTGACGGACATCACCCGGAATGGAAAGCCACGGAATCCCCGAAACGGGGGTTGCCAGTGAGAGATTATGCCAAAATATCCCCCCAATTTTGGATTGGCAAAACCGGCAAGGAATTGAGAGCTGCCGGGCATGAGGCCCAGTTGGTTGCTCTTTACTTAATGTCCAACCCCCATGCAAATTGGCTGGGTCTTTACTACCTTCCGGTTGCCTTCATTGCTCACGAAACCGGCCTGACTTTGGAAGGGGCATTGAAGGGGCTTCGAATATGTATCCAAGTTGGATTTTGCTCCCACGATGAACAAACCGAGATGGTTTTTGTCCATGGAATGGCTTCCTACCAGATCGGTGAATCCCTGGATCTCAACGATAAAAAATGTAAGGGAATCCACAGAGAATATGAAGATCTGCCGGATAACCCCTTTTTATCTATGTTTTACGAGCGTTACGCCAAGGCTTTTCATCTGCCTAAAAAGCGTCATTTTCGACCCAAAAACGTAAGCCCCTCGGAAGGGGCTTCGGTGCCCCCTCGAAGTACAGAGACAGAGACAGAAACAGAGACAGCTACAGAGCCAGAAAGAGAGGGGGACTTTCCTGCGGAACCACCACCCACCGGCAGGGAGGTCGGTTCGGGCCCGGCGCAACCGACATCCAAAGAGCCCAGGAAAAGCCAAGAGAAGAAACCTGCGGAAAAGATAACCCCCCAGGCCCAGGCTTTTCTTGATGCTGGTGGAGAATGGCCCAAAGGGCGGCTGAGCGATGGAATGACCAAAAGAGACAAGGCGATTCGAGCCATCACGGAAACAGTTTCGGAGCAGGATGTCGAGTTCTTCAAACAGATCGTTTCCGCCTATTGTGCCATGTGGTGTTCCACGAGCTATACCGTCATGCTCGACTATTACCGTCGAAGAGAAATTCCCGGCAAATCTAAGGCGAATGGAAACGGGAACCGCGCTTCGCCCTGGCCCCAGGAAACATCGGTCCAACAAGTCCTGCGAGAGACGTTCCAGCAAAGACAAATGGAGGAGAACGGCTATGGCTTCCCGGAAAACGATTGAAGATATGTGGGGATTGCTGGCCATCGAGTATCCGGAATACGGCAAACAGATGACCACCCCTCAAGTGAGAGCACAAATCGATTTGTACACCCGTCTACTCGCGGATATTCCCGATGAGGTTTTGATTGCGGCGGCTTTGAAACACACCCGCACCTGCAAATGGTTTCCCAAAGTAAGTGAGCTCTGTGAGGTCGCTTTTTCGATGATGGAGGTCGGAATCAAAACGGCGGAAGAGGCTTGGAACGAAGTCACCAAAGAGATGCGACGTGTTGGTTATTACGGAAATCCCGACTTTACCTGTCAGGAAATTTACGACGCCGTGAACACCTTTGGCTGGGAAAACATGTGTTCGGCAGAGGACCATTCTGTGCTCCGAGCCCATTTCTATCGAACTTATGAAACCTACTTGAAACGGTCGCGCGAGGAGCGCCGAATGTTGCCGGAGATACGAAATCTGATCAAGGGCTTGCTGGCTTCTAAAGGGCCCCAGAAGGTTATCACTGGTGGTCTCACCAAGGCAGCAGGATAACTGCATCGGTTCTGCAAAAGTGCATCGGGCGGTTTTAAGAACGAAAGGTAAGGCATGAACAAAAATTCGATAATGATCGATCCGGAATTCCGGGCCCTTCTGACTCCCCTGGCACCCGAAGAATATTCACAGCTGGAAGAAAACATTCGGGAAGACGGGTGTCTGAATCCGATCTTCGTCTGGAAGTCAAAAAGCAATTACTACATCGTCGATGGCCATAACCGGTATGAGATCTGCAAAAAGCACCGGATATCCTACACGACGCTGGATGTGCATTTCGACAGTCGCAACGATGTTTTGCTGTGGATCGTCAATAACCAGCTGGGACGTAGAAACTTGACCGACTTCAACCGCGGGGAGCTGGTCCTGAAAAAGAAAAAGCTGGTGGCGAGTCTCGCCCGGGAACGGATGAGATCTTCCTTGCATTCCAGATCGGAATCTCCCGCTATGGAAATATTTCCACAGCGGGAAGAAGGCGCAACCCGGGATATTTTGGGCGCCGAAGCGGGTATCAGCGGACGGACCCTGAACAAAATTGAGCAGGTGTTAGACCATGGCGCCCCGGAACTCGTTCAGGCTGCTCGCAAGGAGGAGATTTCCATTCATTCAGCGGCAGCCATCGCTACCCTACCACCGGGTGAGCAATCCCTCGTAATGGCCAAGGGTAAAAAGGCGGTTACGAAAAAGGCGAAAGAAATCATGGAGAAACGGGAGCAGGAAACTCGGAAAAGCAGCGATGGCAATACAAAACTGTTACCTCCCTGCATAGGGATGCAGTTTGCCCGAATTGCGGTAATGAAGCTTTGTGAAATCAGGGAAGACGACTTGGAAAGAACCCAGGCATTTAATTATGTGAAAGGATGGATTGAAGAACATGCGTAAGAAATTCAGGAACGGAAACGGCCATGCCCGGCTTGAAATGACCAGAAACTACGATTTGTTTGAAATGAACGAATTAAACCGGCCCCTTCATGAAGATAAGGATTTGCTGGAATCCATGACCCAATTCGGCTTCATGCCGTCGAAAGCCATCCACTGCGCCAGC
>CAINFC010000303.1 GCA_903847975.1 uncultured Acidobacteriota bacterium | reverse complement strand
CCAGCCAGATCCGGGTGGTATTCGATCACCTTGAGACCGCGCTGGCGGGCATATTCCACGGCGGCCGAATCCACTCCTTGGGCACCACCCGATACGATTGTTACCCCCTGAGGCATATCCCGAATGAACCATTCCACCAGCTTCAGCTGCGGGAAAGTTCTGCTACCGACGATTCCGACTTTCACAATGCAATCATCCTGCTAATCTGTTGGTTGGCTCGATTTGTCCCGTTGCTTGCCCGGCGGGAAGTTCGAAAGCAAAGCCCTGTGTTTGAATACTCTTTTTTAAACTCTCTCTGATTCGATCATATCATTTTGTGCTTTTCTTCCATGGACCCATTCTGCTGAAAGGCCTGTAAACACTGGAATTCAAATGGGGAGAATCGGTCAGTCGAAAAAACCCATTTGTGTGATTTCATCCCGAATCGGCCATAGGTTGAATTCCAGAAGCTTCTGCCCAATGACGCCCTGCACGAAATCTACTTCTTCGTAAAACACTTTCCAGGATTTCATTTTCAGCAATCCCATGGTTTCGGTCTTTGTTTTCCAGGCAATAAAGTGAATCAGGAAAATCAACTGACGTCGGCCATACAGATATCGCTTCAGCAGGTAGACCGATCCGCGCCAGTCGGAAGGATCCACTTTTGCCGGATGGTACGAACTCACGGTCACGTCCGCGGCATAATCGACCACCCCGTCTCCCCGGCGAAACAAGGAGTAAATGCGGTATTTTTCCCGCGCCGCATAAAAGGTACGGCGCCACAGGTCGATGTTTTCCTTGGTCCAGTCGCTCGGGAGTTGGTATGTGGTTTGGTTCGGAATATTCCTCATCTATGCCCTCCTGCGCTTCATCACTGATTTTCGGCTTTTCTGCACTTTCCGCAGGACCACCAGGAGCTTCCAGATCTTTTCTTTCACCCACTTCTCGTTCAGGCCGGCATTCTCGGTCCACAGAGACAGCATTCCATTCGCTCCGAGGAGAAACTCACCGGCGCTCCTTTTAATCCGCAGAATCCTGTTTTTCTGTCTCAGGATCTGGTCCTTGGACAGCTGGCCGGCTTCTTTTAAGGCGTTCACAAATTCATCTTCCTGGAAGACCACATCCTGAATGGCTTTCCTGATGATGGCCATGGCAAGCCGTGATTCGCCGGTATGTTCGGCGCAATGCTTCTCCAGGCGATCCATAAAGCCGTTGATTAAGGTCGCCTGGGTTGTCGATAGGTCCATTTCCAAATCGTTCCCTTTCGTTAACCCCAGCGGGATACCGTCACCTCAACCCGTGGTTCTCCGTCTGGCACCTTCCTTTCGGCGGAATCGCTCCAGATCCAGCGGTCATCCTCGAAGAGCACCCCGCCCAGAGCGTCATAAAGAACCTTGCGGGCATTATCGATATCCAGGCACTTGACGGATTGGTCCCAGCCGTTTGGATCCGCCATCTCTCTCTTTTTCCAGTCCCGCGGTCGTTTAGGATAGAGCTTGAGATGGACCGAAACCCTGCCGGAAATAGGCCCTCGGAATCCGGATTGCCATGCGATTTTCGCCACCTGTTCTTTGTAGGCCTTCGCTTCGGGGCTGACTACCGTGACCGGAGTTCTGAATCCTCGGGGTTGGAAAGTTCTCCAGTACCGATTAGCGATGATAGGGTAGGGAAGAGTGATTTGGGAGCACCCGGCATTCATTCGCGATTTTTCTGCCAGGCAGAAACTCAGTCTCATCCCGGGATTAAGGTGTTCCGAATTCGCCTTTTCCGTATTGGTTTGCACTGTTTCCTCCTGAATGCATGGTCAAGGATTTCCATGGCAGCAACTTTGCAGAACTGGTTTGGCGGGTATCCGGGATCATCGATGAGCTCGACGGGGGCCCCACAACAATCTGAAACCAGGTCTCCCTCCCATTCCAGCAAATGGTCGGTGAGGATTACCCACCCGCATCGGGTACAGAAATAAACCTCCTGACCATGTGACCATCTCCCGGCGTATTGGCAGACCAGGGATGGTTCCGTCTCCTCAGCCGCTCTGCCGGAAAAATCCATAAACATCCTTTCCATTGAAATCCTGGTTGATGGTCGTAGGACATCTGACGGCAGGGTAAAATGCAGAATGCCGCTGACGTCCAATCTTTCGTTCGTGGCTCGGCTCCCTCCGGCGGTCTTGGCGGATTCCGGAGGGAGTCCCTTTTAGGCTCTCGGGTTCTTTCATTCACCCCAGGGCAAACGAATGGGCTAACTTTCTCGTTTTATTACAGAATCAATGGCTTACAACTCCTCTCCCGATTCCTCCAAGGTCATAAATTCTCCCTGCAAGTGCAGCCGAACGGTACCCGTATATCCGTTGCGGTTTTTGGCGATGCGGATCATGCGCTCCCGGTTTCGTTTTTCATCTGTTTTCCCCGGCTCCCAGATCATCAGCACGGCGTCAGCATCGGCTTCCAGCCCCCCGGATTCCCGTAGATCGGAAAGCTGCGGATTGCCGCCACTGCGCTTCTCGATATCCCGGTTCAGCTGGCTCATGGCCAATACGGCTACCCCGTGGCTGCGGGCCATGGCTTTAAGTCGCTTGGTTATCAAGGAAATTTCCCGGTCACGATTGATCGTTTTCATGAACGGGGCGGCTGCATCGCTATCGGCCAGCTGCACATAATCCAGAATGACCAGATTCGGCTTCCAGCGGTGGATCTCTCCCTGAAGTGTCGAACAGCTCTGTTCTCCACGATCGAAGATCTGCGCCTGTCGCTGGTGCTGTCGAATCCAGCCCGAAGCCCTTCGCAGGTTCTCGGCATTCTCCTGATACACGTTGCCATGCTGTATGGCTCCATATGACACATGAGCCAATCGGGCCAGCCACCGTTGCAGGATTTCCTCCCGGCCCATCTCCAGGCTGTGATAATTCACCCGCAGGCCTCGGGAGATGGCTTCGTGCATGACCTGCAGGCCAAAAACGGATTTTCCGCTCCCGGGTCGGCCGGCGGCCACGTACAGTCGACCGGGATGCAGTCCACCGTTTAGCAGATGGTTCACGCCGTTGATCCCAGTCCCGATCACTCCTTTCGGCTGGGTTTTGGAAAGGGCTGTTTCCGTGACGGAGTCTGTGATGTCCGCCGGGTCACAGCCGGCATTTTCCGTTCCGGCATAGAGAGCGGCTATGGCAGATTCCAACAGGGAGATGATCTCCTCTCGCTTGGCATCGGATTGGGAAGCGGTGTCAGTCAGCTTTTGCCCCAGCCTCATCATCGCGCGCATCTCCGCACTTTCCCGGACTCTTTCCGCGTGCCAAAAGGCCAGGCCTTCCGACCGGATCGCTCCATCCAGGCAGGCGGAAAGGTGTGCGATGGCATCCCGGTCGCCGTTCAACAGGGAAACCATCAGGGCCGGATCAATCTGAGACCCTGGTTCAGAGAACTGCCTTTCAATCGCCTTCCAGATGGTCCGATGGGAGGGCACGTAGAAGTTCTCCGCCCTGAGCCCGCTCTGGTGGAAGAAACCGGCATTGCCATCCAGGAGCAGATGAGCCAGCACGGCCCGTTCGTCCGTGATTCTTGCCGGCATTACTGTGTCAGAAGGCATGAGTCTTCCTCCTCGAATTGCCGGCGCTGACGTTCCTGGTCGGCGATAAGCTTGCGGGTTCGTTTTAATTCGTTTCGCAGTCGCTGTTCCTCCTCATCCTGCTGGGTATGCACCGATCCATTCCCGTTTGCGGGTCCGAATTCGGTCCACCGCTTCAGCAGAGTTTCCGGGCTGCAAGGTAAGGTTTTCCATGCCTGGATCGCTCTGGCATGACGTATCGGTATCTCGTTAGGGTCAATGCCGACTTTTCTGAATTCCTCGGCATTCTTACCGAACCTCTTTTTCTCCGGTCCGGTAACCGGGTCACCCCAGACTTTCACCATCGAATCCCAGTAGGGGTTCCTGGGTCTCTCCGGCTTTTTGGTGGATATATTTTCTTTTATATTTGAAGATGAAGATGAAAAGCTATCTTTTGCCAATGCGTTCGTATTGGGTGTGCAATGCGATTGTAATGGCGTTGCCATGCAACTCTTTTCATTTCTATCGGATGCAACATCGCCCTTCCATCGCTGTTTGGCGCCTATTTTACCCGCCATGGACTTCTTTTCTGCATACATGCAGAATTTGTCATACTCAAGGCGCAACCGTTTCTGGTGCCAACGGTTGTCTTTGCCCAGGGTAAACGCAGCTAAAACCATCGGCTTGCATTCCGCCCATTCGACCGAATTCATGCGGGCCCAGCGGGCTAGAATAGTGTCGTCGTTTGGAATGGAAGCAGGTGGATCTTCACGCCACGATTTGCAAAGCAAGAGAATGTAAGCTCCGACGGCAGCCGTGGTCATGGATTCGACTTTTCCATCCGAGGAAAAGTCTGCCGGGTAAAAAGGGAAATAGGGGGGTCGAAAATGGTTAGGCATGTGTCGACCTCCCGGAAGGAGGTTTGCCTAACATCTTTACACCAAATTAATAAGTTGGTGATGTGGTTTTGATGTGGATTTGGCTACAAAAATAAAGAAATCGGAATCCGTAAATCCTTTAAATCCTTTATTGTCAACAACATGGAGTGGTTCGTAATCAGTAGTTCGTCGGTTCAATCCCGACCGCTGGCTCCATAGAATCAATAACTTACGGAAATATCCCTCCTGGAAAGCTCGATTTCGGAAGCACATAGGAAGCAGTTGAGCGAAGTGTCTATCCGGGAACGCTCTTTAGAGATTCCTGCAATTTTCTCTTCTCAGCACGGTAAAGTCTTTTTCTTGCTGCTTCATATTCTCGGGGAAAAAGCTTTGGAATGAGCGCAGCGATATCGGGTGTGCTGATATCCTGTTTTGCAACGTCTTTAGTATCCGAGTGTCCAGGACCAATACCCGGGCATTGATTCCCGTTTGACCTTTTTTCAGGGTATCAAAAGTACTCTTACCTGATCCTCGGCTCGAGGGGCTTTTCGACATAGCGGCGCTGGCCCAATGAGCCACCCCAAGTTTCAATCATGACGACACCTTCGCCTTGGATCTGACGCACAATAGCCTCCAACGCTTGGTCCACCGTCTTGCCCCCGACATGGATAGTGACCTTCCGGTTCCCTTCGTCTGCCCAGGGACGGATTTTGAGCCTGCACGTCTTGGAAATGGTATCGAGCACTTTTTTCAGGGGAATGTCATCGAAGCGCATTCCCTCGGGGAGCCGGCTTTCAAGTTTTCTGGATTGCTCCTCCATGGCGGTCATTTGCTTTTTCCTGCCACCTGACAGAGGCATGATGAAGAGATCCTTTCCGTCGAAGCGGTATTCGCATGAAATGCTCCGGCAAACCGTGGCAAGAACCGCAAAGACCGGTGTGTCAACCACCCTTATCGTCAATGGCTTCTTAATCTCAGGATCGACGGCTATCTTGCAATCCAACTCCTGAGCCAACATATTAAAAACCTTCTGTGGTTGGGTTTCTGCAACATCGATAGTAACACGTCTACCAAGATCCGTCTGCAACGAGGCGGGAATAGGGGTTGCGAGTACCCAACAAAGGCACGCCGAGGTAAAAGACAGGTGGTTCATGAACTGCCCCTTTCTATGTTTTGTAGGTTATGCCATTACAAATAGAAAATTCGATCCTGAAACAGGAATGCTCCGGAAAAGTGTCATGAAACGGCAGAGCGGTGGCGTGAAAAGGATTGTTTACGGGTTCTATTCCCGTTCATACCCTTTTGGCGCAGGCCACAACTGGATCCACACCGCATCGATAAGAAGCAAAGAAACCCCAACCCCATAAAAGGTTTTGCCGAAATCCGATCCTAAGCCTAATGCCGAGCCAATTAAACTAGCGATTCCCAGGATAAACATAATGATCTGCAAATATCTCATATTTCCTTCTCCGATCCGGCATTTTTTTCGTACCCGGTGAATAGTACCAGCCTTCAGATTCATCGCTCTGCCCCTGGAAACAACCCGAACCGGGGCATACCCATTTTGATAATCAGCGGAAGACACCCCCAATTGCAAGTGGCATAATTCCTTTCCTGAGATCGATGTTCCGACGTTTCAATTCTCAGGATACCTTTTTCGTATTCGTAATGATGTAATATACGGTTGTAGTCTGCCAAGGTTCAGTAAGTTAGGAAATTTATTGGTGCCTTGACGCGGATCTCCCGCCTTATCCGCATGGATTATTGATGGTGTTTGGGGCCCCGCAATCATTTATAGTTTTTCCTTCCCACATTAATGTGAGCAAGGATTCCAACCCCCTTGGCTTACTGTTTTTACTTGATACCAAAAAGCTCATCCAATTCGGCGATATACGCCTCATCAATAACACCGGCCATAAACCGGCTGATGTTGTCCTGAAGCAAGGACTTCGGCGCTAATCAGAAAGAGACCGGGTGTGCTAAGGAAAAGTGGACCACCTGTCCTGGCTTCCTTGTTCCATTTGCGATCCACCCAGGCGGCATGACCGGGACTCGATCATGCCGCCTGGGTACGATTTGGGACAGTTT
>CAINFC010000302.1 GCA_903847975.1 uncultured Acidobacteriota bacterium | reverse complement strand
GGTCAACTGGCTGGTCTCCTCCAAGGTCAACCTTTTCGCGCGCTACAGCATGCTGGACTTCGACCTTTCCTCCCCGACGGCCTTCGGGCCGGTCCTGGAGGGCCCCGGGCTTTCCGGGAAATCGATCGCCAGCCCCGGGGATGCCAACGGCGGCACCACCAGCATTTCTTTCGGGGTGAACTACATTGTCAGCCCCACCTTCCTGATCGACTCCAATTTCGGCTTTGTCCGCTCGCCCACCAACATGTGGTCGGTCAGCAGCGCCAAGAATTACGGCCAGGAGCTGGGGATTCCCGGAACCAACGGGCCTGCTTCCTACCAGGGCGGCATGCCGCGGTTCGATATCGGCGGATATACCCAGCTCGGTATAGCCAATCATTACACTCCGTATTACCGCACGGATGATCAGTACCAGTATGTGGCCAATGCCACCTGGACTAAAAGCAGCCACGAGCTGCGCTGGGGGATGGATGTTTACCGGCAGACCATGAACCATACCCAGCCGGAGTTTGTCGGCGGGGCCAGCATGGGGCCGCGCGGCCGGTTCAACTTCGGCACCGGACCCACCCAGCTCTGCCAGACCCCGGACGGCAAGGGCGGCTGCAGCAAAACCAGCACCTCCGACAGCCGGGCCAACGGATTTGCCACGTTCCTCCTGGGCCTGCCGACGCAGCTCGGCAAGTGCATCGAAACCCTGACCCCCTACACCACCCGGGCCTGGCAGTACAGCTTCTTTGTGCGCGACCGCTGGCAGGTCAATAAAAAGCTGACCTTCTCCTACGGAACCCGCTGGGAGTATTTCCCCATGCCCACCCGCGCCGATCGCGGCTTCGAGCGCTACAACCCCGACACCAACATGATGGAGATCGGCGGCCTCGGCTCGGTTCCCAAGGATTTGGGGGTGAAAATGAGCAAGAAAATGTTTGCCCCCCGCTTCGGGCTGGCCTACCGCCTGACCGATAAGTTCGTGCTCCGCGCCGGATACGGGTTGACCAACGATCCCTACTCCCTGTCGAGGCCGATGCGCACCAACCACCCCGTACTGGTGGAGCTGAACGTGACCGCGCCGAACAGCCTCTCGCCGGCCGGCAAGTTCTCCGATGGGATCCCGGAGGTCCCGGTGCCCAGCCTGGGGAACGGAATCATTCCGATTCCGGCCAATGTTTCCGCCAATACCATTCCGTCGGTCTTCCCGCGCGGCTACATTCAGTCCTGGAACCTGATGCTGGAGCGGGATCTGGGGCGCGGCTGGACGGCCCAGGCCGGCTACGTGGCCACGCGGCAGATCCGGCAGCTCGGCTACCAGAATCTGAACTGGTCCCCGATCGGCGGCGGCACCAGCGGCAAGCAGCTGTACAAGAAGTTCGGCCGAAGCGCGGACACCCTGATGGTCAGCCCGGTCGGCGGAACGCACTATGACTCGCTGCAGACCCGGCTCCAGAAGCGCCTGACCAGCTTTTACATGATGGATATGTCCTATACCTGGAGCAAATCGATCACCAACTCCGGGCGGGATAACAGCGACGAAACACTTCCCATCAATATCCCGGAATACTATTATCTGAACCGGTCGCTGAGCGGTTTTGACCGTCCGCTGAACTTCCAGGTTTCCAGCGTGATCGACCTGCCGTTCGGCAAAGGCAAGAGCTACCTGGTCGACAGCGGCATTCTGACCGCCCTGGTCAGCGGCTGGCAGATCAGCAGCGTGGTCAGTTTTATCAGCGGAGCTCCCTTTACGGTTTCCTCCTCGAGCACTTCCCTGAACAGTTACGGGAACTCCCAGAGGGCGGACCAGGTAAAGGACCAGGTGGCCATTCTTCACGGCGTTGGCGTGGGTACGCCCTATTTCGATCCCACCGCTTTTGCCGCGGTGTCCACCGCCCGTTTCGGGACCTCGGGGATCAACGCCTTCCGCGGCCCGGGGATCCGCACCTGGGATCTGAGCCTTTCGCGGAGCTTCCAGCTCACCGAAAAAATC
>CAINFC010000301.1 GCA_903847975.1 uncultured Acidobacteriota bacterium | reverse complement strand
GGAAGGAGTGGTTTTTTCGTCGGACCATTTCCGGAGCCTGATGATCCGTTATGTTCGCTCGGCGGAAGACGCCATATCCCGGTATTACGCCGATGCCATCCTGAACGATCTCCCGTTTGACCGCCACAATGAAGAGTTGGCCATCGAGGTTTTTGCCAGAAGCCTCAGTTCCGCAGCCAACGACTTCATGCGGCCTGTGGACAGCATGCCTTCGATACCGAACTGGAACCGGGTGCTGTCGGCTATTCCCAATTTCTTCGAGCTCCTCAAAACAGCCGTAGCACAGGATGAGACCATTACGGTCCCCCGACCCGCATCCGAATCGCAGCTGAGGTTGTCGGCGTGACGCAACCGTTTTTAATGCCGGAAATCGCCAAAGAGATCCATTCGCTTTCCCGGGCGGATATTGTGATTGGGATCCCGAGCTACAACAACGCACGAACCATCGGGCATGTGGTTCGGGCCGCACAGGCAGGCCTTAACAAGTATTACTCCCAATACAAAGGGATCATCATCAACTCCGATGGGGGATCCACCGACCGGACCAGAGAAGAAGTACTGTCCGCCCAATTGGACGATTCAAGCTTGTGGATGCTTTCTACTCCTCTCCACCCGGTACATAAACTATCTTTCCCTTACCACGGCATACCCGGTAAGGGAAGCGCTTTCCGCATGATTTTCCAGATCGCCGGCCAGCTTCAGGCCAAAGCATGCGCCGTCGTCGACTCCGATCTCCGTTCCATTACTCCCGAATGGATCGATTTGCTGATTCGTCCGGTTCTGCACGCACATTATGACTTTGTAGCGCCCTATTATCATCGCCACAAGTACGATGGAACCATTACCAACAGCATTGTTTACCCCCTGACTCGCGCTCTGTACGGCCTGCAGGTCAGGCAACCCATCGGCGGCGATTTCGGTCTCTCTTCCCGTCTGATAAACCGGTATCTTGCCCGCCAGGACTGGGAAACGGATGTGGCCCGTTATGGGATCGACATCTGGATGACCTCCGTGGCCATTGCCGAGGGGTATCGCGTGTGCCAGAGTTTTTTGGGCGCCAAGCTGCATGATGCCAAAGATCCCGGCGCCGATTTAAGCGCCATGTTACAGCAGGTCGTGGGCAGCGTCTTCTATCTTATGAGCGAATACTATCCACAATGGTCCCGATGCAACCAGAGTCAGCCCGTGGACCTTTTTGGCTTTTGTTATGATGTGGGGCTGGATCCGATCGATGTAAACCTGGATCGGCTGCTGCGGACCTTCCAGCAGGCCTGCGCCGATCTGGGTGAAGTATGGGCTTTATCCCTCTGCGAAGAAACGCTGCGGATGCTGCGAACTCTGGGAGGCCAATGTTCCGCTGCAGACAGAGATTCCTTCCATATGGAGGATTCTCTATGGGTCCGGATCATTTACGAGTTTGCCACCGCGTACCAACAGCAGCCGGTCAACAGAAATATTCTTTTAAGATCCCTTACTCCTCTATACCTGGCCAGAGTGGCCTCCTTTGTGGTGGAGACCAGGTCGCTGTATGCACCGCAGGTGGAAGAGAAAATCGAGAATTTATGTAAGGAATTTGAAAACCAAAAAGGCTACCTTCTGGACCTGTGGAATGCAAGACAATGCAGAAAACAAGACCAGGCCGGACATCCCCTGCCGCAAGACCGACTTCCGGTCCCGGATAGCCTAAAGGAGGCCTAATCATGTGGATGGCATTAAAAACAATTATGGAGAAGGCTTTGGATCGGCTTTCCCGGCAACTTTTGGAGTACCTGCCTTCCTTGCTGGCCGGGCTGATTATTTTTATCGGGTTTTACCTTTTTGCCGTTATCCTTCGCTGGATTTTGCGCAAAATCTTCAAGGGTGTGGTTATAGACCGCTTTTTGCTGCGAAGCGGCTTAGCTTCTCTGCTGCACTTGCCCCAACAGGCAAAATCAGCCCGGATGGTGCCGGAGTTTACTTATTGGCTCGTCCTGGGGACCGGGGGATTGACGGCACTGGATGCACTGGATATCCAGTGGACACACGCGCTGGTGGAGTCCGTGGTGAGGTTTCTTCCGAATCTGGCCGTCGCCTGCCTCATTCTACTGGCCGGCTACTGGATCAGCCAATTCCTGGGTCGCTGCACTCTGGTTTGGGCCGTAAATGAAGAAATACCGGCACCTCGACGGGTGGCCGCCTGCATGCGCTCCCTGGTTCTCTTTGTGGCGGTGGTCATAGCCGCGGACCATTTGAACCTGGCTCGAAACGTTTTTCTGGCTGCCTTTATCATCCTGCTGGCCGGGGTGGCTATTACGATTAGTCTGGCTGTCGGTTTAGGCGCCCGGGAAGCAGTGAGGGATTACCTGCTGAACCGAGGTTTGAAAAAGACGGATAACGAGGGAGAGTTGCGCCCGGACAAACCGATGTGGAACCATCTGTAATCAGCCGGCCGCGCTGGATTTGCTCTGAGAAAAACCATACAATAAGCTATTGAGAGGACACCGACTTTTATCTACTTATCAAAACTTCCATGGACAGCAATGCAGCCCATGCTTTTGCCCCGCTCCATTCGCCCCGCCGGGTACCGTTGATTCTGGGCTTCGGCGGCTTACTTCTGTTGATTGTCTTTTTCACCATCAGCACCGCCCACCAGGCGATGAAAATCTACGGTGAAATGTCTAAGATCCACGAGGAATTCCGAAAAAACAACGAAACGATGACCTCGATACAGTTGAACATTTACCTTTCCAGCATTCTGGTTCGGGATTATCTGCTGGATACTTCCTTGTTTGGAGCTTTTTCCATTCGCCAGGACCTGACCCGAACCCATTCGGATATTTCTCTGTCCCTCGATTCCCTGGAGCGCCGCTTCGGCCAGGCGGACGCGGCTGCCATAAGCCAGTTTCGGCGGGAATTGAACGCCAGGATGGAAGCCTTGAATCCCATTTTTTCCTGGACAGTCAAAGAAAAACAAAGTAAAAGCAGTTCGTTCTTACGAGACACGGTGATGCCCAGACGCGAAAGAATCCTGCGCCTGGCCCAGGACATTAACGAACTGAATCAATTCAACTTTCAACGCCAGGTAGGAAGCATCCGCCGCCAACAGGAAGAATTCAGCCAATATCTTATCCGCCTGATGCTGGTTACCATTCTGGCCGGACTGCTGGTGGCAGGCATCAGCATGCTTCGGATCCTGAAACTGGAGCGGCGCACCGCGGTGGAGTATCATCGGGCGGAATCGGCGGAACGGGAGATGCGTCTTCTTTCCCAACGTCTGGTGAAAGCGCAGGAGGAAGAAAGAAAAGCAATTTCTCGGGATTTGCACGATCAGGTCGGCCAAATTCTTACTGCCTTGCGGTTGGGGTTGGGCAGTCTGGAAAAATGGCGTAACGGTCCGATCGAAAAATATAATGAAGCCCTCGCGGAGAGCAAACAGCTTGCCGAGCAGACTCTTCGGCTGGTGCGCGATATGTCCATGGGATTACGCCCTTCCATGCTGGATGATCTGGGCCTCGAGCCTGCACTGGAGTGGCTTTCACGCGATTTTTCCCGGCGGAGCGGTCTGACCGTAACCGCGGAATTCGACGGGATTCTGGACCATCTTCCCGAGATTCATCGGACTTGTATTTACAGGACGGTACAGGAAGCATTGACGAATTGCGCCCGGCACTCTCAGGCGGAAAAGATCCGCATTGTTCTGCATGGATCCGCTTCAT
>CAINFC010000300.1 GCA_903847975.1 uncultured Acidobacteriota bacterium | reverse complement strand
CTCCCGGCTGTGTTCGGCGAAAAACTCTTTCTCCTGCAACTTGACCCTTTCCCAGGGCGGGTTGCCAAGGATGACGTCAAAACCGTGAGAGGATGACGAATCGGTGGATGGTTCCAGTGTTTCTTCGGCAAGGAAAACCTGAGGAAATTCAAGGTGCCAGTGAAAGTAGCGGTACTGTCGGGCCAGCCGGGCGATTTCCTCACGAGTAGAGGGGGGGACCCGTTCGGGATCTTCACGGAGGAGCCGGAATACGTCCTGTGTAGGAGCCAGAGGTACGGGTTTGCCGTCCATGCCGGTCTTGGACTTGTGCCAGACAAAAGCTGCGCACCAGGCGTCGGCCAGCTGCCGGGCGAGCCGGAAGTCCTCAGAGTCCAGGCGGCTGCGATAGTGGCTTTCTTTTTGCCGAACTTCGGCCCAGGTCCCGTCGCCCAGGCCATCCAGGGCGCGGCATTCTGACAGCTCACTCCCGTAGATCGCCCTGGCTTCCATGGCTGTCGTGTAGGATGCCCCGAAGAGCCCGGTATACCCTTTCTTTTCCGCCTGGTTTTTTTTGCCCAGTGCGGTAGCATGGCTTTTCTCATCCCCTTCCAGCGGTTGAAAGGCCTTATCCGGGATGCCTTCGGAAAGAAGCTCCGGGGTGGCTCCCAGCAAGCTGTTGCCGACCCGGATATGGTGCTCGAGAAACGTAAGAGGCTTGCCCGGCTCCATCGCCTCCAGCCAGAGGCTTACCCGGCAGAGCTCGGCAGCCATGGGGCTGATGTCCACGCCGTAAAGGCAGCGGCCGATCACGTCGCGTAAAGCCTGCTGGTAAAGAAGCGGTGAGGGTTCGCTTTCCCCCTGGGTCATGGCCCGTACACGCGAAAGGTGGCGGGCCAGGCGATGGGCAGCTCCCACCAGAAAGTGCCCGGACCCGCAGGCGGGATCGCAGACACGCATGTCCAGAACGGCATGCACCGCCAAAAGGGAATAGCGGTCCGCCTGGGAAGTAGCTTTCCAGAGCGGTTCGATCGCTCCCGAGTTAAATTTTGGCTGGGCATCCTGGCTGGCGGTTCCCGCCTGGGTTGGCGGCTGCCGTTGGGCATAATCGATAAATGTCTTTCGAGCACGGCCTTGCACTTCCTTCCACGGTCTGCCGGCCATTTCCATGGCTTCTTCCAGGCGGCTTTCCACCACCGGAGTGACGGTTGTGTCGAGCAGACACTGCACCAGGGAGTCAGGGGTGTAGTAGCTGCCGGAGGTTTTGCGTTCGTTGCCGGCAAACTCAGCGAAATAGAACCGGGCTCCATCGGTGCTGATCTGCGGGGTCAGCCCCAGGAGGCTCTCGTAAATGCCCCCCAGCTCTTCCGCTCCGAGATTTTTATAGTCCGCGGGACGCAAAACCTTACCCTGCCGCGTAAAAGCGAGGTTGCGCAACGCCTCCAGGAAGTCGAAGTTGGTTAACTCGACACCCGTGAGCCCGGTATTACTTGGACCATTCAGGGTTGCAGCGTTCAGGGAGGAAGTGGAAGCAGGAGCCCAGAGAAAACTTCCTAATGCCGGGAGGCCAAGCTTTTGCCGGATGGAAGCAAACGGTTCTTCTCCGGAGAGAGCCCCAACCACGAGATTGAACTGCTGCCAGAGATCCCCGTGTCGGCTCCCCTTGATGCGGGAGGCCAGGTCGCGGAGCCGGGCGGTGCTGTAGTGCTGCTGGAAAAGAGCGTAATGGTTTTCGGCGTCCTTATCCATGTTTCCGTTGCCGCTTCCGGGAAAAAGCATTGGGTGTCCGTCGATGGTCCGGTCTTCGGCTACGAACAGGAAGATCAGTCGATACACCACCCGCAGGAGCTGGCTATGGAAACCGGTCAGGGAGAGCTTGCCGGTGCGCAGGTCCTCCCGCAGCTGCGTGTTCCGGGGATGACTCGTAAATCCTTCTCCGAGGATCTGCAGGGCTCGCTCCACTCCGCCGCGAAGATCTCCCAAAGCCCGGGTACCCTGTTCCTCGGCCAGTGTGGTCCAGTGCTCCAGCCAGCAGGATTCCGGCCGGTCCCCTTCGCGGGGGGCAAAGCGGGTGGCATGCAGCAGCATCCAGAGCAGCGCAAAATCGGGATAAACCTCTCCGGAAAACATGGTCTCCAGATCAAATTCCAGGAAGGACTGCCGGGAAAGAGCCTGGCTGTCGCGCAGGATGCGCAAGCGCAATCCGTTGGCAACCACCGCCCAGAGATGGCTGTTGCTACGGTTCAGGAATTCCTGGACCAGTCCGTGAGGATTGGCCGAGGCGGCACCCCGTACGCCGGCCATGCGGCGGTCCAAACTGACTCCGCAGCCGACGAGATGAACGGGAACCGGGCCAAAGAAGCGGTTGATGGCATAGGAACGTCCGCCGATTTCCGGGCTCGGCGTCGTGGGCAGCAATCCGAAGCCCAGCTCGCGAAGGAGGGGAAGATTCCATTTATCATTGGTCAATCCGGTAGCCGGTTCCCCGGCGGGGAGCTTCTCGGCAGCGGTGCGGAATTCCGCCCACTGTTTCACCAGGCGGTTCCAGGATTGGGAGATGACTTCGTTTAGCCGCTCGCCTTGCTCCAGCTGGTATTCTTCCGGCCGGGTGCCGGGGAGTTTTTCCTTGGGATCGAGCAATCGGCGGAGTAGATCGTGGGGCAGCAAGCCGCCCTCCGAGCGGATGGTCTGAAAATCCTGATTTCTTCGGGCCATGTTCGTTTCCTGGGAAATAGTTGGTTATGCCGGCATGGGGAGCAGCAGATAAGCCCCCAGCAGATCGACGGGGAGCACCGGCTGGATGCCCATCCGGCCCTTGATCCGGGTGGCCTGGCGGACGCGCCGGTGGGCGGCAAGCTGGGCTTCGGCCCTTTCCGCGGCCACCTTCTCCAGGGCTTTTTGGAACTTGGGCAGAGCGGGCATAAGCAGTCCGAGCTGCTGCTCCATGGCGGTGGGCAGAAGGTTGCGGTCGGGGGTGGCGGCAAGCAGCCGCTCCCCTTCTCCAGAAGGCAGCCACTGGGGATCATCGGAGGGTCCGGTGCAGGCCAGGGGGACGATCTCCTCGCACAGGATGGTGTGGGCCCCGGCGCCGGCGGCCTGCAGATGATAGCGGAAGCGGGCCAGGAGCAGCGTAGTCCGGGTTCGGACCGCGGCGCTTGAAAGGATTCCGCAGCGGGCGGCTACGGTGCGGGTATCGCGGTCGGTCGGATCCAAAGCCTGATCCAGCACCCAGCCGGCCAGGCCTTCCACGACCGGGCTGGTGCGTCCGAGATAAATCTCCTCTTCTTCGAGGGGCAGATCGAAACGCCCGCAAAAAGGCTCGTCGAGCCCGATGGCCTGACGCAACCCGCGCGGGGTCTCCTTGCTCAGCCCGGCCCGGATGGTCCCGTCCCGGGCCTCCATCGGCACCTGGGCCAGCTGCAGCGCGGCCGGCACGAAACGGGCCACATCTTCGCTGCGCCCGATCGCCTGCCGGATGCCGGCCAGTTCTTCGGCCACCGCATCGGGCTTCAGGGCATGCTGGGCGAAGCGCGAGCGGTTGGCCTTTTCGCGCTGGGCGGCATTTTCCCACTCGGCATGGAGCGATGAGACGGTAGAGAGTTTTTTCAAGCCAACCTCTCCGCTAACGGAAATCTCCAGGGCGGTATCCCCGTAGTCGAGGGATTTCTGACGTCCGAAGGAGGACTTCTTTTGCAGCATTTCCCGGCTGAAAAGCGCCTGGGCGATCAGCTCGGAGGACCCGGGTACGGAGACCGCCACTCCCAGGTCGTTCTTGATCT
>CAINFC010000299.1 GCA_903847975.1 uncultured Acidobacteriota bacterium | reverse complement strand
GCCCCGCGTAAACCGGCACAGGACTGTTTTCCCGAGGCATAGTCCCGTAAGGGACGGCAAGATTGTAGCCCGGCAATTTATTGCCGGGTTGGCTTCCGCACGGGGCAAGTCCCATCGGGACGGCAGAACCGGACGAAAAAACGATTTTTTGCGAAGCTATCTTTCCTGCCGGCTCGGCAAAAGTCCGGGATGCGAACCGTAAATAATCGTGAGAATTCCCAGGAACCCCTTGCAGGGTTTCCGCGAGAAGGCGACGTTTTGCCGGGCTGTCAGTAAAGAGTCTGCCTTTTCATGTTCTGCCGTCCCGTATGGGTCGCGCAAAATCCAGCCATATCAGATTGTTTGTCGCGGCATCGAAGCCGCCCAGACGGCAAGGGGGAACCTGGCGGTTCCCCCTCTTGTTCCTTCCGGGGTTTTGACACCCCTTCCATCAACCGTGGCGGCCGATCAGAACTCCCACTTGGCGGCAATCTGCATGCGCCGGTTGCCGTCCTTGCTGCCGGTGATCTGCGTGACGCTGCTGATATCGGCGGAAGCCGCCTCCACATACATGTTGGCATGGTTGAAGACGTTGTAGGCTTCCATGCGCAGCTGAATGGCATACCGGTCGCCGATGCGGAAACGCTTGCTCAGCCCCAGATCCATGTTCCAGCGTCCCGGTCCGCGGAAGGCATCCCGCTCGGTCATATCCGCCGGGTACGGCCCGAAATCGCTGTTGCCGGTTTTGGCATTCACGTATCCCCCCGCGTACTTCAGGATCGGCGCCAGATCCAGCAGGGTGTACTCGTTGGGACTCCCGGTGGCCTTACTCCCCGTGGCATTCTTGTCAATGCCGACCGGGTCCTGGGCCCGCATGCAAAGGGCGTAGCCGTTGGTGCAGTCCCAGAGCGTAAAGGGGCTCCCCGACTGGGCGTTGAAAATGAAGTTGAACTGCCAGTCGGCGATGAGCGCCTTGGCAAAACCAGAGCTGTTGCGGCCCAGAGGTACGGCCCAGATTCCGGAAACCACTGTCCGGTGGCGGACGTCGAACTCCGCATATCCCCAGTCCAGCATCGGATTGAAGGAATCCAGGTAGCCGAGGTTGTAGTTGGCGGCCGAATCGCTGAAGGTGCTGCTCAGGTTGTCTTTGGCGTGCCCGTAGGTGTAGGATCCGGTGAACTGCAGGCCGGTCTTCCAGAAGCTGCGGGTTTCGAGGCTCAGGGTCATCCCGTGATACTCGGACTGCCCGCGGTTTCCGCGGGTATTAAACGCCGTGTAGACGGGATTCGGCCGTCCGGTCCACCCGGGAACGACCGTACCGCTGGCATTGGTGCAAGTGGTAATCCCGTAGGCCAGGCAGGCCCCCACTTTGTTGTTGTCGCCCAGGTCGTAGAGTTTGCGGCCCAGGGAGCCGGAATACTCGGCTTTCGCCACCAGTTTTCCGGCCAGCTCGCGCTGCAGGGAAAAGCCCCAGAAGTGGGAATAGGCGGTCTTGATGTTCTGGTCGACATGGCGCAGACTGCCGCCCGGAATCGTCTTGGTCACCCCGGCCACGCCGCCGAAGGGCCCGGACGGATCAGTGTAGATGGGCATCGAAGAGACGTCGGTGGGCGCGTCAATGCTGGCCACCAGGTACTTCGGAGGATTGAACAGCACGTTGTAGGTCACGTTGCCGAAATTGCGCTCGTAGGCCATGCCGTAGCCGCCGCGGATGGCCGTCTTGCCGTTGCCGGTCACGTCCCAGGCAAAACCGACGCGCGGAGCGAAGTTGTTCCAGTCGCTCTTCCAGAGCGATTTGATCGGGCTTTCGTTGGTCGGCATGGTTTTTCCGGTCCGCAGCGCTTCGATGATCTGCTGCGGAGTCCCCGTGCTGACCGACATTTTCGGATCGGCATAATAGAAGTTCGAGTCGTACTTGGGCTCGCTTTTGGTCTGCGGTCCGTAGTATTCGTAGCGCAGGCCCATATTAACGGTAAGCCCGGGTTTCACTTTCCAGTCGTCGTTGGCATACAGCGCGAACTCGTTGTACTTGTTTTTGCTGTTGAAGCTCGGCAGCGAGACTGGCGTGGTGTACTTCCCGCCGGGGTAGCCCTCCGGATTGATCGCGGTCTGAAACCGGCGGATCTCCCCGAGCACGAAATTGTTAAGCGAGGTCAAGGCCGCCGAGGTGGTGTTCAGCGATTCCACGGCGTTGGCGTAGGCCCCGAAGGTGCGGTCGTCGAGCATGTGCACGAAGGATCCGCCGAAGCGGAAGTCGTGCTTGCCTTTGAGCCAGGTCTGATCCTGGTACAGCTGCATCAGCTGCTGCGGTCCGCCGAAGGGGATGGCCGATCCCGGGCTCCAGGGCAGGTAGCCCGGAAAGGCGATCCGGTATCCCTGCATGCGGATGGCGGTGGTCGGGTTCATGTAGAGCGTCGGCTGCGGGTCCCCGTTGAGGGGCTGGTCCCCGTAGAGGCGGTTCCAGACCACCTTGGTCTGGGAGGTGATGGTGGGCGAGAAAACGTGGGTGAGCGAGCCGAGCACGTTGTGGTTCTTGTTGAGCGAGCCGGTATCGAATCCATCATACGGACTGCTGGCGTTGGTGCCCGGCGCGAACTCGGCGTTCTGGTAGGCGTAGCGCGCATAGAACTGGGTGTTGGTGCCCAGGCTCCAGTCCACGCGGGAGATCCACTGGTAGTTGTCCTGCGGAGCGCCGCCGCCGGCGTCGATCGGCAGGCTTTTCTGCACTTGCCCGAACACCGGCATGGAAGCCGGCAGGCTGTTGAAAGCGCCGGCCGTGGACCCGAAGATGGCGGATACGTCCGCGCGGGTCAGCTTCGGGCCGTTGATCGAGGTTTTGCCGTACTTGGTAAAGAATGCCTGGGTGTTCTTGGAGCTGGCGGCCAGGAACTCGGGAGTCGGCACCCAGCTGATCTGCGTATCGGCGCTGCGGACCCGGATATATTCCAGGTTGCTGAAAAAGTGCACCTTGTCTTTCACCACCGGTCCGCCGATGCTGCCGCCCGTCTGGTGGCGCGTAAACTGCCCCTTGCCGATCCCGTTGGCGATGTTGTCCACCGTATTGTTGGCCAGGTTGTCGTTGCGGAAGAACTCGTAAACCGTTCCGTGAAACTCGTTGGATCCGGACTTGGTGGCCACGTTGACAATGCCGCCCGTGGCGCGCCCGTACTGCGCGGAGAAATTGTTGGAAACCACGCTGAACTCCTGGACCGAGTCGAGCGGCACATCCTGCCCGATGGTGGCCGTGAACTCATCGTTATTGGCGGAACCGTCGAGCAGCACGTTGGTGCTGGCCGAGCGCATCCCGTTCAGAGAGTAGCCCGTGCCGCGGCCCGAGGTGTCGTCCGGGGCGGCATTCCCGACCAGGCCGACCAGCGCATACGCATTCCGGGTGATCGTCGGCAGCTCCCGGATCTGCTGCTGGTTGACGGTGGCGGTCACTTCGGAGTTGACCGTATTGATTACGGTGCTTTCCGCCGTGACGGTGATGGTCTCGGCGGCGCCGGCAATCTCCAGCTTGGCATTGAAGGCGACGGAAGATCCGACGGTAACCAGGATTTTGGCGGTCGTCGTTTTAAAACCGCTCATTTCAATCGTCATCTCGTAGTTCGCCGGGACGAGGTTGGCGATCAGGTAGCGCCCCGCTTCGTCCGACACGGTGCTGCGCGTGGTTCCTGTCGCGACGGACTTCAGAGTAATGGTCGCGCCCGGCACGACGGCCCCGCTGGCATCGGTGATGGTTCCCCCGACGCGGCCGGTTTCCGTCTGCGCCATAACCAGGACGCTCGTCAGCAGCAGCAGAATGCCTGCAATCCAAAGCTGATTTTTTTTAGGTAATACGTGTAGGTGTAGCCCCTTCATTTTGAATCCCCTCCATGAAAAAGCGGCCAGAAATCGACCCCCAAAAGGATCACGACTAAAAACTTAATGACACTATAATACCACTTTTTAAAAAATCCTGCAGAAAACCTGTTTTTCTTTCATGATTTAGGGGTGGCGGGTTTTACTCTTTTCCCGGCCGCGACAGAAAGGCTACAATTGCATCGGGAGCCGTGAAACCGGGTTTCCTGGTTGCACGGCCGAGGGGGCATCCGGCAGGATAATCGCACTCCGCCGGGTTGGGCGGAACCGATAGGGACGGGAGAGCAGATGAAAGGTCGGCAGCAGCATCGAAGGGACTTCCTGCAGCAAATGGCCGGTCCGGCCGGCGGGACGCTGGTTCTGTCCGGCGGCCGGCTCGAGGATACGGAAACCCGGGCGCGGAATTATACCGCTGCGGAGCTGGCCGTCCTCCCCTCCGGGCCCGAGCCGGAGCCTCTTCCCCTGGCTCATTTCCCGAGCCGCCTGCATGCCTTCGTCTGGCGCAACTGGCCGCTGGTGCCCGCCGAACGCCTGGCCCGGACGGTTGGAGTGCGAACCGGGGAGATCCGGGAGCTCGCGCGGCGCATGGGCCTGGCAGCGCAGCCGCCGATCACCCCGGACCGGATGCGCCGCAGCACCATCACCGTCCTGAAGCGCAACTGGCACCTGCTGCCCTACGGTCAGCTGCTGACGCTGCTCGACTGCACACCGCAGGAGCTGGCCTTCACGCTGCGGGAGGACGATTTCCTGTATATCAAGCTCGGCAGCCGGAAGCCGCGCTGCGCACCGCTAGCCTATACCGCCCCGGGGGAAGCGGAACGGAGACGCGAGGCGGAAATCGCCGCCTGGGTTCGCGGGAATTTCCCGGGCGGCCTGCCGGAAGAAAGGGAACCCCTCTTCTCCTTTGTACGGGAGCTTTCTGCGCCTCCGGCGGCAGACCAGCCCCGCCGGCCGGCCGGGGAATCGCTGCGCTTCTGCTATTCCTACTTTGCGCTTTACGGGGATCCGCTGCTTGAAACGCACATCGATCCCTACCCCGATGGCCTGCTGGCCCGGCTGGCGGAAACGGGGGTCAACGGCGTCTGGCTGCAGGGCGTGCTGCACAACCTGGCGCGATGCCCGTGGCATCCGATCCGGAGCCAGAACTACCAGGAGCGCCGGAAAAACCTGCAGCGGCTGGCCTCGCGCGCCGCCCGCTTCGGAATCGGAATCTTCCTCTACCTGAACGAGCCCCGGGCACTGCCGCTCTCCTTCTTCCGAAAATTCCCGGAGCTCAAGGGGGTGACCGAAGGCGATTACGCCGCCCTCTGCACATCGGTGCCGGCGGTGCAGGACTACCTGCGGGAGTCGGTCGCCGCGATCTGCCGCGCGGTGCCCGAGCTCGGGGGGTTTTTCACCATCACCGCCTCCGAAAACCTGACCAGCTGCTGGTCGCACGGCAAAGGGCAGGAGTGCCCGCGCTGCTCCCGCCTGTCCCCGGCCGCGGTCATCGCCGGCGTGAACCGCCAGGTGGCCGGCGGCATCGGGCAGGCCGGAGGGAAGCAGCGCCTCCTGGCCTGGGACTGGGGCTGGCAGGACGCCTGGGCGGAGGAGGCCATCCGATTGCTGCCGGATCAGGCAGCGCTGATGAGCGTGAGCGAGTGGAGCCTGCCGATCGAGCGAGGCGGAATCCGCAGCACGGTGGGCGAGTATTCCATCTCCTCCGTCGGGCCGGGCCCGCGCGCCCGGCGACACTGGAAGGCGGCCCGCGCCCGGGGCCTGAAAGTCCTGGCCAAGATCCAGGCCGGCAACACCTGGGAGCTTTCCGCGCTGCCCTATATCCCGGTTCCCACGCTGGTCGAGGAGCACATACGCAACCTGCTCCGGGAGGGGGTCGACGGCTACATGCTCGGCTGGACGCTCGGAGGCTATCCCTCGCCCAACCTGGAAACGGTCGGAGAGCTGATCGGCGGAGGCAGCCTGGCCTCCATCGCCCGACGACGCTTCGGAGAGGCGCTGGCCCCGGCGGTTCTGAAGGCCTGGCAAGCCTGCGGTGCGGCTTTCCGGGAATTTCCCTATTCCGGGCAGGTGGTATACCAGGCCCCGCTGCAGTGCGGCCCATCGAATCTCCTGTGGGCGGAGCCCACCGGCTACCGCAGCACCATGGTCGGGTTCCCCTATGATGACCTGGACGGCTGGCGGGGCATCTATCCCGCGGATGTCTTCATCGCCCAGCTGGAAAAGACTGCGGCTGGTTTTAGCTCGGCGGCGCGCACGCTGCAGCAGGAGCTCTCCCGCTCCCCGCAGCCGGGCGACAAAACCCGGCGCCGGGAAGCGGAGCGCGAGGGGCGGCTGATGCAGGCCGCCGGTCTGCACTGGGGAAGCGCCGCGGCCCAGTGCCGCTTCACCCAGGAGCGCCGCCGGCTTTCCACGGCGGCATCCGCCGCCGAAGCGGAAGCCCTGCTGCGGGAACTGGAACGGATCCTGCTCGCCGAGACGGAGTCCGCCCGGGAGCTATACCGGCTGCAGGAGGAGGATTCGCGCCTGGGGTTCGAAGCCTCCAACCAATATTATTATGTGCCGATGGACCTCGCGGAAAAAATGCTCAACTGCCTGGACCTGCGGACCCGATGGCTTCCCGCGCAGCGCCGGGTTGCGGGTCGGGCCTCCTGAAAAGATGGAACCAGCCCGGCAAAAAGTCCCATACCTGTGGATTTCCGTTGGTGAAAGCCCTTACAGGGCATCGTAACACAGCCCGGGGTTGGCGCACTTCGCGCCTACCCCGGGTAGAGAAACCCGCAGGCGACAACCCGGAAAGGGTTGCGCAAAATCCAGCAATGCCATGTGTTTGCACAGCCTTAACAGGGTTGATTTTCAAAAAATTCCGCATACCCGGGGTAGCGCCTGCGGCGCAACCCCGGGCTGTGTTCCGGAACCCCTTCGGGGTTCCTGCTACTTTTGCCGGGTTGTCATAAAAGATAATCTCGCAAGAAGCCGATATTTCATTTTGTTCTGACGTTCCTTACAGGACTTGCGTGTGTACCGCACAGGGCGAAACAGCTGATTTCGTACCGTTGTACTCAGCCGTTGCCTTGTCCGGCCTCGCATAATCCGGCATAGGACTGTGATTCCGAGGCATAGTCCCGTCAGGAACGGCAGAACCGGACGAAAAACCGATTTTTTGCGAAGTTGTCATATTTAAGGGTACGCAAAGAATCCTCTTCCCCCAAACGAAGGGCATTCGGCTTCCGCTTTCTTTCCCATCTTCCTGTCTTCCTGTGAAAAGAGCACGCAGTGCCGGGAGGCCGGAAGACGGGAAGGTCCGGGATTCGATTATAATTATGGCAGATAGCCAAGTTCACGGTTCACCATGTCGGAAAGATCTACGGAAGAAATCACCCGGCTGTTGCGGGCCTGGGAAGCTGACCGGCCGGCGGTTCTGGAAAAGCTCCTTCCGGAGGTTTACCAGGAACTGCACCGGTTGGCGCACCATTACATGGCTGGCGAGCGGGCCGGCCACCTGCTGCAGACCACGGCCCTGATCCATGAAGCCTATCTGCGGCTCGCGGACATCCGACAGGTATATTGGAACAGCCGCACGCATTTTTACGCGGTGGCCGCCACGATGATGAGGCGCGTCCTGGTAGACCTGGCCCGCACCCGCTCGGCGGATAAAAGGGGAGGCGGTCGGCAGCAGGTGGAGCTGCAGGAATCCGCGCTGCTTTCACCGGAAAAATCCTTATCCGTGGTCGCCCTGGACGATGCCTTGAACTCGCTCTCTTCGATCGACCCCCGAAAAGCCCGTGTGGTGGAGCTCCGATTTTTCGGCGGCCTGACCGAAGAAGAAACGGCCGAGACCCTCGCTCTGTCGGTGGACACAGTGAAACGCGACTGGAATTTTGCCAAAGCCTGGATCTACCATCAGATGAAACCGGGCTCTTCGGAATGACGTTTTCCGTCATTCGGGGATAGGCCGGCCGGCTGGCATGGACCTCCCTGCGCTCAGGATTTTGCCTTGGCCTGCTGACCGGACAGCAGCTCGCTCCAGATCGCTTTTTCCGATACCCTGGCCGTCTTTTCCCTTTCCAGCATGGCCGCCTGCAGCTCCAGCAGCCGGGCCTGCATCTCCGCGGGTATGCGCAGGGCTCCTTTTTTCAGGGGAATCTCCGCGGTGGCCTGAAAAAGCTGTTGCGACATCCGGGCCAGATCCGGATCCCCGAGGATGTCGAAGGCGTGGGTCAGCTCGTGTCCCAGCACTTCGGCATAACGTCGTTTCCTGTCCAGCCCTTTGAAAGGAACAAAATCCGGCTCGACCTGGTTGTCCAGAGCCGAAACCGCCGCATCGATGATCCTCCGGTTCAGCCGCAACGCGGCGGTATGCCGAAGGCCGCTCTCCCCGAACGATTCCACCCAGAATTTACCGGCCGAAAATCCCAGCGGAACGCCGGCATCGGGAAGCTCGATGTAGATGGTATGTCCGCTGTGCTGCGCCCATTGCCACAGCCGGAAGAGCTGGGGATGAAGGGGCTCTCCGCGGGTGTCTTTTTCTCCGACAATTGCTACGATTTCCTTCCAGGATGCCCGCTGCCCGGGAGTCAGGCGGTCGGTGCAAATGCCTGTCCCGGCCGCCTTTTCTTCCCGGCTCACGGGATTGCGGTCCATTTGGGCCGGGGACTGCCCCGGCACGCTGGGGAACATAAAGAGGGCGGACATCGCCGCCAGAACTGATTTCCGGTTTCGCGGCCTCATCATCGGGGTGGCTCCTTTTCCGGGCCGGCACTTTGCCGGCCTCAACCCCTAAGGCGGAAACCATTCGAAAAACAGTGCACCTCATAAAAATTTTTTGGGGGTTGGCGGAACGCCTTTGTCGAGGTCCCGAATCCGAAGGGCCGGGCGGACCTGGTTTCCAGCAATCCCGAGTGCCGCTGGTCCAATCCGCAGACCCACGGCGACACCATTCCGCAGGCATCGTTTATAAGCGAGGACGAGGGCTGGGCGGTCGGCACGTTCCGCGGCGCCCTCCACACCATCGACGGAGGACGCACCTGGACCACGCTGTCCCTGCCTGCGGAGGCCGAGAGCCTGGACATCGTGCACTTCCAGTTCCTACGCGGCGGACCGGCCTACGCCCCGGGCAAGGGGATCCGGGAGGCGTGATACGGAAGAACCTTTCTGAATGCCGGACGGGGCCTGGTCGCCGGCAGCACGGGAACGATCCTCCACACCATGGACGGGGGCATGAACTGGGCCCGTATGGAAACCCCGACCGATAAAATTCTGACCGACATCCACATGGACCGCGAAAGGACCTACGGCTGGACGTTCGGGAGGAGGGAACCGTGCGGCGCACCATCGACGGCGGGGAGCACTGGACCGCGCAGAGCAGCCGCACCAAAGAAACGCTGCATTCCACCTTCTTTCTCAGCGACCGCCGGACCGGCGCGGCTGGGCGGTGGAAACCGTCGCTCGCCCGGATGAACCCACTTCGGGGCTCATTCTGCGGGCCGAAGACGGCGGCCGAAGCTGGATTCCGGGCCAGTACCGTTTTTGAAAGCGGCCGACCTGGACCATGGACGGCGCTTTTCTCAGCGAGATTGCGCAAGGACCAGGGCGGCAGTAGCGATGCGGCCTGTTTCGACCAGAGGCTGGAGGCCGGAACCATGGTTTCCGATCTACTGGTGGAATTCTTTCCCAGGATTACCAAGGGCACTATTGCCTCGCTGGAAATTTTCAGCGACGAGCCGGATGACCTCGCCGGGCGCCTGGCCGTTTTCCTGCGCTACGAAACCGAATCGGGCCAGCAGGCCGTCGGAGGCGCCTATCGCGGAACAACGCCGTTTCATCGGCTTTTTCTGGACCAGCCGGCCATGGCCGACCCGCCCGGCACCACCGCACGGTATACGGCTGCCGCAGTCACCAACCTGGGCCCGGATGATCGGCCGGCCGGCCGGCAGCCGGCACATACCAGGCGATGCTTGCGGCCGAGAGCCGCAAGGTGAATCTGCTGGATTTACCCACGCACAAGGGATCCGATGCGGGCGCACTGATCCGGCTTCGCCACATCCAGGCCAATCCTCTGGCTTTGCCTTCGGTTTGGAGCGCCGGCTTCCTCTCCGGTCATCTGCCGGAAACAGGGAAGCAGGCTTTCCTCACCGGCGCCACGGCACTTTCGCCGGATCAGGCTTCCCGGACCCTGGTGGGAGTGGTCCGGTCGCAACCCGGCGTGGAAGGCACCCTGATTGCCCTTGCCAACCCGAACGACGTTGCGGTTAGGTACCAGATGACCGGACTGGTCAGCGATAGCCGGTCGGTCGGAGCTCCGGTCACCCGAAGCGGAGCCGGCCGTGAGTCCTACCGGGCAGCGGTCCGCAGCGAATCGGTCCTTCCGCCCCACGGCTCGGTTTCGCTGCCTGCCGGCGATTCCGGCAGGCTGGCAGAAGTGTTTCTTGGGGTCACCTCCGCCGAGCCCTGAGCGGCTGAAGGAAAAAGCCGAGGGCCGCGCCAGTCAGGAATGATAACCCGGCTAAAAGTCTTAAAGGAGGCTGAAAGCCTCCAATATCCTCAGCCCGGGGCGAAGCCCCGGGAAGGAATCATTTCGCCCCTTCAGGGCTATTTATACTTTTTCCCGGGCCATCCTGATGGCTTCGCAAATATTCCTTTTTTCGTCCGGCTCTGCCGTCCCGATGGGACTTGCCTCCTGCCTGGAACCAACCCGGCAATGAATTGCCGGTCCATAATCTTTGCGTCCCTACGGGACTTTGCTACGGTTCGATATCCGCTAGCCGGCCCACATGCGGCTTGTATGAACCCGGATCATGGACTCCGCGGGAAAAGCGCGGTCATGGCCTGCTGCGCCCGGGCCATCCGCGCGGGTTCCATCACCCGGCGGGCGCGCCACAGCAGGTTGTGCGGCGTCACCGTGGCGCCGACAAATTCCACCACCTCGGTCTCGTAGCCGGCCGCTTCCAGCCGCCAGGTGCGCTCCGCGTCGATCATGGCCTGCAGGTAGCGGCGCCGGACGGGCGCGTGCGGAGGAATCCCCCTTCGCCGGGCATCCTCCTCCGCCGCCGACGCGGCGGCCACCTCCCGGCCGGTGCAGCAGGGAACCAGGAGAAGCACCCGCGCCCGGCAGGCGACGCAGCGGTCCAGAATGACGTCCGAGGCGCGGCCGCAACCGTGCAGTGCGGCTACCAGGGAGGGCTCGTCGGGCCAGGCGGCGGGATCGCCGACGTCGGCGGTGCGGCATTCGATGGGAATCCGGCAATCCAGCCGCCCGGCGGCAAGGCGGGCGGCCTCGGTCCGGGACGGGTCGCGCTCCAGGGCGATGACCCGCGCCTCCCTTCCGGAAGGCGCCAGGAGCAGCCGGGCGGCCAGCAGCCCGAGGTACGACTTTCCCGCGGCGGCATCCACCAGGAGAAGCGGCTTCCGCCGGGAAAAGCGCGGCAGCGGCCGGCCGATCTCCCCGAGCATGGCGGTCACCTCCACCGCCTTGCGCCGGTCCTCCGCCCGCAGCCCTGCGCCATCTGCGGCAATATAGAGCCAGTCCAGCCAGCGCTCCACCTCGGCGAGTTCCACCCGGGGGCCGGAATCCCTCACCTCACTTCCCCTCTCTGCCTTCCGGCGGCCCGGCCGCCTTCATGTCCCACTCGTGCAGCTCCAGCTCCCGGGCGCCGCAGGCCAGATAAGGATCCTTTTCAGCGATCCCGCGGGCTTCTTCATAGGAAGAGGCAATATAGATGACCAGCCCGCCGGCATTGTCCGTGAACCTGCCCCGGGCGAAAATCCGTCCCGCTTTTTCCGTTTCCACCAGGAACTCCAGGTGCTGGGGACGGAAGAGCTGACTTTTTTCCAGATCTTTCATTTTCAGAAAGGCGGCATAATAACTCATATGCTTTTTTTCTCCTGTGATCGGCAAGCGGCTTTCCCCTTGCGGACAAGATTGTATCGCGCCGAACGGGAGGACCTCAACCGGAAAGCGCGATCGAAACGCGGTACAATTCCAGGGCCAAAACCGGGGAGGCCGCCGCCCTCGGCGCAAAAAACAGACAGCCGCGAGGCGATGCGGCGGCAGAGTACAGAAGAGGATCCTCCCGAAAACGAAGGGATGTTCGACAGGAGCAGACAGGATGTCCGATAAAATTCTTGGCGGGCTGCTGGCCGCCGCCCTCTGGATGGGGACCGCCGCCGCGCAAAAGGCGGCCGAACCGCCGAAGGAGGAACCTTCCAAGCCTGCCGCGGAGGTTAAAGCGGCGGAACCGAACCGGCGCATCGAGCTGAACCTGCTCGGCAGGACCGATTCCGCCTCCGGGGAAAGCCGGCGCAACGAGAACATCGTGTTCAACCTGGTGGACAACAATGCCCTCAAGGAGCTCAACGTACGGCTGGGGACCACCGCCACGATCGTGCAGGAGTTCCGGGTTTCCCAGAGCTATTTCGGGGCGGAGTTCGGCACTCCGCCGGCTTCGCTGTTCGCCGGTGCCGGGGCGCCGCGGCGCGGCTTTCATGGCACGGCTTATGCGGCCCACCTGAATTCGGCAACCAGCGCCCGGGCCTTCTTCCAGGTCGGCCCCGTCAAGCCCGCCCGGGACAACGACTACGGTCTCTCGGCCAACCTTCCGCTGCGCTCCGGGACCCTGCTTTTCGTGGAAGCCGGGCAGAACCGGCAGCGGGGCAGCGTCAACGGCAACGTGCTGGTCCCCCGCGCCGACGAGCGCACCGCCCTGGCCGCCGATCCCGAGGCCCGCCGCATGGTGGAGCGATTCCTGGCCGCCTATCCGGCGGAGGCGCCCAACCGCACCGACGTCAACCCGCGGGCGCTGAATACCAACTCGCCGCAGAGCATCGACGGAAGCAACGCCCGCGCGCGCTTCGACCAGGAGGTCTCGCGCCGCGACCATCTCACCCTGGACTATTCCCTGGTCCTTCAGAAGGTGGACGCCTTTCAGTTCGTGGCCGGGCAGAACCCGGACACCGACACGCGGGCCCACAAGGCCCGCATCCTGTGGTCCCGGCAGTGGAGCCCGTCGACTGTAACCGAAGCCAGCCTCGGATACGACCGCATCCGCTCCTACCTGCGGCCCGAGCCGAACGCCGTGGGGCCGATGGTGGCCACCTCCGGCCTGGAGACCCTGGGCCCGCAGGGCAGCATCCCCATCGACCGGGCCCACAACCTCTTCCGCTATGCCGCACAGCTGCGCCGCAGCGCGGGGACCCATTCCTGGTACGCCGGCGGCGGCTTCGTCCGGCGGCAGCTCAACGGCATCGAATCCGACACCCACCGCGGCTACTACTCCTTTGCCAACGATTTCGGACGCAGCGGGATCACCAATCTGCGGATGGGCATCCCCTCGCAGTACATCCTCTCCGTCGGGAACGTCTTTCGCGGTTTTCGCGGCTCGGACTTCCAGCTCTTCCTGGGAGACACCTGGAGAACCTCGGCCCGCATGACCCTGCGCTACGGAATCCGCTACCAGCCCTCGCTGCGGCCGACGGAGGTCAACCGCCGGAACGTCATTCCCTACGGCTGCGACTGCAACAATGTCGCCCCGCAGCTCGGATGGGCCTACCGGCTGCCGGGGGGCTTCGGTCTGCTGCGCGCCGGCTTCGGGGTGCAGTACGGAGAGATTTTCCCGGTCACCTACAGCCAGGTGCGGTTCAGCCCGCCGGGAAGCGTCAAGCTGGTGGCCATGGCCCCCAACCTCATCCATCCGCTGACCTCGCCCGGAGCGGACGGCAAAATCCCCAAAACGCTGGGGAACCTCTACCTGCTCGACCCGGAGCTGGCCACTCCCTATTCCTTTCAATATAATGCCAGCTGGGAACCGGACTGGAGCTCCACCTGGAAAATCCAGCTGGGCTATGTCGGCAGCCGCTCCCCCAAGCTGCTGATCATGTGGTACGAGAACCGCGGGCACGTGGTCCCCGGCATCCCCCAGACCACGGCCACCATCAACGAGCGCCGCCCGAATCCCGACTATGCGGAAATCCGCTGGGTGCTCAACGGATCGCGCGGCTACTATGACGCGGCCCGCGCCTCCCTTGTGCTGCGGGCCTGGCACCGCTTTACCGTCGATGCCTCCTACTGGTTCAGCAAGGCGATGGACCTGGGCAGCAGCTACACCAACACCGCCGCCGATGCCGACACCCGCATCAGCCGCAGCCAGTCGGAGTACGAGACGCACCGCGACATGAAGGGGCTCAGCTCCTTCGACCAGACCCACGCCTTCCTTTGGCACGGGTCCTACCAGCTGCCGGCCTCCGAACGGTGGGGCTGGTTTTCGCGGTTGGCGCGCGACTGGAACCTTTCGGCGGTGGCGCTCTGGAAGTCGGGCACTCCCTTTACGGTGGTCAGCGGCTCCGACGCCCCGGGCTACGGCAACGTGGACGGCAACGGCAACGACCGCCCCAACCTGCTCGACCTGCAGCTGCTGGGCCGCACCGTCGGCAATCCGGACACCTCCCGCGCCCTGCTGCCGCGCTCCGCCTTCTCCTTTATCGAGCCCACCGGCGACGGCGGCAATATCGGACGCAACGTATTCCGCAAGGGGCCGATCCGCAATGTCAACGCCATGCTTTCGCGCTCCTTTGCCCTGAAGCAGGATCTGCGGCTGCTGATCCGGGCCGAATCGGTGAACCTGTTCAACACCCCGCAGTTCGCCGAGCCCGGCCTGGAGCTGGCCAACCAGAACTTCGGGCAGATCACCAACACGCTCAACGATGGGCGGACCTTCCGCTTTCACGCCCAGTTTTCCTGGTAGAACTCCGGAGGACTTTTTCGCCGGCGGATTTCCCGGCCGGGGGCTAGATTTCCAGAAACCGCCTGGCGTTGCCCGACCGCAGCATTTCCATGGCGGGCTCGTCGGCTTCGCCGTGCTGCAGGGATTCGATGCGCAGCATCCCGGTGGCATAATCGAGGATCGGGGTGTGGGTGCCGAAAGCAAACTTGTCTTTTCCGAACTTTCCGATCAGCTCTCCCAGGTCGGAAATATTCCGCCCGGAAGTATCCAACAGCACCTTCGATTCCCGGAAGAAGCGGAGCTCCTCCTCCTTCAGTCGGATTCCATTGGCAACATTGAGGAGCAGGAACCTGGCTCCCGGCACTTCCCGTATCAGCGGGATCAGGTCCTTCAGGGCCAATTCTTTCCGGACATCCATCCAGGAGCGGGACCGGCTGTCGACCATCCGCAGCGGGATGGCCACCGGCAGGCCGCATTCCCCGGCCATCCGCACCAGCTCGAGGCAGCCGGGATCCAGCAGTTCGTAGTCATGGTAGAGCGGGTACAGGCGGATGCCCTTCATGCCCATCCTGGTCCGGCAGTCTTCCAGGTCCTTTTTCCACCCCGCGTAATTCGGATTGAGAACGGCAAAAGGGATCAGGCGGCCGGGAAAACGGCGGTCCGAACGGATTTCCTCGTACAGCTCCTCGTTGGCCGACTGGGCATTCTTATAGAAGATGCCGTGCATATGGCCGACCACCGACCTCTCCACCCCGTACTGGTTCATCCGGTCCAGGAGCGCCCGGCAGCTGCCGGCGGCGGTTTTCTGAAAAGGCCAATGGCCGACATGCGCGCTGACATCAAGATACATGGCGGCCGGACTTTCGCAGGATTTCGTTGAAGTTGGTGAAAAAGATCTTTTTCCTCTGCGCATCGTTCAAACCGGAGCTCAGGATCGCGCCGACGCCCTGGTAGTAGGAGCTGTCGGTGCCGAAAAACAGCCGGTCCTCACCGAGCATACGGCAGGCGTAGTCCACGATCCCGGCCTCGTTGTTGCTGCCGGAGGTGTCCGCATAGATGTTGGGAAAATCCCGGATCGTTTTCAAGGCGTACTCCCAGTCTCCACCGCCCCCGAGATGCGCGTACTGGAACATGGCCTCCGGGTACCGCCGGGCCGCATCGGCAAAATCCTCCGGCACGGAGGCATTCGGCTGGATGTTGCCGTATTGAGTCAGCCGGCCGCCGACTCCGATCCCGCAGTGGGAGTGAACCAGGAGGATCATCTTCAGATCGATCGCCTTTTCGATAATCGGGAAGAAAAGAGGATCATTGATTTTCACCTGGTAGTAAACCTTGAGTCCGGCCATCCCCCGGTCCGTACACCTTCGGATTTCTTCCAGGGATTCCTTCGGGAAATAAGGGTTGATGTGGACCAGCCCCAGGTAACGGTCCGGATGCTGCTTCATGGCCTCCAGCACCAGGTCGTTGCCTTTCCGGAACTCCTCCGGGGTGACGGCCGTCCTGGACTCCACGGTCACCGGCTTGGAGATCACCATCTTTTCGATTCCCAGCCGGTCGGCCATCTTCAGCTGATCGTCAACCGTGCCGCCCAGCCCCACGTGCTCGTGGGCGTCGATCTTGCGGTATCGCCGGACATCCCGGAAAAGGGCGCCGGCCGCGGGATAGCGCGCGGTCCCGGGTCCTGAATTGTCGGCGGTATTGCCGAGAGCAGTTCCAGCCGCGGCCGAAACCGCATGCGAGCAGAAGTTCCTTCGGTTCATTCCGGTTTTCCCTTTTTACCCGGTACGGGAAAAGCGAAGCAATCTCCCGGTCACGGATACTGGATTATGCCACGTGCCCGCCGCTCCGGAAAAGCATGGAAAGGGTAGGCCCACGTCGGATTCCTTTAAAAAGTATGGATGGTTATGTTCTGCCGTCCCGATGGGACTTGGGTTACCTCCGACCCAACCCGGCACTCACGTGCCGGGCCGCCATCTACCGTCCCTTTCGGGACTTGCGTGTGCGCCGCTCGGGGCGAAATGGCGGATATCGTACTGTTCGGCTCCGCCATGGTCCCGGGGCCCCGCGCTAACCGGCACGGGGCTGTTATTCCGCAGCAAAGTACCGGCGGGAATGGCAGAACCAAACCCATCCACCACTTTTTGACTTTTTGCGGTTTCATCAATAAAATACTGTTCTCAATTCTTAAATACGGACGGGCAATCATGATGATATGGAATGAACATTTCGAATGCATGGACCGGGACAGGCTCGAAGACCTGCAGCTCAAACGGTTGAAAGAAATTGTGGAACGGGTTTATTACAATGTCCCCTTCTACCGTCGGAAGATGCAGGAGCAGGGGCTGGACCCGGACCATATCCGCTCCCTTAGCGACCTGGCCAGGCTCCCCTTCACCACCAAGCAGGACCTGCGCGACAATTACCCCTATGGCCTTTTTTCCGTGCCGATCAGCGAAATCATCCGCCTGCACGCCTCCTCCGGAACCACCGGACTGCCCACCGTAGTCGGCTACACGCGCCACGATGTGAACCTCTGGGCGGAAGTGACCGCCCGCACCCTGAGCTGCGCCGGCGCCGGCAAGGAGGACATCCTGCAGATCGCCTTCGGCTACGGCCTGTTCACCGGCGGGCTGGGGATTCACTACGGCGCCGAGAAGCTGGGCGCCACGGTGATTCCGATCAGCGGGGGAAACACCCGGCGCCAACTGCAGCTGATGAAGGATTTCGGCAGCACGGTGCTGGCCTGCACTCCCTCCTACGCCCTGTTTCTGGCCGAATCGCTGGACGAGCTGGGCATCCGGCGGGATCAGCTGAAGCTGCGGGTGGGCATATTCGGCGCCGAACCCTGGTCGGAGCTGATGCGCGGAGAGATCCAGAACAAGCTGCAGATCAAGGCCATCGACATCTACGGCCTGAGCGAGGTGATCGGCCCCGGCGTTTCCAGCGAGTGCGAATATCAGAACGGACTGCATATTTTCGAAGACCACTTCCTGCCGGAGGTCATTTC
>CAINFC010000298.1 GCA_903847975.1 uncultured Acidobacteriota bacterium | reverse complement strand
GGCGCGGATGATGTTGTTTCTTGCTCCCGGTTCTCGCTAAAACGCCTGGTTGTGCAAATCGCTGTTCTTAGGGTGGGTCACTTTAACTGAGCAAAGATGGTCTGCTTTTGCTTAGCGCCGAAGCAAAACTCCCTTCTCGGCGCACAAGAGCTAATAAATCTATTACTTAGATCGCTTTTCCCAACCTCAGAACGAGGGAACATCCGCTATTAATGGCTGAATGGAGGAGACGGTGTCGGATTTCCGGACAAGGGAAGTCGACCGGGCCCAGTCTTTCCGGGCGTATTGACGCGCAATCCGGTTAAAAAGGAAGCGGTCTTTCTCTTCCCGGGAGGCCTCATCGCTGGGGCTCGTGCCGGCCTGTATTTCGGAAGACATCATTTCCATGGAGTGTCGACCGGCCAGGAATCTCCCGGCAGGCAGGAGCAAAGCGTTTTTGAAAGAATGGGCAGTTTCTTCAATGTGTGGAAAGGACTGCCGATCCGGGCCATATAGAACAGGAAGGCTGGCAATCCTGTCTCCCGGGAAAGGAACCGAAAAGTATCCGCGGCGCTCAGAAGATCGAAGGGGTGCGCATAGATGATGGTCGGACCTTGGGAGGGGGAGAGTCCTCCGAACAGGTTGACCCACTTCAGTCCCGCAGGCAGGCAGCGGTGCAGGGCCGCAACCGGAAATTCCGGCAGGGCCCGGCCGGAATGCTGGTTTTTTTTATATCTTCCGGGCAGGCCGGTGGACACATTGCTGGAGTCATAGCGATACCCGAGCTCGACCAGGACCTCCTCGGTGTGGGGATTTTTTCGGAACTGGGGGGTGCGAAAACCCAGGACCGGTTTTCCGACGATATTTTCCAGAATCTCTTTGGATTGCTTTGCCTGATGGTGGAATTCCCGGCGGGAAAGCATGTCGTAACGCCGGCAGTGGTCGTGGCCGTGGGAGGCGATTTCATGACCTGCCGAAGATAGCGAACGAAGGAATCCTTCCGCCCGGTCGGCAATCTCCGTGGAAATAAAAAAGGTGATCCTGACCCCTGCCTTGTCCAGGAATGCAAGCAACGGCCCGGTCGTCTTTTCCAGAGCGGCGATTGATTTCACTCGGCCGCCCCAGTCGGACTCATAATCAACTGTTAAAATGATACCCACAAATCAATACCTGTCCGCATTCTTGCGGAAAGGAGCGATGCCGGTGGTTCACGTCCGGCGGCTCCCCCGCTTTTTCCGGAAAATAGAATGCAAAAGCCATACCAGTCCAAGCGTGAAAGCGATCATGGCCAGAGAAAGAACGAAACCATCCAGGAGAGAAAACAGCAAGGCCTGCTCTTTCCGGATTCCCTGCCGGTGCAAAATAGTAATGTAGGTGGCTTCTCTTGTTCCCAGACCGCCCACTGAAACAGGCAAAAGGGACACCAGCGCGGAAGAAGTATAGGCAAAGACCACGACCAACCGGTCGGCCTGAAAACCAAAAGCCCCTGCCAGAAGGTAGACTTGCAGAAAGTTCAGAAGGAGGCAGACCAGGCCGAGCGAAAAGAGAACCAGGCCCGTATTTTTCAACACTCGAAGAGCCGATTCCTCCCAGGCCGAACCAATCCGGGTTGCCAGGCTGCTTTTCCGGCGGAAGAACAGCCGCAACAGGCTCTGCAGCCCCCGGGTCAGGTAGCCGTATCCCCGGAAGGCCCCAAGGATCAGGCCAAGGCCTGGACCGATGATGGCGGCCGATAACCAGGGATCCGGGTTCGGTGCCAGGATGTAGGTCAGTCCCCCTAACCCGAAGACCAGCAGAAGGCTCAAGTCGATCAGGCGCTCCAGGGTCACCAGGCTGACAGCAGTCGCCAGGGGCATGCCTTCTGCCAGGAAATAGCCGACCCGGGAAAATTCGCCGATCCGACCCGGGGTAACCATACCGATCAGGGCCGGCTCAAGAATGGCCTTGCTGCATTTTCGCAATGGAATAAGATAACCTAATTGGGCGGCCACCCGGTGCAACCGGATCGTCCGCACCAGCGTCATGAGCAAAAAGCTTCCAAGATATCCCGCCAAATAGGCGGGGTTCAGCGCAAGGATGGCCTGCCAGATTTGCTTCCAGCTCATTTGGGAAAGCAGCCAAACCAGGAGCGCAATCCCGAGCACCCTTACCCATTTCTGCCAGGAAGCACGATTGTTCATGGCATCCATCGGCGCACCATAGGGCCGAGGTGAACCTGAAGCGGGAAGGGCAGCTTTCTCCAGATATCGGCCAGCAGGGCAGCTTTTGGGCTGCGGTAGAAAGCGGTGGCAGTTTTCGCATCGCGTACCGTATTTCGGCAGCAGTGATAGTCCAAGGGTACTTCCTTTGTTCCCCATTGCTTTTTGAAGTTGTACGTGCCGGATTTTTTCCGGCTGCGCCCGAAATCAAAGGATTGAGCCCCCGCCTGGCTCGCCGCCCGAAGTGCTTCCCAATACAGCAGCATGTTGGGGTTTAAGGAGTTGAATTCCGATAAGCATGAAGCGAGCGGATTGGACCACCGATCCGGCTCCCGGAAGAGCAGCATCCCTCCAATGGCTTTTCCGGCATGCTGAACTGTCAATACATCGACATGGTCCGGAAAGGCATCCAGCGTTTCCCGGACAAACCGGAAGGAGTGAACCGGTGTTCCCAGCCTTCCCATGTTTTTAGCATAAATGGTGTAGAGGATATCGCCCTGATCGGTGCCCCAGCGAATCGTCAGACCGGATTGCCGGGCTTTTTGAATTTGATTACGGACCTTGCTGCCGATCTGTTTCCATAACAATTCCGGGCTGTCGGGCAGAGACAAAACCATGGTCACCTCTTCGGTGGCGGCTGGTTCGGTGGAAATGTCCCTGAACTCAACCTGCCGGATGCCCTTTTGGGCGAGATGCTGCAGGGCACGGGCCTTCAATGATTCCTTTTCGGCTTCCGGACTGCAAAGCAGGCCGCCATAGTTGCAGAAAGCCAGGGACACCGCTTTCTTTTGACCGCCGGGAAAACGGGGCAGGACCGCGGCCGGAAGTAACCCCAGCCAGTCGGAGCCGGCGCGAAAAGAGAGATAGCACATTTTCAGGCCGTAGGCTTGCGCCAGGACTCTCTTCCAGCCATACAGGTGGCAGTAGGTTCCTTTCCACTTTCTGACATAGCCATCCCAGAGACAGGAGCAATCGTCTTGGCATTCGACGACGGCAACGTCGCCCGTGCCTGTCCGGGAAGAATCGAAATGGGAATTATTTGTGACCAATACTTTCACCCCGTCGAACGGCAACCAGCTGGTCGACCATGACACCAAACAGAAAAAACTGGACGGATGCCAGAAGGGCGATCAGTCCTTTAACGCTCGCCTCCCCGTAATACATATACCCATGAACGGTAAAGAAAGCACCCACCAGAAAGGAGACCAGGCTGGCAGGCAAAAAAACCGTCAGGGGAGCGAACAGCGTGACCAGACGGATAATCAGCAGGATGGTTAAAAAACCGTCGCGGGCTCGAACGGTGCTCCTGCCGTTCCGGGTGGTCACCTCAATGGGCAGATACCGGACCAGATAGCCGGCCTTGAAGGCGGCAATCGTGCTGGTGGTGGAGAACGAGAATCCCTCCGGCATGATCGGCAGAAAGCGCAGTGCCATCTCCCGGTCCAGGGCGCGGTATCCGCAGTTCAGGTCCGGAATCCTGATTCCAGTAAGCCGGTTGGCCAGCCACCCGAGAAACAGTTTCCCCGGTTTTCTCCAGAAGGGTGAACCCGCCGTTCCTTTTCTTGCTCCCACTACCATGTCGAAGGTGCTCCGCTCGGCCAGAAACCGCGGAATATCCTTGGGATCGTGTTGTCCGTCGGCATCCAGCAACAACAGGGTCCGGTAAACGGCGAAGCGGACACCGGTCTTTAACGATGCGCCATACCCCTTGTTATACGGGTGCGTCAAAACCTTGGCCCCCGCCAGGCGGGCCGCGTCGCCGGTCCCATCGGTCGAGCCGTCATCGACCACGATGATTTCAAATGCATAGGGAAGAGAGGAAAAGACATTTTGGATGGAGCAAACGAGTTCGCCGATGGTTGCCCTTTCCTGGTAGGCAGGGATAATTACGCTAACGGATTCGGTCATAGTATTCACAACACCGCTCTTTGCGACCGGGCCTTTCAGACGGTTGCGATCCCATTGGGTTTCATCACGGATTGATTCCATCGGATCTGTTTTGAGTATATTATGGAAGAGTGATCCGGAATACCCTGTAATTCAGAATTCGGGCATCCCGGGGTACCGGCAGGCTTGCGCTCCTGGTTCGTAAAGTGTAAACGGAGCTCCGTTGGGCATGGCGGGGGAGAGAAAGCACGACCCTGTTGCGGCCGGTGATCACTTCGCTCGTCCATGCCAGCCTGCCGGCTTCATCCCAGGCTTCGAGTTGAAAAGGCTCTTTACCGTGGCTGGGTCCCGGCTCCGTATCAAGGACTACCCGGGCCGTACCTCCCACCGGACTCTCCTTCAGAATCAGGTCCGCAGGACCGCTAACCCACCGAAAGGTTTCCCCGGCAAAAGTTTCGTAATTGCCCCACCCCTGCCCCAACCGTACGGGCGATGGCATGGTGTGCTCCGTCTTATCCGTGTCCGCGCGGATGATATCCTCCGGAAGATTGAAAAGGGAAAGGAGGTGCTCATCGTAACGCCTGTCTGTCCAGCCCACCTTGAAGATACGGTAGAGCAAGACCCGATCATCCCTGGGGAGCAGGCTCTTTCCCCTGACTCCGGACCGGATGAGGAGCGGCTGCTTGAGGGAGACCACCTGTTCTGCCGGAAGCCAGGCGCAATGAACGGCATTGTCGGTCAGGTTTTCGGCATGAATAAGCGTCTGGTCGGCAGAAGAAAAGCGGATGGGGAGGCTGCCGCCGGCGCTCGGTCCTTTTTGAAAACAAACCTGGAGAAACCTGCCCTGCAGTTGGGCGGTCATGGCGGGTCGAACGATGTAGAGGCTGACGTTGTCGTTCTTTTCCTGTCCTACCCAGCGGAAAGCCGTATTTTTTAAGACAGGATCTGCGGGGGAGAACTCCGGCTGAAACCAGGTTCGAATCATCAGGTAATTTTGGGAGGGAGAAACCTTGAGAGCCAGTTCACCCGTCTCAGCAATGGTGTCCGTGAACTGGCTCCCGGTAATTTCGGATTCGCGCCTGGCAGGCACAATAAAATACTCCGCGAATCGTGGATCCCGTTGCGTCTCGATTCCCTGCGCTTTCAGTGTCTGGCGAACGGCGACCGCCATTCCGCCCGTCAGCTCCACAAAGGACCGGCGAAGCAGGGCCGGGTCCACGGAAAGAAGGCTCCTGTAGTTTTCGGGAGCCCGGTTGTAGGGGCGCGAAAAAATACCGTACGCCATGATGGCGTCGGAGCAGAAGTTCAGGAGCATGACTGCCCCTGCCAGGGCGGCCAGAATGCGGGACCGGTTCTGGGCCATAAAGCTCACGATACCGATCACAAAGACAAACTGGTGGACATACAGGAACTTGTAGAGGTAATAACTGTCCACGATAAAAAACCGGAAAAGGAACAACTCCAGCACCCAGAGAAAACCGAAAATCGGGAAGAAAGCAGACAGGCGGGGTGCCCTGGCTTTGCTGTACAGGAAGCACAAAAGGGCGGCCAAACCGCAGGAAATCACAAGGAAGGCGGAATAGCCGTGAAGTGCAATCATACGGTTGACAAAGGCGGAGGCCTCCAGGGGTGAGGGCAACAGACCGAGGAAAAGAGGGATGATAAGCCAGTCGTGCGTGTATCCCCACGCCCGGTACTGGACATCCTGCCTTAACCGGTAACCCTCCGTCCCACGATAAAGGCCCCAGAAAGCAAGGCCCATGGCGATCCCCAGGAGAATCCCGGCTGCGCACACCAGGGCGGGACGGCGGCGGGCAAACAATAGAATGGAGGAAAGGAGATTCTGGATCCGTTCGGAAGAAAGGATGTGGCAGGCGGCAACCGGCAGGATCACCAGGGGCAGAGGGTGAGGATAGGTGAACAGGATCGCCACGGTCAGGAGGCCACCCCAAACGAATCTGCGGGTCAGGCCCGGGGAATACCGGCTGTCAAGGAACATCACATCTAGGAGAGCGGGTATCAGGGAGGAGTACATCATGGAGCCCATATGTCCCGCAAAGAAGGTCGTAAGATAGAAGGCGCTGCACACGGAGACAGCCGCAGCCAGGGTGGAAGGCGTGCGGTACAGGCAGAAGCCATGCCGGCACAGAAAGTAGATGCCGGATGCCATCAGCAACAGGTTTAAAAGCGCTTGTACCAGGAGCACATCCAGGCCGTGAGGCTCATATAGCAGCGCCGACCAGAAAGCAAGGCTGCTGTATTGAAAGCGGAAGCTGTCCCCTGCGTACCACTCTTTATACGAATTTGCTTTAATCCCCTGCCCGGCACCCAAAGTGCCGGTCGTTTTGACATAGTCGAACCACGTCCGGTCTCCCAGAAGGGTGGCGGCATCAAAGCCGCCGTCCTGGAAGATCAACCCGTCCATATATGCATCTCGCCCGTTGAGACCGTCTTCCATATCGTAATTCCCGGAGTGCCAATAGGCTCCCCACCCGGTGGCCAGGTAGGGCCAGGCGGCCAGGGCCAGAACAATCAGAAGGAGGGCGGCAACGGGAATAAGATCCTGCCGGAACTGCACGGAAGCAGGGCTCTGCGGAGGAAACACCGGAGGATTTTCCTTTCTGTGGCGGCATTTCCGGAAGAGAAGACGGACTGCTACAAGCACAAGGGGAAACCCGAGGGTACAACAAGTGGAGCAGGCGGGAGAGTGGGAAAAGATGTAGAAGATATAAAAAGCCACCAGGGAATAGGCATAGCCAATAGGCAGGGCCATCCGCCTGCAGGAAGCCGACCGGCCGACCGCAAAAAGCAGCAGAAGTCCTGTCAGCCCGCAGGTCAGCAGCATGGCCAGCAATGCCAGAAGGATCTTCATGTTCCTCAGAAAAACCGCTGGGAGATCCTGTTCCGGAAGCCCGGCATGCAATTACCTTTGAAAACCAATGGAGCGCCGGAGGCGCCAGGATAGATCGGTGAGAACATGCCTGCCCACATAGCAGGCCAAGGCCTTCCTGATTTCCTGATCCGAGGGTACTTTGCCGTGAATACGCTCGCGGATAAGATTCATTTCCTGAAAACCGATATGGGTGATTGCCGCCGACGTCTTTTGTTGTGAATGAATCCGGAAGCAGCCCAGAAAGCGGGGGATCCGTCGAAATACCGCACCAGCATCTCGAAAACGAATCAGCAAGTCCCAATCAATGGCAAAGTGAAAAGAAGGATTGACCTGTCCCCCAGTCTTCTCCCAGACACGGCGCCGCCAGAACAGGGTTTCCTGAGGGACGAAGTCGACCCACGAAAGTACCCGGTTGTCATGGCGGGGGAGTATCCAGCGGCCGATCAGCAAATCTTCTTCATTGATCAGCAAGCGGTTTCCATAGATAACATCAACGGCCGGATGCCGGAGAAAAAAATCAGCCACGCAGGCCAGGGATCCCGGAAGGAGCAGGTCGTCTGAGTTCAGCCAGGCCATAATTTCTCCTCTGGTCTTCGAAAACCCCAGATTTATGGCATCGGATTGCCCTTTATCGGGTGCTGATTCCCAGCCGGTCAGCCGGTCGGAGTAACGGCTCAGGATTTCTTGGGTACCATCGACCGAACCACCGTCCTGGACGAAGTATTCCAGCCGGGGATAGTTCTGATCCAGTACGCTTCGTAAAGTCCGTTCGAGAAAAGCGGCCTGACCGAAGCTGGGGGTTACCAGGGAAATTCCGGGAGGAGAGTCTAGCTTGATCGGTTTATAGTACGAGGAAGGAAAAACCAAAGGCCGCGGGGGATGCTGGCAAAGATTGCCCAGTCGAGGCCTAAAGAGGTTAAAGAACTTCTTGTAGTGGCGCCGAATCATGGATAAAAGACTGCCGATCCAGGGCATGGTGATGCGATAGGCCTGTAAAGCCCGACCCAGAGTCCGGATAACTTGTTCTTTTTCTATCAAGCTCCGTCGATAGGCGTTCAGTTCGTTTTCTAATTCCTCCAGCAGGGAGCCCAATTTCCGGATCTCCTGCTCTTTTTCTCTCAACATTCCGGCCTGGTCCTGGATTTTTACTTCCTTTCCGATCAAGTCGTCCGCCAGTTTCTGGATTTCCTGTTCCTTTTGGATAAGCTCCTGCCATGAGGTCTGGTGCTGCCGAAATACATTCATGGCGGCAAGCCAGTCTACGCCGTGTTCGCGACCGTATCGATACAAGATGGATTCCATGCATCTGGGGATAAAAAGGATGTTATCGTTCAGTACGGAAATCGAATGATCGCAGCTCAGGGATTGCAGAGCCAGAAGAATCGAATCAAAACTCGGCCATCCGGCAATATCGTGGGGAGCGGGCGGTGGGGCCAAGAAGAGACGGGCATCGTCAATAATAATCAGGCTTTTGGGATTCAAACACCCAATGGCGCGAAGCTCCTCCAGGAGAGGGCAGCACGAAAGGATCTGGATGGCGCTGGCGGCTACACACCCGTGGGCATCCAGGAAAAACAGAACGCCACGGTCCCGCAGGCGGGCAGCCAGTTCCGGGAGAACTTTTGTGGAATCCCCGGCGATCAGATGAACATGAGGACACTTGCCCAAGCGTGACTGGTTTTCAGCAAAAAGCTCTTCGGAGAGTTCAATCGAGTAAATCTCCTCGAATAAATCCTGGACCGAGGCGACGGTGTCCCCGTGAAAAGTGCCGGTCTCCACAAAAACCTCAACCGGTAAGACTTTTTGGATAGCCCTGACTAAGTCGATATCGATGGAAAAAGTGACAGCTCCCATAGGGCTCCGATTCTAGTCGGTAAGTAAACGGATTTGTTTTTCCAACTGCCGGATGATGTCCAGTCGCTTTTCTGCTTCCGCGTGTAAATATTGGATTAGTTCCAATCGTTCCTCACAGACCTTTCGGAGCATTTGAATTTCAGCTGTTTCCGGCCTGTCCCGAGAGGGATCCGTAGGAGAAAAAGGGAGTTGAAGGGCCGGCCTGACCGAATCGGGCATAAAAAGCGCATCGGTAAAAGACAACCATCCGTCTGCGGAGTAATGATCATTAAAAAAGCCCGCCAGCGTATACTGATGGTCTGAAAACCATGCCCATATTTCTTGCGGAGCGGCCTGGTGAATATAAAGCGGAACACAGATCATCTCGACCACAACCCACGGCTGTTGGGAGGTAATAGTGGCTTCCGCTCCCCGAAGTACTTTCAGGTCGGCACCCTGGGTGTCGATTTTAAGCAAACCGATTTTCTCGGTACTCGACAGGTTTTCAAAAAATCGGTCCAGGGTCGTCTGGCACACCGGAAAGGAGACAACTTCATGGGGACCATGCAAGCCTCTGCCTGCATGGTTGTAGGCAAGGAGAGACCCTGTTGCGAGATCCTGATCGCACTGCAAAACGGCACTTCCATTGGAATCGCCGACCGCAGACGCAACGATTGTTACCGGCCTGCTGAAGGTTGTCGTTCTAAGTTTGTCGAGGTTGATCGGATGGGGTTCAAACAACCAGGCCTGACGGCATAAACCTTTGGTAAATACTTCTTCCGCAAACATGCCCTGATAGGCGCCCACATCGACCATCGCGGAATCGATCGGCAAAAGGGACCGGTGCTTTGCCAGCCAGGAAATACACTCGTTCATTCTCAAAACAACCTTTATCCCAGGGACGGATGTATCACGGGTAAAACAGATCGTTTCTTTGTTACGGCTCTCAATAAAACCTCCATAAGCAACGAAAATACCATGTCAAATCAGCGAAGGCCTTCTTCCTTCGAAATAATACCAATGCGTTGCGGACATCCGTTACGGAAGGAACAAAGCCGTGCATTTTCCGATGAAGGCGGGATGTTTCCTGAAGGCCGAGTGCAGAAGAAATGGAAAAAACCCTTTCCCCGGAAGGGATTCGGAATCCCACAAAAAAGCGGGGAAGTCGTTGAAAAACCGCACCCGCAGCCTGAAAGCGCAGCAACAGGTCCCAGTGAAAAGCAAATGGGTAAGAGAAGTCAATCCGACCTCCCGTCTGTTCCCAGATTCTTCGCCGCCAGAAAAAAGTGCCCGGCAAGATAAAATCGGTCCAGGACAGGGCTTGTCGATCGTGAGCGGGCAACACCCAGCGACCGATTTGCCGATCGTTCTCGTCGATCAGGAAACAATGCCCATACACAACATCCACCCGGGGGTGTTTCTGGAAAAAGTCGGCAATATAGGCAAGAGATCCCGGCAAAAGAAGATCATCCGGATTCACCCACGCCATTATTTCGCCAGAAGTCTTCTGAAAAGCCAGATGAATCGCATGCCAGGGCCCGTTGTTGGGGGCCGATTCCCAGCCTGCGAGACAACCCGAGTAACAAGCCAAAATCTCTTTGGTGTTATCTGCCGAACCGCCATCCTGCACATAGTACTCTAGTCGGGAATCGTGCTGATCCAGAACGCTTTTTATTGTGCGTTCGATAAAATGTCCCTGGTTCCAGCTTGGGGTGACAAGGGATATGAGGGGAGGGGAGCTAATCCGAATGGACTGCCGATAGCGGTGCGGTATCCTGAGAGGCTTAGGAGCATGTAGATGAAAATAATACGCCCCCAGATCCATGCTGGACTGTTTTCCAATTAATTTGCTGTTTGACAGACAAAAGGGGAAATCGAAGGCTGGGGTAGTAGACCGGTTCCCCTGGGACACCTGGTGCGAGTCGGAAATGGCGCTCTCGGAAACACACGTATGCTTCTTAAGAAAAGGCAGGTGTGATTGCCCCTCCTCTGCCCTGGGTCTTTGGTCACTCTTTAGATCCGACACTTTTGTTTCTTCATTGGTTTTCTTTTCTTCTGTACGCAGACGGATCAGAGCGGTATCCAGCCTTTGTATTTCTGCCTCCTTGGCGACACAATCTGCCATCAGATTCTTCCAGTTCAGGCAAAGCCTCTTATGACTTTCAAGGCTATACCGCACAAGGATTTCGGCATATAAGGAGCCATCGAAATCATTTCTGAACAGAAAGACGTTTCCCCAGTCACCGGGCAAGCTCCAGGTACTAGCCGATTCCACCAGCTCCAGCGGCCCGTTGCGACGGGTCGTGATCCGGTGGGAATAACCGTGTTTCAATGCCCAGCACGCCAGGTCCTGAAGCGAATAGCTGCAGATACCGCTGGTTTCCGGAAGAGTATCCCAGTATTCTGTCAGGATTACCATAGGGCGCAATGGTCCAAGCCCTTCCAGTACCATCAAGTCATGACCTTCCGTATCGATCTTGAGAAGATGCACTTGCTCGGGAATAATTGCCTTTCGCCTTAAGTCCGCTAAAGTTGCGGTGGGAACATTTAGGCGAATCGAACTTCGAATCACGGAATTGGAATCAGGCAGATCACTCAGGGTGTGATAAAAATCGAGTTCATTTCCGTTTAAATCGGTAGCAATATGCAGGGGAGCTATACCGCTTTTGCAGGATATGGCTAATTCATGAACCTCCACCCTTGGTTCGCGGGCAAAACGCTCTTTAAGAAACTGAGTGTGACGTGGGAGGCACTCAAAACCGATCACTTTTACCGCTCCGGCTGCCAATGCCATTTCCGTAAAAGAGCCTCGCTCCATTCCCACATCTACCACCACCGGTGAGGCCTGGTGACGTATCACCTCAGCGGCAATGCGATATTCTGTTTCCTGGCCGTGTGCTTCCAAAATATTTCTTCCTTCGACGGATGTACAGCCGCCTACCGCTTTCTTCCGGGACGCGTAACCTTGTTAGGAGTTTGCTTCCTCATGGTAAAGATATCTTCTGATCTGAACCGGCAAACCGAAAAGACCCAAAAAAGGAGCGCGCTGGGTTTCAAAGTCCCAGGTTATCTGAATGGGTCCAATCCATCCGGAACGGTCGAGAACCACACCTTGATTCACCTGCGTCGGCTTTACAAAGGAGACCAACAACGAATACAACCCGGCTTCCAGCATCAGACGGATTTCGAATTCAATTCCTTCAAACGGTGCCTTTCCGGAGGAACATTCTCTCTCACCCAGCAGATACGTTCCCGTGCTGGCGACAATGTGATCAAACCGGTTCTTGATGCAGAAGGAAATATGTCCTGATTCTTTCTCTGTTGTCCTGAAAAAAACCTGAAGGCGGATGGTATCCGCCATCCTGGCACTGGTGATTGGATATCCTTTCAAGTCCATAATCCGCACGGCAAGCAGCCTTCGGTTCGTTTCGTGACCTGCCTCAGCGGACCAGAGTGCCGTTTGCCTGATTAGGGTGAGGTTGCCCTCGGTTGGGGCGGCGGTGTCAGCAGAGCGGACAGGGGCGACATGGGGAAAAACGATAGAGGATTGCTCGGCCAGGTATTCGCGAATAGCCTGTTTGCTGTCGCCGATAAAAACAGCTCTCCCTTCCCGAAGGTAGACGGCCCGGGAGCATAAATCGCGGACGGTGCTTAAATCATGGGAGACAAAAAGAAGGGTCAGGCCGCTATCCCGCATATGGCGGAGTCGGCCGAAGCACTTCTGTTGAAAGAAAAAATCGCCGACACTGAGGGCTTCGTCTACGATCAGGATCTCGGGATCCAGAGCCACCTGGACGGCAAAGGCAAGGCGAACCAGCATGCCGCTGGAATACGTTTTTACCGGTCTTTCCAGGACATCGCCAATATCGGCGAATCCGGCGATATCATCAAACCGCCGCTCGATTTGGCTGCGCGTAAGCCCGAGAAGCAGCCCGTTGAGAAAGACGTTTTCGCGTCCGCTGTATTCCGGATTGAACCCGCTGCCCAGCTCAAGCAGAGCCGCAACCCGTCCTTTCACTTGAGCCTCCCCGCTGGTTGGTGCCAGCGTTCCGGCAATAATCTCCAGCAGAGTACTTTTACCGCTGCCATTTCGTCCGATGATGCCAACCGACTCGCCGTGTCCCACTTCGAAATGAATGTCCTTCAGGGCCCAGACCTCGCTCATCCCCCTGCTTGTGGATGGCAGGAACAAATGGCGCAGTCGCGCACACTGGTTTTCAAAAACCTGGTAGCACTTGCTGAGGTTGCGGACGGAAATGACGGGGTCGCTCATGGTCGTTGCGGCGCCAGCAGGGCGCGCCCCCAGACGGCGATGGGCCAGTAAAGCCACCATTTCAGGGGGATACGGCCATGATACCGGCGAACCACGGCGATGGCCTCCTCATAATGGCGGCGGCGGCGGGTGCGGGTTTTGGTGCCGGGATGAGAACGGTTGAGGGCGATATCGCGGGGAACGTATCCCAGCGGCCCGAAGCGGCGATAGAGTTTCCACCAGAGGTCGTAATCCATGGCCATATGCAGATCCGGCGCCAGCCCGTTTACCGCTTCCCAGGCACTGCGGCGGATCAAAGTGGCCGGCTGGGAAATCATGCAGCGCAGCGCCAGGTGCCTTTCGCTGAACGGCTGGGTCCAGAACGGACGGCGTCGACGGAGATCTTCGCCGACATTCCAGGCTTTGCCGTATGCGGCCGGCCAAGCGGGATTGGCCTCCAGAGCTTCCGCCAGGATGCGGAGCCCCCCGGGGAGAAGGACGTCATCCCCGTTGAGCCAGCAGACCCAAGGAGCGCTCCCGCGGGCGATGCATTCGTTGACGGCAGCGGCCTGGCCCTGATCGGGTCGGCTGCGCCAGCCGCTCAGGCGGCTTTCCCAGCGGCGCAGGACATCGATGGTTTCGTCCTGCGACCCGCCGTCGGCCGCGTAAACTTCCAACGCGATATCCTGTCGGAAAATTGACTCCAGGGCGTCGTTCAGAAAACGGCCCTGGTTGAGCGAGGGGACGGCGATGGTTATCAATGGGTGAACCGAATGAACTTCGCCTCTGAGCATGGCTCTAAAAATGGTCTTTGTGCTTGACTAAAAGTACTCTGCTTACGAATGTCTTTTCTTTCTTCGTAAATAAAGCAAATTCTTGACCAAAGGCCGGCGGCCCGTTTATTAAAGCATATCCGCAAATCCGGGTTGGAGTTTTCGGAACAGCCGGAGAGCGAGGAAGGCGAAAGCCTGGGCAGCCATGCCGTAAAGAAGGAGACCCGGGAAATCGGGCCATTTATGGTGAAAAAGGACCGAACGGTACTGTTCCACAAGAAAGGTGAGCGGATTAATCCAAAGCAGCGGCTGCAGAGTTTTTGGAGCGGATTCGATGCTGTAGAAGATGGGTGTCAGAAACAGCAGGGTATGGGAAACAAGCCCTGTGGCCTGGCGGATATCCCGAAGGACCACTCCGAAAGCAGACAATAACCAGCCCATCCCCACCAGGAGGGGAGTCAAAGCGGCCAGGATCAACGGAAAGCAAACAATAGTCGGACCGGGAAACCCGAAGAAAAGAAGATACCCCAGGAGCCAGACTCCTGTTCCGATCAAGGCGTGCAGTAACACAGTTATCGTCATTACCCAGGAAAGAATTTCCAGAGGAAAAACAATTTTCTTTACGAAATTAGGATGGGCCAGAACCAGATTCGGGGCCCTCTGCAGGCATTCTGAGAAAGCGTTAAAAACGATCAGGCCCGAAAAAAGAAGGAAGGCAAACTCTGCGGTGCTGCCCATACCACCCCAACGCGTCTGGAGAATGACTCCAAAAGCCAGGGTGTATACCGATAGAAGGAAAAGAGGCTGCAAAAAGGCCCATAAAATTCCTGCAGAGGAGCCACGGTAGCGACCGGAAAATTCCCGCTTGACCAGTTCCAGGACCAGGCCGGAGTGCTTCGCCATGATCCGATATCAGCTGGGCGCATAGGTGAAGAGTTCGATGCGCCGCGGAGCCTCGATCAGTTCGCGCATGACCGCCGGATGGATGTAAATGGCGGCTACCATGAGGATCGGACAGATGTTCGTCTGCAACTGGTAATCTTCGGCCGACGATAGGATCTTGGCAATATCCGATTTTCGAAAGGAGGAGGTGATTTCCAGAAGAATGTGTTCTCCATTGCGGATGACCAGATCGATTTCACGCCCGCCGAAAAAGCCGCGGTCTACCGTGTAGCCTGTCTTTTCCAGGATTCCTTTGATCGTGGATCGAAAAGTTTCCTCCGACATGATGCCCCACCGGCTGCCCAGCGCAGCAATGGAGTCTTTTAGATCCTGAAATCCCTTTTCCATCCGGATTTCGGTCTTTTTCTGGGCCTCGGCGAGCTCCTCGACTTTGACTTCGGTTCTCTTTTGGGCTTCGGCGAGCTCCTCGACCTTGCCGGAAAGTGTCTCGAGCCGTACTTCGGTTCTCTTCTGGGCCTCGGCGAGCTCCTCGACTTTGACTTCGGTTCTCTTTTGGGCTTCGGCGAGCTCCTCGACCTTGCCGGAAAGTGTCTCGAGCCGTACTTCGGTTCTCTTTTGAGCCTCGGCGAGTTCTTCGACCTTGACTTCGGTTCTCTTCTGGGCCTCAGCGAGCTCCTCGACTTTGCCGGAAAGTGTCTCGAGGCGCACTTCGGTTCTCTTCTGGGCCTCAGCGAGCTCTTCGACTTTGCCGGAAAGCGTCTCGAGGCGTACTTCGGTTCTCTTTTGGGCCTCGGCGAGCTCCTCGACCTTGCCGGAAAGTGTCTCGAGGCGCACTTCGGTTCTCTTCTGGGCCTCGGCAAGCTCTTCGATTTTGATTTCGGTTCTTGTCTGCGCTTCCGTTAACTCCCCGATTTTGATTTCGGTTCTTTTCTGAATTTCACCTAATTCTCCCAGAAGAGTTCCCAGTCGGTCGAAATCCTTCCGAAAAATTTCCACATCATTGCGAATCCAGACGTAGAGATCGGTTACCGGTTTTCGCAGTTCCGGGGGAAATTGATCCAAAACTTGAGCAGCAAACATTCCGACCTCTTTTTGACTTTCTGCTTCTATTATATCACCACAGGATTGAGTTTATTGTGGCCGCCATTTTGCCATAGGAAAGAGGGGGGTTGTTCTTTGTGCTTGTTTTGTCTATGATGGTGAGCGGGAAAGAACGACTTTCAACGGCATGACCACTCTCGTCCTTATTTTTTTCGCAGCACTGGCCTGTGTATTTGCAGCAACACCGCTGCTTCGCCGGCTGGCCTTTCGAATCGGGTTTCTGGACCGGCCCGCGGCCCGCAAAATTCACAGCAGCCCGGTTCCTCTGCTCGGCGGCGTTGCCATCTATTTTGCGGTGACCCTTTCCCTTCTTCTCCTGAGGGATTATCTGCTGGGTGAATTGATCGCCGTGCTCATGGGAGCCACGTTCATCTCCCTGACCGGCCTGATGGATGACCGCAAGGCCCTGCACAGCTCGATTAAGCTCCTGGTGCAGGTTCTGGTTGCGGCCGGCCTTTATGCCGGCGGAATCCGTGTTCAGCTGGACTGGCTCCCCGAATGGATCAATGTCCTGCTCACCTTGTTCTGGATGGTGGGAATCACCAATGCTTTCAACCTGCTTGACAATATGGATGGCCTTTCCGCCGGACTTGCTTCCCTTTGCGCCGCTTTTTTCACCCTGTTTGCCGTCAGCCAGGGGCAATACCTGGTTTCCGCCCTGGCAGCCTCCATTCTCGGGGCCAGCATGGGGTTTCTTTTTTTCAACTCCTATCCTGCATCCATTTTTATGGGAGATTCCGGCTCCCTTCTGCTGGGCTTCATGCTGGCCTGCATCGGGATCAAACTGCGGTTTCCCCAGGAGCCCAGCTGGGTTTCCTGGATCATTCCTATCGCCGTCCTGTGGGTTCCCATTTTCGATACCTTCCTGGTGACCTTTTCCCGCTTACGCCGGGGAAAAAACCCGCTCACAACTCCCGGCCGGGATCACATTTCCCATCGGCTGGTGGCAATGGGAATGAGCCAGAGATCCGCAGTTTTCCTGATTTATGCGGCCGGCTTGCTATGCGGTATGGCTGCCCTGGGGATCCTGCTCGCCTCTCCCCAAAGCGGAGTTGCAATCGGCTGCGCCGTCCTGTTGATCAGCGCGCGGATTCTGTGGCGCTGGGAACTTGCAGCCGGGAAAGGCGGTTAAAGGAAGCGGTTGAAAATCCTCCATATTTACAAGGATTATTTCCCGGTTCTCGGAGGCATCGAAAACCATGTCCGGGTTCTGGCGGAAGCGCAGGCTTCCCAGGGACACAAGGTCACAGCATGCGTGTGCAGTCCGGGTCCGGAATCGAGCGAATCCTGGTTGAACGGCGTGCGCCTCGTCCGCGCCGGACGACTGGGAACCGCCGCCTCCATGCCCCTCAGCTGGAAGCAGCCCCTCCTGCTGAGGAAGGAAGCCGCCGATATTCTTCATTTGCACTCGCCCTATCCTCTCGGGGAAGTGAGCGCCTGGCTTGGGCGGCACGGTATTCCGCTGGTGATCACCCACCATGCCGATGTCATCCGGCAGAAAAACCTGATGCGCCTTTACGGCCCGGTTTATCGGCGCATTCTGGCTCACGCCCGACGGCTGATCGTGACCAGCGAGGCGTACTTGCGTTCCTCCCGGTGGCTTTCGCCGCATGCCGCGAAAAGCCGGACCGTGCCCCTGGGCGTGGACTCCCAGTTTTTTCATCCTGCCGAAAAGCAGGCTCCTTTTTCAGGCCGCATTTTATTCGTCGGGCGACTGCGCTATTACAAGGGGCTCGACAACCTGCTGCACGCTCTGGTTCCGCTTCCCGATGTGCGGCTGACAATTGCCGGCGACGGGCCTATGCGTGGAAAATGGGAATCCCTGACCCGGCAGCTGGGGATAAGCGGTCGGGTTTCATTCCTCGGAGAAATCGACGATGCCACTCTGGCTCATGTCTACCACCAGGCGGACCTTTTTGTATTGCCCGCCAACTCGCGAGCGGAAGCGTTCGGAACCGTTCTGCTGGAAGCCATGGCTTGCGGGCTTCCCTGTCTGACAACCGAGGTCGGTACGGGAAGTTCCTGGGTGGTGCAGGATGGGGTGACCGGCTGCGTCGTGCCGCCGGACCAGCCCGCTGTGCTCTGTGCAGCGATACAAAATCTCTTTTCCGATCCGGAGAAACTACGCCGGATGGGGCGGGCCGGCAGGGCAAGAGTCGAGCAGGAGTTTACCGTCCAAAGGATGATCGATCGGGTGATGCGGGTTTATGAGGAGTGCGCCGAAAAAAAGGAATCGTTGACTGTTGTGTCATAATATTCCGGGTTCTGTAGCTCGAGTGCGGAAATAAACGGTATAAGAATAAGGAAAGCAAGCATGCGCCAAGGTTGTATTCATTCCTCTCCTTTCTTTTTGTGGATCGCCCTCTTCGGTACGACTGCCGGTGTTCTGGCCGGAGGAACGGCGGTATCCCGGTTCAGTTCGGCTGTTTACACGCCGGGCGGTGCCCCGATCACCGTAACTATTGACGTCGTACCGGATGCCGGAACCCAGGCCTATGCGCTGGAAGATATGCCTCCTTCCGGCTGGACGGTATCGGCTGTCAGCAACAACGGGGTGTATGACGCCACGAACCGGAAGGTGAAATGGGGCTTGTTTTTCGATGCCAACACCCGGTCGTTCAGCTATTCCGTCACTCCCCCGGCCAACGCCTCCGGAGTGCAAACATTCAGCGGTGCGGCCTCCTTCGGTTCCACGGATGTTCCGATTACCGGGGCCAGAACCCTTTCGCCGGCCTCCTCCTCGACCACGACAATCACCACGACCACGACCACGGGATCCACCACCAGCACCACCCTTCCCGCCGGTCCATACACCTTGGACTTCGCCCAGGTCGCCGCGGGCGGCGGCTGGCGCAGCTTCCTGATCCTGAACAACCTGGCGGCTCGTACGGTATCCCTGCAGGTCGACTTCCGGGGTGCCGGAGGACAACCCCTGGTTTTAACGATCGACGGCGTATCGCAAAGCGGCACCAGCGTGACGATTCCGGTCAACGGTTTCCGCAAGCTTTCTGTGGATGCCCCGACGCAAGCCGGCACTCTCAGCGGATGGTGCCAGGTCCATGCCGACGGTGCCGTAGGGGGGTTATTGGTCTACCAGTCGCTCGACAGGCAAACGGTGATCTCGCAGGCCACGGTTCTTCCTTCTTTGCGGCTGCGGAACTTCCGGATGGCGTTGCCGCTGCTGGGGCAGGCGACAGAGGCGGCCTTGGCAATAGCGAATCCCGGCAGCCAGACGGCGCAGATTACTTTGCGCTATTTCAACCCTTCGGGGCAGGTGGGGGGATCCTCGGTCCTGCTCTCCATTCCTCCCGGGGGACAGATGGCCCGCTTCATGGGAGAGATCTTTCCCAGCCTGGCCATCCCGCAGGAAGGAGTGGTTGAAGTCAGCTCCACGGCCGGCCTGGTACCCGTCGGTTTGCTTTTCATTAATAATTACCAGCTGTTCACCACGGTTCCGGTCACAGCCAGCGATTCCAATTAGTCCGGAGGACGCAAAATCCCTGCTTTGTTCCGACGGCTATCGCGGGGGTATGGCAGAAAGAGCCTGCTCGTCCCAGGTTCCAAATACCGCGAACGTGGCGATCGGCTGGTCGGATTTGACCCGGAAGTAGCCTCGGGTCATCACCGGGAGCGGGCCCACCAGCTCGTTCAGCAGCCGGCTGATTTTGCCGCCGGCGGGAATGGTAATGGTGCCCCAACCCCGGGGAACTCCCCACTCGTCCTCATATACTTCCACACGCACCGCAGCCGGCTGATTGTTGGGGTTGATCGCCGCCAGCCCGGTGTAAAAAGTTTTGGATTGGGCCACCTGGGAGAAAATAAATTCCTTTTGCCCGGTGCCGACAAACTGCAGGGCGCTGCCGATAAAGCGGGCCGCCGGATCGGTGAACAGAACCGAACCGGTCAGCTTCCCGCCCCGCAGACGGACGTAACCATTTACCGGCGGAGTGGCCCCGAACATCTCCACCCCGGAAAATCTCTGCGAGCCGCGTCCGGGAAGGATGGCCTGAACGGTGGAACCCAGCTTTCGTCCGCTGGAGTCGAACAGCTCCATCCGGATCGGGTTGGGATTGAGCGTAAGATTGATCACGTCCATCGAGGTTTCATAACCGTTGCCGACCACGTAGTGAGGGGCAAAGAGCTCTTCCGCGCCGCCCTGGACATCGATTCCGTTCAGCAGGGCCATCCATTCGGTCCTTTGCTGGACGATCTCCAGCGCCACCAGTCCCGCTTCGGAGAACCCCCGGAAATATCCGGGAATGGCCGGGTCGGGCACCAGCTTGGCGGAGTTCAACACTACCCTTCCCAACGGTGGAACATTGCCGGACTGCGAGGCCAGGATGCTTCCCTGCGTGCTGATGAATTCCATCCGGTAGGGAACCGTTTTTCCGGTCAAGGGATTTAAGAGGATCAACTCGGCGTCATCTTTGAGGGGAAACAGGAACTCCTGAACCACCTTGTCCGTTACCGTGGAACCGTCCATGAAATGGAGCCGGTCGTCGAAAAGCATGAAAAAGCAGGGGAGCGAGCCAAGGTTGCTCTTCATGACCATCCAGCCATTGAAGTCGGAGGACAGCCCCGGAAAAATTTCTCCCCCCATGCGCGCCAGCTGCTGCTGCGAGGGGAGCACGTAGTTGACGGAGGTGGCTACCCGCTCCCCGCTGTTGGAGTAGGCCTCGAAAGTGATCTGTGCGTCCGTCAGGTAAGGATTGGCAACCGACATGCTGGTCCGGCGGTCCGTGGAATTGGTTAAGGAAGGGAAAAAGCGGACCGTGCCCGGAATCGTGGTGGTCGGCGATAGCGTGGTCGTTGTGGTGCTCGATGCCAATGTGGTGGAAACGGGGGGCAGCGTGCTCTGCCCCGCGATAAGGCTGTTAACACCGTCAAAGGAGACGTAGCCCGTGAAAGCCTTGGTTCCCGAATCGGAAAAGGGGGGCAGAACCACGTAACTCAGAACTTTCTGGGTATACCCGTAGAAAGGACCCCAGCGGACTTTCCTTCCTGCGGGGTCCCATGTGCCCCCGTTGTCCGCACTCTGTACCTCCCAGCCGGAGGGAACCTCCTCCTCTGCCCCAAATGCCACGACGGAACCGGCGGGGTATACCGCTATGTAGACCGATACCTGCTGGTTGGGGATATAGGTTAGCGGCATGGATCGTACCGCAGAGCCGGAAGAAGCTTCCGTTTTGTCCGGGGCAGATTGAGTCGGATTGCCGGAAAACGTGGAAAACCAGCACAGAGGGCAAGTCGCCGTCTGATTCTGGTTGTAGAGTTCGCCGGTTTTCCACAGGTAGGCGGCACGGATGCTGTAATCGAGCGGGATGGGGCTCGGTGGAATCATCCAGGAGTTTCCCGCTTTCCAGGCGCCCCCGTAAAGTTTAAGCTCTTCGGCTGTGATGCGCCAGTTCATATCCGTATCGCCGGGGTGAAAGCGACACGGGGCGCCGCTGCGGTCGCCGATGGTTTCGACCACATTTCCGTCGAAGCTGACCTTGCCGGCAAACACCGGCGTGCCCGAAGGCTGCACATCCGGCACGGCCCGGTAGGTGAAAGTCCGGCGAAGGCTGTCAAAAAAAGGCCCCCATTTTACCTGCCGGTTGACCGCATCCCATTTTCCTCCATTGTTGACGTTGGTCACGGTCCATCCGGATGGTGTGGTTTCCTCGGCCAGGTAGGATTGGGTATTGCTTGGCGGCGAGACCGTTACGCTGACGCCGAGCGGAGACCCAACCGCGTAACACCCGGTGAAACTGCGCACCGATGGCCCGGAGGCCGGAAGGGTGGTCGTGGTGGCGGCCGAAGTGGTGGTTGTGATGGCGAACGTGGTGCTGCTGGAGATCGGGCAATTTCCCAATGTGACCGTGCCGTCCGTGGCAGCCGGTGCCGGAAGAATGCGGCCGGAGGCGGTCGAGAGCAATAGGGTATCCGGCAGAAACCGAACCGTATAACTGCCGGCGGCAGCGCTGATTTTGGGCAGAAACCGGATTCTCAGGATTTCGCCGGCGGGGATGGCTGCGGCGGGATCCTGGGTGTTGGGAAAAATCACCAGGCGCCATCGGCCGGCAACGGGCTGTCCCTGCTGTTCGACCGGGTAAGAGAAAAAAGGAAAGTTGATACCGGCGGCATCCGACAGACCGGATCCGCGGACGATCCGGGGCTGGTTCAAGTCGCTGCCGGGCTGCAGGTACCGTTCTTCAAAGGCATCCGTGGGCCAGGTCAGTTCCAGGGACAGGGAGGAAGCCGGGGTGCTGTCCGGTTGGGTAAAAAGCAGCGGCATCTCCAGCGCTGCGCGGCAGTCGCCGGAAACAGAACCGAGGCTGAGACCGGCAGCAGCAGCGGTATCTGAATGAATGTGCCCTTCAAAAAAAGGAATGAATGCGGAGGCGGCCGCACCCAGGCAGGCACAAAAAGCTATGCAGGCAGCCATTCCCCAGGCACGTTTTCCCGGCAGCAACGATTCCGGAACGAATATCATTTCCTACATTCCATCCAAAAATGTGAAGAAATCCAAAATGGCAGAGTTGATTCGCCTCCGCACACATCGATAAAACAGGGTGGACCGAAAAGGTCACTCGTGATCCCATCCGTCCGGGTCCCGAGTTAATTGTAACGCAATTTTAGGTCCAGTCAGTTCGTGCTTTTTGTAAGCATTCTGGCTTTGTTTCGTGCTTGCAGCTCTTCGGCCTCCTTCATCAAAACCGGGTCGCCCGATATTCCCTTGAAGGCATTCAGGTAGACATCGGCAATTTCGTATCGGCCCAGGTTGTGTTCGATTTCCGCAAATTGCAGCAGGTACCCGGGTTCCAATACGATCAGCTCGTTGGCTTTTCGCGCTTTCCGGAAGTAATTTTCGCTGCGGGCATAGTCCCCCGTCTGGAAAAGGGAAATTCCCAGCTGCCACAAAATCCGGAAATCATCCGCCTGCCTTCTTTCCAGCTCCTGGAGAATCGGCAGAGCTTCCTTATGTTTTCCGTTCCTGGCCAGGGCTTTGGCCTGCTCGGTTCGCTCGATAAAGTTCAGGTGGTCCTGGTTTTCCCTTTCCGCCTGCCAGGCAAAGAAAGGCAAAGCAATGATAAGTGCGGCAAGAGTTGCGAGGAAGACGATGTTTTCCCGTGGGGGCCCGACGTCCTGCGGCCTCTCCTTTCGATTTAAGGCCACCGCCGGACCCAGCAGGATCCAGAAGCCGATGGAACTGCCGATGGTGGAATCGTTGACCAGCCATTGAACCAGGTAGGCCAGGAAATACCCGAACAGAGCCAGGCGAAGAATGGCACTTTCCGAAGGAACCGAGCGCAGGATGGAGCGGACGGTCTGGAAAATATGAAGAGCAAAGAGGACCAGGAGTGCAAGCAGAGCAGGGATTCCGGCCCCGAAAGCCATGCTCAGGTAAAAATTGTGGTTTTTGGTTGCGGCAAAAGTGGTTTCGAATGCCGCTACGCGAGCCTGGTTGTTTTGCGGTATATAAAAGGTTAAAGAATCCAGACCGTAGCCGAAAAGCGGTCTTTGGCGGATCAGCGCCAGGGAGTGCGACCAGATATAGGCGCGCACCGGATCGATTCCAACCGCATCGGGCCGGGTCATGGCAACGGCCAGCTCCTCCTTTTCCCTTTGCGCGTCTTTTATTCTCCGAAGGCGGTCTTCCCCAATAGGGGGCAGGCTGGTGGTGGTGGGTGACACAACAGGCATCGTACTCGGGACGGCAGGCGTTGTGGTGGAAACCGCCGAGCTGGGGACCTGGCGATCGGTCGGGAGTGGCATTGCCGTAATGGATGGCGACTTTTCCGGTTCCTGGGGGGATTGGAACTTTCGGAAAAAGCCGGCAATTTCATCATACCCTTCCGGATTGACAACCACCGAACCGGCGAAGATGGTCGCAAAACAAACCAGATGCAGAAGCAATCCGGCGGCAACCGACCGCTGCGGAAATTTCAAAAAAGCGACGATACCGACAATCGGGAGGACGCCGGCTAAAGTGACAAAGCCGCTCATGGAACTGGCGGCGACAATATTAAAAAAGGAAACAGAAGCCATGAGCGCCGGAAAAATTTTCCTCTTCCGCTCGGGAGTCAATAATCCGACAGTCAAAAAAAAGACGCAGGCAGCGGCGCTCACCCCGCTGCTGTAGTTGACATTTTCAAAGAGGGATGTAAGAGAGAATTCTGCAGTGCCTTGAAAGTCTCCCGGTTTTATCCACCCCTGAAGTCCTGTTGTTTTCCCCAGATCAAACTGCAGCAAATAGGCGCTAAAGGCAAGGACGAAATTTGCAACCATGGGAATGGCGAGCCCTACCGAAATGAAAACCAGGCTTTTTTTGGGGAAATGAAATTGGGCGAAGACCAGGGCCAAAGTAAGAAAGCCCAGATAAGTTAGAACACCTTCCTTGCGGTCGAAAAAGCCGTAAAGTCCGATACTTCTGAAATCGGCGAAGGCAAGGGACAGCAATAGCCAGAACGCCAATACCAGCATGGGTATATGGGTATAGCATGGATCAAGCCTGAATCCCCGGAAGAACATTTTTGCCAGCAGCAGGCCAACAGCGGATAGGCTCATAAAGCATAATGCCAGAAACTTATAATAGGCAAAAGCTTCCCCTTGCATACCGGTGGCAAAGACATCGAAAGTGAATTTCGGAGCGATAAACAGCGAAACATGGATACGAATAAGGAGGGGAACAAACGCAATTCCAGAAAAAAGGAGCAAGTAAACCCATCGATCCCGGGGATCCTCCATTGGAAGCGATGAAGCGATCCCGCGGAATCGGTTTGTGGAGGCACGGGCGAAACCGTCTGCTTGGGCAACTTTCTTTTTATTTTTAACCAAATTTCCCCTTTTTGGCAATGGAATTGCTTTAAACCATGTTGTTTTACTTAAGGTTTATCAACTTAAACGATATCAAATAATAAGGAATAGTCAAAATGCCCTATAGGAGGTGTAAAGTTTTTCCTGTTTAATGAGGAAAAAGATTAAAGAAATTGCGTTTTTTGTCGATTCTTAATTGCTAGGAAGTCAAAAAAGTCTTTCTGCCCCTCGTGGAAGATGGTTTTGCTCCGTTGGTGGGAACACAAATGGACGGGTCTCTCATCGGGTGGATTTTCTGCTTTGCAGGGTGAGTTGTTTTGTATTTCATGGAAATTGGGAAGAGTGATTGCTTTTCGGTTGTTACAAAACGGAGAGCGACACAGATAACATTAATTCATACAATTGGAGGATAGAGGAATGAGAAAATTCATTCGATTTGTTTCAAATTCCCGTACAACTCCGGCCTGGATTGTATGCTTGGCTGTTCTGGTATTGACAGCCGGCACAGCCTTGGCCGGAGACAATGCATGGACCAGTTACGGCCCGTTCGGGGGTTCGATTACTTCTGTGGTGAAATTTGCCGCCACACCGAATGCCATCCTGGTTGGAAGCTGGGGCGGCGTGTGGCGCACCACCAATCCCGCCAGTGCCAACTGGACGGCAGCCAACGGACTGACCACGGAAGCGTTGAATTACACAACGGTGACATCCTTGGTCTCTCTGCCGGTCAGTTATGTCGACCGGGTTTTTGCAGGAACCATTGGCGGAGGAATTTACATGGGTGTGCCCCATGATTCCTCGAATGCTTTAACCACGAACTTCAGTACGGCAGACCATATCGCCTGGACTCAAGTCAATTCCGGGCTGACCAATTTCAACATCTCCGGTCTGGCGGTTTCCGGAGGGATGTTGTTTGCGGCCACGGAGTACGGAGGCGTTTTCAAGTGCGCGGATGCCGAGGCGGCTACTCCCGTCTGGACCGAAATCAACACCGGGTTAACAACCGTCAACCAGAAGTCGATCCGGGGTATTTATGTAGACACAACTCCGGCAACGGATGTGGTTTATATCGGTACGGCCGGCGGCGGCATTTATAGCCGGGCGGTGAGCGGAACCACGTGGGCGGCGGTAGGAACCTCTCCGACAGCTCAGAATATCAATACCGTGCTCGCCTATTCCTCGAGCTATGTAGTTATTGGGACCGATCTGGGTGGAGTTTACACGTACAACGGCACAGCCTGGTCCGAGCTAAAGCTAGGCGGCGGCAATCCGCTCTCCACTTCCATTGGTGCTGATGTCACCTCGCTGGCACTCTACGTGGACACGGATGGTCCCACCTATTACAATATCGTAGGGACGGACAAAGAGGGAATCTGGCTTTTCCACCCGGTTAACGGATGGTCCAGCCTGTCCAGTACTTCGGCCCTGATCACCAACACCCATGTTCGTGATCTAAATTTTGGCGTTTACAGTGGAGGGCCTCCGCCAACAGCGTTCAATTCAATCGACGGGCGTGTCTACGCGAATACAACCGATTGGCCGGTTGCATCCATGGCGATAGCGGCAGCCACCTGGGCCGGCATATACACCAATACTTATGCCGGCGGTTGGGGCGGCTGGACGGATGTCACCAGCACTTCGACGTTTGCACCGATCTCAAGCACTCGCGCC
>CAINFC010000297.1 GCA_903847975.1 uncultured Acidobacteriota bacterium | reverse complement strand
TGCGTTACCACCGGAAAAAAGATGGGACCATTTTCCCGGTGGAAGTCTCGATTGTATCGTTTCCGCTGGACAGCCGGCTGATTCTTCTGCCGGCCATACACGATATCACCGAGCGCAAGCGCGCGGAAGAGGCCTTGCGGGCCAGCGAGGAACGCTACAAGCTGATCGATTCCGCCAGCCGGGACTGCATCTACAGCTACGACCGGCAGGGGCGATTCACTCACGCCAACGGCAGCCTTTGCCGGCTGCTGGGACTTCGCGCCGAGCAAGTTCTGGGCAAAACGCACGAGGAGCTTGGGTTTCCGCCCGAGCAGTGCGCCGAATGGGCTCGGCTGCACCAGCGGGTATATGAGACCGACGCCACGGTAGTGGCGGAGACGGAGACTCCCATCCCGTCGGGGGGCAGGCAGTATTTCGAAGTGGTCCTGAACCCGATGTACGACGAATGTGGTCACATCATCGGCATCGCCGGTACCACCCGCGACATCAACGAGAGGAAGCGGTCGGAGAGGATCCTGCAGGAAAGCGAAGGACGGCTGCGCAGCATCACCGACAACATTGCCGATACCATTCTGCAAAGCGACCGATCCGGACGCATTACCTATGTGAACCGCATTCATCCCGGTCTTACCCGGGATCAGGTTCTGTCATCGACGATCTATGACTTTGTTCCTCCGGAGATGAGATCCCTGGTCGAAGAGGTTCTGGAGCAGGTGTTCGCGCGGGGCGAGTCCCGCCAGTACGAATCCCTGGGCCCGGGCCCCGACGGCCAGTGGCGATACTACGATGTGACGGCCTCTCCCATTTTTCTCGGCGACCGGGTGATTTCCGCGGTCTTTCTGGCGCGGGATATCACCGACCGGAAGCGCATGGAAGAGGAGCTGGCCCGCAGCGCGAACCGCCTGCGGATCGTGCTGGAGAACGCCCCCGGAGGGATTATCGCCGTCGAGCGGGAAAGTAAATCCATCGTGCTGGTGAACGAGACCATATGCCGCATGCTGGGCTACCGCCGGGAGGAAATCCTGCAGATGAGCCCGGCCGACCTGCATCCCCCGCAGGCCCGGGCCGCGGTCATGCACGAATTCGAAAGGATCCTGCGCGGCGAAATTGTCGGCCTCCAGGATTTTCCTCTGCTCCGCCGGGACGGCAGCGTTTTCTTTGCCGATGTCGAAACCACCCTGTTGGAGCTGGATCATCAGGCCTGCGTGCTGGGAATCTTTACCGATATCACCGAGCACAAGCGGGCGGAGGAGGAGAAGGAAAAGCTCAAGGCCCAGCTGATCCAGGCCCAGAAAATGGAATCCGTAGGCCGCCTGGCCGGAGGCGTGGCGCACGACTTCAACAACATGCTGGGGGTGATCCTGGGGCATGTGGAACTGGCGCTCGCCAGGCTGGACACCCATCATCCGGTCTTCGATGACCTGGAGGAAATACGCAAGGCCGGGGAGCGGTCGGCCGAACTTACCCGCCAGCTGCTGTCTTTCGCCCGAAAGCAGGTGGTTTCACCCCGGGTGCTTGATCTGAACAGCGTCATTGAGGGGATGCTCAAGATGCTTCGCCGCCTGATCGGCGAGGATATCGAGCTGATCTGGCTGCCCGGCTCCCGGCTGGGCCATCTAAAGATGGATCCTTTGCAGATCGACCAGATCCTGGCCAACCTGTGCGTCAATGCCCGGGATGCCATCCGCGGTATGGGGCGGATCACCATCGAAACCGGTACGCAGGCCCTGCAGGAACCGGTCGATCCGTCCGATGCGGCGTTTGAGCCCGGGATTTATATCTTCCTGGCCATCAGTGACGACGGCTGCGGAATGGACCGGGAGACACGGGGAAAGCTCTTTGAGCCTTTCTTTACCACCAAGGATGTGGGCAAGGGCACCGGGCTCGGGCTGGCTACGGTGTACGGGATCGTAAAGCAGAACCGGGGCTTTATTGAGGTCGACAGTGAGCCGGGGAAAGGTGCTACCTTTCGCATTTATTTTCCTCGCTGCGATTCTGCCGTGGAGGAAAGCCGCCCGGACGGCAAGGCGGGATCCTCCGCGGGGCAGGGAAACGAGACCATTCTGCTGGTGGAAGATGATCAGGCCATCCTGAATATGACCCGTTCCATGCTGGAAGGCTACGGGTACCGGATTCTGGCGGCCGCCACGCCGGCGGATGCCCTGCGACTGGCGAAGAATCATTCCGGCCGGATCCACCTGCTGATGACCGATGTGGTCATGCCGGGGATGAACGGCCGCGAGCTGGCCAGCCAGATTCTTCCTGGCTACCCCTCCATGAAGGTGCTTTATATGTCCGGATATACGGCCGACATCATCGCCGATCAGGGCGTGCTGGACGGAGGGATTTCTTTCATCGAAAAGCCCTTCCGCGCCCGGGATCTCACCGCGAAAATACGGGCTGCGCTGGATGCTTCGCCCGAAGCGTAAGCGCCGGTCCCCTGCTTTTTCCTCCCGGCGACCTCCTCTTTTCACAGGAAGAAGGGAAGGTCAGGAAGGAATAAAGATGTCCTCCGTTTTTTCAAGGAAAGGGGAAGGGGCTTTTTACGAATTTGTCCCTGCTGACGGCCCGGTCAGAAGTCCCCGTTTGCTGACGACAGGCCCTTCCGCTTTTCTTCCCGCTCTTCCTTTCTTTCCTGTAAGCCTTATTTTCACAGGAAGAAGGGAAGGTCAGGAAGGAAGAATAAGGCCGTCCGGATATTTCAGATGGGCAGAGGGACTTCTTGCGAAGCTATCTCTACAGACGCCGCCGTAAAAAGGTGTCAGGGCTTCAGCATGCCGATCAGCCAGTTTTTTACCTGTTCGCTCTGTTCCGGAACCTGGTTGTGCCCGGTCTCCAGGGCCAGCAGGAGCTCTTTCTTCGCAGGGATCACGTTGTAGGCCGAGTACATGGAGGTCGGCGGACAGGTTTCGTCGTTGAACCCCCAGCTGTAAAGACCCGGGACCCGGATACGGCGGGCAAAATTGACCGCGTCGTAATATTTCGAGGTCTCGATTTTTTCCGGCGTGCGGTGCGAGGAGGGGCCGGAGGCCCGAAACATGTGCGGCCAGCCGCCGGCGCGGTCGAAAAGGTAGCCGGTCACGTCGGAAAGTGCCGGGTAGAAGGCGGCAAGAACCTTGACCCTGGGATCGAGCCCTGCGGTCACCAGGCTGAGCGCTCCGCCCTGGGACCCGCCGGCAACGGCCAGCCTCGTGCCGTCGAATTTCGGGTGGGAGGTGAGAAAGTCATTGGCCCGAAGGCAGCCCAGGTAAACCCGGTGATAATAGTAGCGCTCCCGGTTGTCGAGGTTATATGCCCAGTAGCCCGCTACCGCGCTGCGCCCGAGCGAATCGTACACTTCCTGGGGTAGCTGGACCGGCAGTCCGTGAATGCCGATCTGCAGGGTGATCATGCCGCTTTCCGCCAGGTCGACACGGCCCCGGTAGGGGCGGATGCCGGCGCCAGGGACTTCCAGCACTGCCGGGTACTTGCCGTCCGCTTTGGGCTCCGCCAGGATGCCGTACAGGCGGCTCGGAGCTCCGCCGGGATCCCCTCCTACATTCTGCAAGCTGAGGTGGTAGACATTTACAGTCGCCGTGCAGAGTTCGGGCAGCAGGGTCAGCCGGGCGTCCATCGGTATCCGGGCCAGAGCCTCCCTGCCGGCATTCCAGAAGGCATCGAAGTCGGCCGGATCGGTGGTCGTCGGCTGGATCTGCTCCGGGGAGAATCCGGCAGTGGCCAGGCCACGGTATTTGCGCCCGTTCCTCTCCGCGGTGGCCACGCAACGCAGGAATCCGGGACCTTTCATGGTGCCTCCCTCCACGACCAGGCCGCCCGGGGGGACGGCGACGGTCTTTTCCACCGTGGGCGGCATCATTTCCGGGCCGATGCTGTAAGTAACCGCGGCATCCGGCAGCGGCTGTCCGTCCTGACTGACGGTGATTCGGAATCGAACCGCCTCGCCCGGCGTATAAAGCCAGTCGGGGTGATCCAGGGAAACCCGGACCGACACGGTACCGATCCGCTGCTGGGCGGCCGCAGGTGCAGGGGACAGGACGAATAAAGTGATAAGGACGGCAAGCAGAATTCGCATTCCGGAATCGGGACGAACCATGGGAAATCTCCTTTGCATCGGGAAAGATAAAGGCCGGCGGGAACGAACCGGGGCTACAGGGAGTACTGAGGAATCTTCATGAGCTCACCGCCCTTGACGGCAGACTGGTGGGCAACGATGCCGGCCACCGTCATGTTCAGGGCCCAGGCGATGTTGACCAGCGGGGTGCGGTCTTCCAGGATCGCGTTGACAAACTCGTGGGTAAGATAGCCATGCGATCCGCCGTGTCCCCCGGGTTCCACTCCGGGAGGCAGCGTGGAGGGCTTGCGCATCTCCGGCAGGTTTTTATCCAGTCCCTGGAAGCCGCCAACCACCGCGCCTTTCTGAGCGCGGATGCGCCCCATCTCCCCTTCGTGTCCGGGAGTGTCCCAGGATACGCACATCCGGGCCGAGCCGCCTTCGCTGGTGCGGAACAGAGCCGTTTCGGTGCCATACGAGTTGCGGTAGCGGTTGTTTTCCGACTTCAGGTGCTCGATCCGGCTGGGCATCGCCATGCAGGACACCTCCGTAAAACTGCCGCCGTGAATGCCGATATAATATGCGTTGGAGTGGGTCGGATAATACTGCGGCGGGAGACCAACACGCCAGTCCCGGAAGGAGGGGATCGGCTGTTCCATGTAGTGGTAATACTCCCCTTCGGCATAAACGATCCTGCCGAGGTGCCCGGCGCGATACAGAGCCCGCATGGCGTAAAGGTCCTGGTGGAAGCAGGAGGTTTCAAACATCATATATTTTTTCCCGCTCTCCTTGACCGCCTGCCACAGGCGGTCGGCATCCTCCAGGGAACCGAAAACCGCCGGGACGGCGGAAGCCACGTGCTTGCCTTTCCGCAGCGTCTGGATGCAATGATCGGCATGGCTGGGAGCATCGGTGGCCACGAAGACCGCCTCGATCCGGTCCTCCTGCAGCATTTCCTCGATGGACGGGTAGGTTTTTCGGCAGCGGCAGACTTTGGCAAGTTCGGCGCAGCGGTCGGGGAAGAGGTCGGTGACAGCCACTACCTCGACGTTGGGGTGGTCCTGAAAGCTGAAGGCCGCGCCGAATTTGCACACGCCGTATCCGGCAATGCCCACCCGGATTCTGCGGTCCGAAACCGGACGCCAGTCCTTGCTGGCGTCCGCCGCCGCGGGGCTTTTTTCGAAACCGGGAATGACCGGCGGTCGATCCTGCGCCCGAGCGGAAACGCTGGAAAACAGGGCCCCGGCACCGGCGGAGGCGATAAAGGATCGGCGCGATTTTAAACGGAACATCGCAGGTTTCCTCGTGGGATTAGGGTTCTTTGGTTTTGGCGGACAGTACGCTGTCCGCCATGTCGGGGTAAAGCTCGCGGATGCAGTCCGGACATATCCCATGGGAAATCCGGGTGTCGGAATGTTCCACGATGTACTGCTCGAGCGAATTCCAGTAGCCCTGGTCGTTGCGGACCTTCCGGCAGTTGGCGCACACCGGGAGCAGCCCGCTCAACACCTTTACCTTGGCCAGGGCTACGTCCACCCGGTTTTTCAGCTCGCGCTCCGCTGCTTTCAGGCGCCGGATGCGCCAGGTGTGCCCTCCCCAGACCAGCAGAGCCGCTGCCGCCATGCACAGCATCATAAACCAGGCCGTCTGGTAAAAATGCGGCTGTAGCCGGAAGGCGGTCGCCGCTCCGGTCTGATTCCAGACCTTGTTGCCGTTGCAGGCGATGACCTGGAATCGATAGGATCCGGGCGGCAGGCCCGCATAGTAGGCGAACCGCCGGGATCCGGCTTCGACCCAGTCGGCATCGTACCCGCCAAGCATGTAGCGAAAGCGAACCTGGTTCTGTTCCAGGAAAGTGGTTGCGGTGTAGGTGATCTCCACTTCCCCCTGACCCGGCGCAATGATTCCTTCCTTGTCCCAGGGGCAGGGCCGTCCGTTGATCTTCATCCTTTCGATCAGGACCGGCGGAGCCTGAAGATTGGCGATCCGGTCCTCGAGATCGACCACGGCCACTCCTTTCAGCGTGCAGAACATCATCCGGCCATCGGCCGTGCGGCAGCTGGAAGGAAAGGTTCCGGCGGTGCAGGACAGCGTTTTCATTCCTTCACTGAATCCGAAATGGCGGGAAGAGACCTCCTTGATTTTTCCTTCCATCAGGCCGCGGATTTCCGATCCGGAAACCTTGAAAACACCCTGCACGCAGCTGAACCAGAAATCCCCGGCGGCATCTTCCTCCATGCTGTGGATGAAGGAGCAGTACAGTCCCTCCCGGGCGCTGATGTTGACGAAACGCCCGTTCTGGAAGCAGCTCAGCCCGGATCTCGTGGTCACCCAGAGGGTCCCTCTCCGGTCTTCGAAAAGGTCCAGGGTAAAGTCGCTTCCCAGCCCGTTTTCCACGGTGTAGAGCGTGCTGCCATCTGCCGCGAACCGGACCACACCGCCTCCGAAGGTGGCCGCCCAGAGAGCGCCGTGGCGGTCCCGCAGGACATCCCGGATGCGCTTCTGCCCGGGCGAATCGCCGCGGAAAACGGACTCGATGCGATTTCCTTCGATGCGGAACAGGCCGTTTCCATCGCTCCCGATCCAGAGCCCGCCGAGCGGGTCGCCGTAGATGCTGCGGATGTTTCCGCGGTCTGCCCAGGCGGAACAGGGCTCCAGGCGGCCATTCTGCAGCCGGTACAGCTTGCGGATAGATCCCGCCCACAGGGTTCCTTCCCGGTCCTGGCCGAGGGCGGATATGTCCATTATGTGGGAGGGGTCGGAGACCGCCACCGGTTCAAAAGGACCGCCCCGGGAGCGCATCAGGCCGCGCGACGTCCCGATCCAGGTGGTTCCGCCGCGATCCTGCAGGATGGCCCGGGCGCGGGCATCGGGCAGCCCGTCCTCGGCCCCGATCCAGCCGATCTGGACGGGGCGCAGCCGGGCCAGGCCGTTGGCTTCCAGGCCGATCCACAGGCTGCCTTCCCGGTCCGTCAAAAGGCTGTAAACCACGCCCATGCGCGATCGGACTCCCGCGGAAGGCAGGGCTTCCAGCCGGGAGCCGTTTAAGCGGAACAGCCCCTCGCGCGATCCCAGCCAGATCGTTCCGGACGGATCCTGGTGCATAACGCGGCCGGTGGTTCCCGAGCTGTTTTCCAGCTCCGTTACGGAAATCCCTCCCTGGCGGAGGCGGGCAACGGCCCGGCTGAGAACGATGAAAAGGGCGCCGTCGCGATCCGCTCCGAGGGAGTTGACCGTGCCGTACCGCTGCACCAGGCCTTCGGGCCCTGCCGGGACGAAGCGGCCGTTCTCGAAGCGTGCCAGCATCTGCCCGTCGGAAACGAAAATCCCTTCGGCAGAGCGGGCGCACAGGGCAGACAGATCATTGGCGGGCAGGCCGTCCCGCGTCGTAAAAGTGGTGAACCGTCCGCCGGCATAACGCCCCAGGCCGCTGGAGGTGGTAAACCAGATGCTTCCGTCCGGACCGCGGTCCAGCCAGCGGATAATGTCGTCCGGAATCCCATCCTTGGTGGTATAGCGGGTAAATTGTCCGTGGCTCATATGAGCCAGCCCGCCGCCATACGTGCCGGCCCAGAGACCGCCTTCGCCGTCCAGGGTTAGGGCGCCGACCTCATTATCGACCAGGCTGCCGGTCTGCACGCCAAAAGTGGTAAAAGCGGCGCCGTCAAAGCGAACCAGTCCGTTGTCCGTACCCAACCATAGGTAGCCGTCCGGAGTCTGCACCATCGCCCGGATCCGGGATTGCGGCAGACCGGCGGTTTCATCGAAAAAATCGACTCCATATTTTTCCAGCGGTCGCAGGGCGGGCGGCGGTTCCGGCGCGCCGGCATAAACGGTGCTGCGCTCCGGGGCAGGAGCCAGCAGCAGATAGGACGCATATACCGAAATCGCTATTTTCAGGACTTGATTCATGATCGTTGCCAAAGGAACCCTCGGCTTCAGACATGATACCTGATTTG
>CAINFC010000296.1 GCA_903847975.1 uncultured Acidobacteriota bacterium | reverse complement strand
TACCATCAGGAAGGTTGCCCATTAGGGCAGGAGCATGGGAAGCGAACGGCCGTCTTCCCCCTGGCTGAGGATGACACGGAACCGCCCCGTACCCCTGATTTAATCCACCGCGTAACACCCGGCGATGGCAGCACACCTCGCCGTCTAACCAACCCGCAGGCTCCTGCCTATGATTCCAACCCCGTAATTTCTCCCGATGGCAGTCAACTAGCCTATTCTTCCTGTATAAGAATGGCTTGTGACCTCTTTGTGCAGCCTCTTGGCGCCGGCTATGTACCTCAAGGAACCCCTCGCCGGATCACTCGCCAGGGTAGCATGATCGATGGACTCGTATGGAGCCACGATCAAGAATCCTTGATCTACGCCGGATCCTTGAACTGGGGAACGACGTTTCGCCTTTGGCGCGTTGAAACCTCGGGTGGACAAATGCCGGAGCGAATCGATCTGGCAGGCGACGGGGTTCTCTCGCCAACCATCCCTCTTGCGGGAGGCCGTCTGGCTTTTAACCGGTTGGTAAGAAATATGGATATATGGCGCTATCAGCTGGACGGGAAACCGGAGCCCTTCCTGACATCCTCCCTTACGGAATGGGGAGCTCAATTCTCTCCCGATGGCAATAAAATCGTCTTTAGTTCTGATCGTTCTGGCGATGTGTCTGACCTGTGGCTCGCAGCTGCCGATGGTTCTCACCCGGTTCGCTTGACCAAGGATCATGACCGCAGTCAAGGTACGCCACGTTGGTCTCCGGACGGTCGCTTGATTGCTTTTGATTCGCAAGGACAGGACGGATTGAATCGTATCTTCGTCGTTGAGGCCCAGGGTGGACGGCCAAAACAGGTTTCATCAGGAACGGCAAACAATACTGGCCCGAATTGGTCCCGGGACGGCAAATGGATCTATTTTTATTCCGATCGAACTGGGCGAGATGAAGTTTGGAGGGTAGCTCTCGATGGAGGCGTAGAACAGAAAATTACCGACAATGGAGGATTATTTGCTATTGAATCGGTAGATGGCAAAACCTTGTATTACACCAAAGGAATGTATGCGCCCCTTTTCGCCAAGCCGATAGAAGGGGGGGCGGAGCGAATGGTCCTGGATTTCGTGAATTTACTGGCCTTTTCCGTATTCGAAGACGGGATTTATTATATCGACCGGATCGAATCGGGCAAAAAATATTCCATTCGTTTTCATGAATTTGCTTCGGGTTCAAATCGTCTGATCACAACTTTCGATGGTCAGCCCAATAATGGTTTGGGGGTGAGCCCAGACCGGAAGACCTTCTTGTTTTCCAATGCTGTCGGGACTGGCTCGGATCTGATGATGATTGAGAACTTCCGATGATCGGAAAGAAACTGGGCCAATATGAGGTAATTGAAATGCTCGGCGAGGGCGGGATGGGGGTGGTCTATCGTGCCCACGATTCGAGCCTAAACCGCGATGTGGCCATCAAGGTATTGCCCAAAGACTTTGTTTCTGATCCGGAACGGAAGGCACGGTTTGCGCAAGAAGCCAGGATTCTGGCTACATTGAATGCCCCCAACATCGCCTCCATTTACGGCCTGCAAGAGGCAGAAGGCCAACCTTACCTGGCCATGGAATTGGTCGAGGGACAAACCCTTGCTGAACGGATTAATAAGGGCCGGATTCCGTTGGCGGAAACCCTGGACATCTGCCTCCAGATTGCCGAAGGGCTGGAAGCTGCACACGACAAGGGTATCGTCCATCGCGACCTGAAACCAGCCAATATCATAATTACACCGGAAGGTAAGGTAAAAATCCTTGACTTCGGCCTGGCTAAATCCATTCAGGAGGAGTCGCTAGCCGCTGATATCTCCCAGTCGCCAACCTTCACCCGGCGGATGACCCAGCCCGGCGTGATCTTAGGAACCGCATCCTACATGAGCCCGGAGCAGGCCAGGGGCAAAGTAGTGGACAAACGCTCCGACATCTGGGCTTTCGGGGTAGTTCTGTATGAGATGCTCACCGGGCAGCGCTTATTCCAGGGAGAAACCGTCTCCGATGTGTTGGCTTCGGTGCTCAAGGCGGACCTCGAATTGAGTGCACTTCCCGCGGATACCCCGACCCCCATCCGGCGCTTGCTACGGCGCGCCCTTCACAAGGATCCCCGACAGCGGCTCGGGGTCATCAGCGATGCCCGGTTGGAACTGGATGACGCCTTCCAAGATTCACCGGATACCGTTGCGGCCCCGGTTCATGTCGAAGCGACTCCCAGCCCCCGTTGGTTTCGCCTGCTGCCCTGGGCCCTGGCCGGCATGTTGGCGATTGCCCTGATCTTTGCCTGGTGGCCCGATGCTGCCACCCGGACGGCTACAGTATCCATGCGGAGCGCCCTGGTAATGTCCAGCGATACCTCTTTTATTGTTTCCAGGGGTATGGCGATTTCGCCGGATGGCAGCACCGTAGTGTTTGCTGGCGGAACCGCTCAAAGCTTGAATCTCTATATCCGCCGGCTGGACGAGTGGGGGCCGCACTTACTACCGCAAACCCAAGGGGCCGCCTCTCCATTTTTCTCGCCGGACGGCCGATGGATTGCCTTCTGGCGCAACGGTTTGTGGAAAATGGCTGTATCCGGGGGAGCACCGCAAGTCATTTGCAAAGTCGGGGGGGGAGCAGCGCGTTGGCTGAACGATAATACCATTCTATTTGGCCGCTGGCCTCAATCGGGTTTATGGCGGGTCTCCGCCGATGGCGGTGAACCACAGGCGATTGCCAAACTGGATGAAGGCAGTACGATCATGTATATGGCCCCGGAGCCTCTCCCTGGCAATAAAGGAATTCTGTTTACGCTCTTGAAGCAGGGGCATGCTAACATTGCAGTGCTTCGCCCCGGGGAGAGTCAGCCGCGCCTGCTGGTCGAATCAGGCAGCTTCCCTCGCTACCTGCCCACCGGCCACCTGGTTTATGTCGCCGACAAGCACCTGCTTGCAGTTCGCCTGGACTTGGAAAGAATGGAGATCCGAGGCACCTCGTCTGTGATTGTCGACAGCATGGAAGATGACCCGCTAGGGGCCGCACCTTATGATGTCTCTGCCAGAGGAGCTCTAATCTACAAGTCGGCCGAGGGGTCCGCCATGAATGTGGTTTGGAGGGATCGAAAAGGGGTGACCGTAGGGGTACTGGCTCGCGACCGGCAATTCCAACAGCTGGCATTATCTCCGGACGGGGAGAGGTTCTCCGTCGTCATCCGTGAGGGATATTCCAGCAATATCTGGGCCGGCAGGATCACTGACGAACCGCTTACCCGACTGACATTCGGCAATGGCGATCAGTACGGGGTCTGGTCCAAGGATAGCCAACGCCTCTTGTACATGGCGGATCAGTCCGGCACCTACAACATCTTCTCGATCGCCACTGATGGAAGCGGTAAGACGGAAAGGATTACCCAGAGCCCTAATCCCCAGAATGGAACCTCGTTTTCACCTGACGGAGACATCCTTCTTTACAACGATGTGGACCCATCAACCAGAGTGGATATTTGGGAGCTTTCTCTCTCCACCAGGAAAGCACGACCCCTCATCAAAACCCCATTCGATGAGTTCAATGCCAGATTCTCGCCGGATGGACGATGGTTTTCCTATCGCTCCTATGAGTCGGGACAAGCGGAAGTCTATGTGCAGGCCTATCCCGGTCCCGGAATCAAGAAAAGGGTATCCCTGGAAGGAGGGTTATCCTCAATATGGAGCCACAACGGCCGGGAGCTTTTTTACCAGACGGCCACCGCGCTTTTCGCCGTACCCGTATTGAACCCTGCTGATATGCGCCTGGGAACACCTCAGTATCTATTTGACCTGAAGAGGGCTTTTGCATTTGAAATCAGCACGGACGACCAGCGCTTCCTGATGCTGGAGCCAACCTCGGGGATGCCCCCGCAACTCAACCTAGTCCAGAACTGGTTCGAGGAACTCCAGCGCCTCGTCCCCACCGGCAAGAACTGAGTTGTATATTTTCCAAAGAGCTCCGCCCTGAAACACATTTCAAACACCATAGCTGCTTGGCTGTCTGTATCAACCAACAAAGGTTATCAAAACTACTCAACTAGCAAATTGGCAAATGTAGGCACAACACCGCTGCCACAAAAGGGGAAGGGGGAGCAAATCTCTGGGACCTGCGACGGGAGACCGAAGGCGCGAGCCAGGAGAGAATTCCCGAGAAATTAGCAAAAATACAGTGGTAATAACAGGGAATTCAAAAGGGAATAATATTGTTTTGTAGAGTTGACCAGGCTCAAGCAGATTTTAACTCGATTCCCTATTAGCAGGACATTGGTTGGCTTGGTACCCCAACAAAGTTAGCAAGGTTATAATGGGGTGCTATTATTGTTCACTGCTGGCGGCTGATGGATTTCCGGAATTTAGATTAATCTCCGCCATGCTAGCTCCTATCCTCCAGTAAATCATCCCCACGAAAAGTGAGATGATACATACCCAAATAGGCTTGGGTTCGGACCTGGAGCCTCCCGTTAGGTACATTGTTGAAAGAAAAAGAAAGACAATAAGTGGAATGCAAAATACTCCCAGGCGAATGCCGATTACCCAACCGAGTGATATGAAGCGTGATAAGAAATCCATCCCATCTGCACCGCCATTGGCACGGTAGCAATAAAAAATGCCATACCCGGTGATTGCTAACCCTAGCGCCCAGAGTAAAATGCCCTGCCATCCAGTGATAATAGCCCACTCAGGGGTAGATCCTAGCACCAAGGAGGTACTCATTGAACTGACCAAAAGGTACATGAAAGCCTGCGGTTGGGGAAGATTGCCTTTTCCTAACTCCATCTTTAATGCTTGCAGATTCCAAAAGTAAATAGCCATATCTACTCTCCGTTTTCTGCTTTAATTGTTTTAAAACTATTGTATTGGTACTCGCCATTACTGTCAAACAGTTTCGTCAATAAGGAATTCTAGAATCAATGGCAGTTATTTCTAAAACCGGCCTGGTGGCTGTAATTGCAAAAGACGGATAACCAGACTGGCTTTATTTATAGAATTTGTATGAGAGGTAGGAAGCCAGTACCCACCTATATGAAGGTGATTCGGGGGAATCCCGGGAAACAAGCCATAAAACACAACGAACCGAAGCCAGCAGACCGCGAACCGTCCATGCCGGAAGTGTTACAGGGAGAAGCTTGTGTGGAGTGGGAACGGATCAACCAGGAATTACGTGCCATGGGCTGCTTCAAGGCATCCGATATGGCCGTGATTACCTTCTACGCGTCGGCTTGGGCAGATTGGAATAATGCAGTCAAGAATCTGAATAAAATGGCCCATCCTCTGGTCACTCGTCGGGAAAACACAGCAATTCATCCCTACTACCGGATAAAGCAAATGGCCGAAGAGCGACTCCTGAAAGCCGCCGCGGAGCTTGGCTGCACTCCTTCGGCGCGATCGCGGCTGAAAGTGGGTGACAACGAGGCCCAGAAGCAGCTCGACCTGGAACTCATCGTTGGGAAGAAGCGGTAGCGGGCCATGAACCGATGCAATGATTTTAAAGATACACAAACCCGGGAAACCTTCCGAGGCAGCCCTGCGGTTCAAGAATTTCTGTGAAGAAGTCCTGGTTCACACCAAAGGGGAATGGGCCAATAGGCCCTTCCAACTGGAACCCTGGCAATGGAAGGACATCATTGCCCCGCTTTTCGGGACGTTGAACTCGAACGGTACCCGGCAGTACCGGACGGCTTACATCAGCCTGGCCCGGAAAAACGGAAAATCCGAACTGGCTGCAGCCGTCGCTCTTTACATGCTGCTCATGGACGGCGAGCAGGGCGGCGAAGTATACGGAGCTGCCAGCGATCGGGACCAGGCCAGCCTGGTTTTCAATGTAGCCGCCGACATGGTCCGGCGGTCTCCAGCGCTCACGCTCCGCTGCGACCTGGTGCCATCAACAAAACGGATCATTGACCGCAAGACCGGCAGCATCTATCGGGCCATACCGGCCGATGCCGGCGGCAGCCATGGCTTTAACGCTTCGGCAGTGATCTTCGATGAGATCCACACCCAAAGGAGCCGCGATCTCTGGGATGTGCTGACCACCTCGACCGGGGCCCGGCGCCAGCCACTGGTGTTCGGGATCTCCACTGCCGGATGGGACCGGCATTCGCTTTGCTACGAGCTCGATGAATATGCTCAGAAGGTCCTGACCGGAATCGTTTCCGACCCAACGTTCTTTGCCTATATCCGCCGGGCAAATACCGACGATGACTGGCGGGACGAGCGTGTCTGGAAGGATGCCAATCCGGCACTTGGCAAATTCCGCTCCCTGGAAGAGATGCGCACTATGGCCCGTAGGGCGGAAAGGGTGCCGGCACTGCAGAACACTTTCCGGCAGCTTTACCTCAATCAGTGGACCGAGCAGGAGGAGCGCTGGATCGACCTAGCGGCCTGGGATGTCTGCTGCATCCCTGTCCCGGAGGAAGACTTGGCTGGCCGTTCCTGTTATGCCGGATTGGATCTGGCCAGCAAAGCCGACCTGACCGCTTTTGTGATGCTCTTCCCATCAGGAAAGGGTTATGCGGTTCTGCCGGTTTTCTGGATACCGGAGGAGCGAATGCGGGAGCGCGTCCGGCGCGACGGTGTGCCTTATGACGTTTGGGTACAGCAGGGATTTCTTCGGACTACCCCGGGGAATGTGGTCGACTACGACTTCATCCGGCGGGACATCAACGAGTTGAACACCAGGTACGAAATCCGCGAAATCGCTATCGACCGCTGGAATTCGACCCACCTGCAGACACAGCTAGCTGGGGACGGCTTCCAGATCGTCCAGTTTGGCCAGGGCTTTGCCTCCATGGCTGCACCGACGAGCGAACTGGAGAAAGTGATCCTTGCCCGGGAGATCCGCCACGACGGACACCCGGTGCTTCGCTGGAATGTATCGAACGTGGCTGTAAAAAGTGACGCTGCCGGAAACATGAAGCCCGACAAATCGAAATCATCGGACAAAATCGACGGCGTGGTGGCCATGATCATGGCGCTGGGTCGGGCCATGGTCCAGCCGCCCGAGGAATCGACCCGCTCCGTTTACGAAAACCGCGGGATCATGACGTTATGACCTGGCTGAATCTCACCCGGGTCCGATCCGGACTGATCCAGGCGAATGCCCGCTCCGAAGAGCAGCGCGCCTCGCTCATCGAATACGAAACGATCCGCCGGTTGCTCGGCAGCATCGGCATGGAATCCTCGAGCGGTGTGCTGGTCAACGCCGATTCGGCACTGACGGTATCGGCTGTTTATTCCTGCGTCCGGGTCCTGGCGGAAACCGTGGCCACGCTGCCGCTCTTCGTCTATCGGCGAACAGCCGACGGCGGTAAATCCCGGGAAAGCAAGCACCCTCTATACGGTTTGCTCCATGATGTGCCCAACGATTGGCAGACTTCCGTGGAGTGGCGGGAGATGATGATGGGGCACCTGGCTTTGCGCGGAAACGCCTTCTCGTATCTCGACATGGCTGGAAACGGCTACCCGCTGCGGCTCATTCCATTGCACCCGGACAAGGTCCGACCGTATTGGGACGGGCCGAACCTTGACCTCATCCGTTATGAGATCACGGACAATGCAGGGCATTTTGCCGTGTATCCGATGGAAAGTATCCTGCACCTTCGCGGGCTTTCCTCGGACGGCCTGGTGGGTATCTCCCCGATCGGCGCGGCCCGGGAATCGATCGGTCTTGCGAAAGCCACCGAAGAATACGGAGCCCGGCTGTTTTCAAGCTACGGACGCCCTGGCGGGATTCTGACCCATCCGGCCAAGCTGACACCGGAAGCTGCCAAACGGCTCCGCGATTCCTGGCAGGCGAGTCACGCCGGATTGCCTTCGGCCCATAAGGTAGCGGTGTTGGAAGAAGGGATGTCCTGGCACCAGGTCTCGATGAACGCTGAAGACGCCCAGTTCCTCGAAACGCGCCAATACCAGCTGACCGAGATTGCCCGGCTGTTCCGGATTCCGCCGCACATGATCGGCGACCTCTCCCGGGCGACTTTCAGCAACGTCGAGCAGCAATCTCTGGAATTTGTCACCCACACGATCCGCCCCTGGCTGGTCCGCTGGGAGCAGGCCCTGTCACGATCGCTGCTCCCGAAGGGCGACCGGGACCGCGGGTATTTCATCGAGTTCCTGGTCGACGGGTTGCTCCGAGGGGATATTGCCAGTCGTTATCAGGCCTATTCGATCGGTCGCAACAATGGCTGGCTCTCGGCCAACGACATCCGCCGCCTGGAGAACATGAATCCGTTGCCAGATCGCCAGGGGGATCTTTACCTGGTCCCGCTGAACATGGTTCCGGCGGAAACTCTGACCAATGCGCCACAAGCCAGTCCGATGATCGAAAAACAGGCAACAGAAATCCAGGAACCAGCGAATCCCGGAAAGGAAAGTACCGACAATCCACCGGCGGAGCGAAGCCAATCGGTTTCTGTCCGCCGCTCCCCGGGTGTTGCCACCCGGAGGAAACTCAAAGAGAGCTACCGGCGGCTTTTCGCCGATGGGGCCACCCGAATTCTGAAACGCGAAATAGCCATGCTGAAAGACGGCATTCGAAAGAACCTGCGCCATCGCGACTCGGGCGACCTCGCAGGTTTTGTTAACAGCTTCTATGCCGACTTTGCCCCGAAGGCCGCGGCCACGATGCTCCCGATCATACTGACCTACGGGAAGCAGATCGTCGACGCCGCCCTGGATGAAGTCGGCTCGGGAGGCAAGCCCACAGGGAGGTTCGATTCCTTTGCCCATTCCTATGCCGATGCCTTTGGGATTCGCTACTCCACGCTAAGTCGCAACCAGCTTCTCCGAGCTATCGACCGTTACGAGGAGTCCGACGGCGAAATGGAAGAGTACCTGTTCGGAAAGTTCACCGACTGGGAGCGATCCAAGCCCGACTCGGTTGCTTCCCGGGAAACGGTCCAGGCCGGGGGAGCCTTTGCGCGCTTTGCCTGGGCGGCAGCCGGTGTCGCCAGCCTGACCTGGATCACGAACAGCGACGCCTGCCCCATCTGCCTGGAGCTCGACGGCATGCGCGTCGGCATCCGCGACAGCTTTATTCCAAAGGGCGGGTCGCTTGCTTTCAGCGACGAGGAAGACCCCATCGACTTCCAGAACGGCATACAACACCCGGCGCTGCATCGAGGCTGCGAATGCCTCCTGGCGCCCAACTGAGGAGATCAGGTTTATGGAAGATCAGGAATTCCGCTTATACGATTTTTCCGAAATCCGCGTCGAACCCTTCCCGCACTTCGTCGGTGCGGAAGGGGAAGCGCAAAGCCCACCACCCGCCAAACGGCTGGTGGGTTATGCTGCGCGCTTCGACACCTACAGCGAAGACCTCGGTGGATTCCGCGAAATAATCCGTCGCGGCGCCTTCCGGGACAATCTCGGCAACCGTCCCGTTTTCGCCCTGGCCAACCACAACCGCGACCTGATCCTGGGTTCCACCAAGAACGGCACGCTGAAAGTCAGCGAGGACCAGTACGGACTCCGCGTGGAGCTCACCCCCCTGGATACGCCCACGGCCCGGGAGTGGGTCAGCCTCGTGGAAAACGGGGTGATCGACAAGATGAGCTTTGCTTTCAAGGTCGACGGACAGGACGGCGAGACATGGCTCCACGGCGACAAGGGCCAGCGCATTCGCGAGCTGCACAAGGTCAACGTCTTCGATGTTTCCATCGTGGCCCAGCCGGCCTATGAGGCCACCAGCGTGGCCTACCGCTCGCTCGAAGAAGTTCGGGCCTACGGCGAGTCGGTTTTGGCTCAGAAAGAGCCCGCCCTGCCACAGAAGAGCAAAGCAGCCGAACCGTATCTGGCAATGCTCGCCACCCGGCGCCGCCATCTGCGGCTTCTGGAATTGAGTTTATAGATTTATTTCCCATCAGTAGTCTGAGCGCGCGCCCGACGGGGCTGGAGCCAGGAGCTATCCGGCCGCTCAGATCGTACGGGACCCCGGGTCCAGGCGACCCGACCAACCCGACCGG
>CAINFC010000295.1 GCA_903847975.1 uncultured Acidobacteriota bacterium | reverse complement strand
GCTGAAGCCGGAGGGCCGGGGGATACGGAATCCGCGAGCGCCATGCCGGTCCCCGGAGACCAGCAGTATTCCGGGGATCCGATTCTTCTCGATAAAGCGGAACAGCCTTTCGCGTCCCTCCGGATCCCACACACCCCAGCTGTCCTTCCCTTCGGTTACATAGTCGCTCCACATCGTGCCGCTGCTCAGGAGGATAAAGGGGCCCTTGCAATCCAGCAGCTGCTCTTCCAGCCATTTCATCTGGTCGGACCCCAGGAAATTGCCTTTTTCCCGGAAGAAGCGGGTGTCGAGCATGATCACGTCGCAGGGACCGAGGCGGGTGCGGAGAAATACGCCCCGGCGCTGGTCCTCAAAACCGAAGCCCGGATTGATCCAGGAGCTGCGGAACACCTCCCAGGTGCGCTGCCGGTCCTCGGAAAGATAACCGGAAGGAAGCCCTGCCAGGTCGTTATCGAGGTAATCATGATCGTCCCAGGTTACGTACACCGGAAAGGAGGCCGCCAGCTTTTGCCAGGCGGCAAACTGGTCGCGCATGAAATAATCCCCCCGGGCCAGTCCCCGGTGCCTGCCCTTGTCCTGGGCGGCGGTGTCGCCGTAAAAAACCAAAGCGTTGGGCTGGCGGGAGAGGATTCGGTCCGCCTGCGGGACATGGCCGAGCCCCCAGCGATGAAAACAGGATCCGAAGACGATACGGACGCGGGCCGGCTGGCGGTCGTCGGGCAGTGTTACGATGCCGGCCGTATCGGGAACCTTGATGGGTTTCCCGTTAACAAGCAGTCGGTAGGGATGAACCGCTCCCGGAACAAGTCCCGTCAAAGGCACGACGGCGGAAAGATCGCTTTTCGCATTGCTCTCCACCGGCCCGAAGCGTTTTTCCAGTCCGTTAATGGTCACCAGGGCTTCCACCCTGGCCGGTTGCAATGTCCGGATCCAGATCTTTGCTTCACGAGAGCCCAGGCAGCCGATCATCGGGCCGCCCAGGTGGCTGATCCCGTTTTCCAATGCCAGCCGCTGGACGCTGGCGTCAGCGGCCAGGTCCTGGAAGGTGGCATCCGGCGAGGCGGCAAGAACGGCATGAACCGCTTCATAGTACTGCATCATCGCCGGGCTGGTCTTCTGAAATTCCGCAAGGAGAGCGGGAAATGTCACCTTGGATAACCGGCTGTGTTCCTTCGCTTCTCCGACCGGATTCACCGGTTGACCGGCAGCAGGCGAAGACAATGCAGAATCCTGTCCGGGTGCGAGCCGCCCGGACAAAGCAAGAAAGATATAAAAAGTACATCGTTGCAGCAGCTTTTCCATGTTAAAAGGTCTCCTCTGCTTACAACTATAATCCAAGCAGAGGTCCGCCAGGAAGGGACGGACTTCCACGGGATGCTGCCGGAAAAGCCGCGGTCGGCAGCTCCCGCTTTGAAAATGCGCACTGAACACACCACCCAGGGGAAGTTGCCGCGGATTCAAGCCTTTCGACGGATGTTCCCTCGTTCTGAGGTTGGGAAAAGCGATCTAAGTAATAGATTTATTAGCTCTTGTGCGCCGAGAAGGGAGTTTTGTCTTAGTGGACACACGAATCCCTCGCATACGCCATACGGTGGGAAGCGGAACATCGGCCGATGTTAACAAAGATTGAACCGC
>CAINFC010000294.1 GCA_903847975.1 uncultured Acidobacteriota bacterium | reverse complement strand
GCGGTTCAATCTTTGTTAACATCGGCCGATGTTCCGCTTCCCACCGTATGGCGTATGCGAGGGATTCGTGTGTCCACTAAGACAAAACTCCCTTCTCGGCGCACAAGAGCTAATAAATCTATTACTTAGATCGCTTTTCCCCACCTCAGAACGAGGGAACATCCGTTACAGGGTTGTGGGTTTACCGGAAACCGGTACCCAGGGTTGGCGCGAAACGCGCCAACCTGGGCTACAGGACGGAATTCCTTCGGGATTCGGAAAAAACGAATTGGAACACATCGGTTCGGAATTGCCTACGTGTTTCCAATTTTAGGCTTTTTGCACCTTCATCTTCTCTGACGGAGGCGGATCGATCGATAGCTGCCGGTGGCCGGGATCAAAAATTCAACGATCCCGGTTTGCATTTTCCAGGAGAAGGTCCGGATCCCATCCGGGCATCCTGAAAAAGGGGTAGAGGTCCAGGGGAAGATAAGCGACGGGTCGGGCGCGATCGAGACGGCCGGCCCCGTTTCGCAGGGAAAAATGCGGGTTCCCTCCGGTGGATATGCCGATGGTCTTGTCGCTGCCTCGCAGGAAGCCGATGTGGTTGTTTCCTTCTCCGTAATAAAAGAGGATGCGCCCGTCGGGGAACAGTTGTACCGCCATGTTGACCGGCTGATTAGCGGTTTTGGCCCGGGCCGACCAGGAGATGGTGATCTGCCTGTGGCGGTCGTCGATGTAGATGTCCGTGTCCGGTCCTTCGGTGGTCAGGTCGTCCCATAGGGGAGCAACGGCCGTGGCGGCGGCCAGCCCGTTGACCGTGTTTTCTCCGCCGGCGTTAGGAGAAGCGAAGAAGACGATCCCATTCGAAGATACGTCCACCGTGCGGTAGCGGACGCCGCCGAAAGGAAAGGAAAACGGAAGCGGGTAGGTCCAGGTGGCATCATCGGCATGCCAGCCCATGGCCCGTCCCGGCGCCGGATAGGGTTTCGACAGCTCCATCTGGACGAAGTCCGCATAGACGGGGGGGGGATCCGACCGCCGGATCCCCTGCAGCGAGATTTGCCGCCCCAGATCCCAGGGATTGCTGTAGTAGGCGGGGTGTTCTTGGGCACCATCCTCGGCTTGGAACTGGTCTTTCGTCAGGGCATACAGATAGGTCTCTTCCATGGTCGTCCTTCCGTCGCCGTTGGAATCTGCCAGGGCCGGATCAGCCAACGCCCCGAGCGCATGATAGGACCACTCGTCGAACAAAAAGGCGTAGCCCATATAACGGGCAAAGGAAAATTCCCACCAGCGGCAGGCGGACAGAAGCACCCGATTGGGGCCCGCCAGCTTTTCCACGAACCCGCCTCCGTAGCACTGCTGGAACATCCCGACCACGGCCCGGGCTTTGACTTTGTTGAGCGCCGCCGCGAATTCATCGGCGCGGAGAGTTTCCCCGCCCCATAAAACCAGCTCGACGTCGGGAGTCAGGTAGGGGGCCTTGTTGTCGGCCGTGGGGCTGCCATGATCGGTGACATACATATAAAGAAGATCCCGGCGATCGAGGCGCGCGGCCAGTTCGTCGAAAACGGAGAAAAATTCGGCCCGGCCGGCGCGGTAGCGGGTGTCCGGTCTGCCGTCGCCGTCGAGGTCCAGCGGCGAACTGATGATCTCGTAGATATACCTGCCCTTATCATTGTCATATCCACTGACCCAGACCGTATCCTTGCCCGGGTCGGTCCCGTCGCTGATGAGGACATAGATGTTTTCGTCCAGAAAACCGTTTTGCTTGAGGGTCTTGTGAAACAGCGAGCATTGGTTCCAGTAGCGCTGCCAGTTGCTCCAGACATCGGTTCCCCCGCCGGAAAGAATCATGGCGTATCGATTTTTAGCGGGGACCGAATCCGGCGATGGCGAATCGGCGGACGGCGAGGCACCGGGCAAAAACGAAGGAATGGCTTCCGCGGTCGGCTCGGCCGGGCGGGTCAGCGGGGAAAACGTCATCCTATTGCGCGGCGGAGTGGTGGCGTCCGCCACGGTCAGTCGGGTGTCTTCTCCGACCAGCACATAGCGGCACGGGTGGTCCCAGTTTGCCTGCGGGTGGTCATCGATAAAAAAGAGCCAGCCCGGTCCGCCGGAGAGGGCCAGCTCGCTGCGCTGCAGGGCCAGGGTGACGGTCGCCGTGCCGACTTTATCCGCGGCGGCATAGATACTCCGCCCTTTGGTATTGCGGTCGAGCAGTCGGTCTGTCAGAAAGGCGTAGGCCTCCTCCTGCGTGCCGATGCGTCCGGCCGCAGGGTTTCCGACGGCCGGGGCCGGGGAAGATTCGGCTGCCAGACAGCCGACCGCAAACGGCAGGCAGAATAGGATACAGAACGAGAGCAGCTTTCCGGTGAAACTTTCCTTGGGGGCGGTGGCCATTCGATTCCTTTTCGTTGTCCCGCCAGGGAGACCCGGTGCAGCCGTTTTCTGGGAGGCGGGGTAATCGGACAGGTGTTTGGGATAAGGTCTGGATTGGATTATGGATTTTCTTATGCAAATACAATCTTGCGAGTATACGATGCCGCCGCAGATTAATCAAGCGAAATAGAGCGACCCGATCGGATACGGAAGAGGCCGCCGATCTTCTTGACTCCGGCCCGTCCGCCCTCTACAATTTTGGGGCGTATTCCGGAGACCGTGCGGGTCATCCCGGTGGAGGAGGAGTTCAGCTTGCAGCCCATGCCCCACCACCTCAGCCCGGGGATGCTTCTTTCCCTGACCCGCCTGGCCGGCGGATGCGCCCCAAGGGGCTGGCTGATTTCCATCCACGGGGAGGATTTCGGCTACGGCGACGGGCTTTCCCCCAGCTGCCGGGCCCATGCCGCCGAAGCGGTCGTCCGTCTGCGCGCCCTTCTATCCGAAGCCTGATTCCGGGCGCGGCTTACAATTCCTATTCCAATCAAGAATAAAACCGGACCAGATTGGAATTGGTATCCATCCGGCGTAGTGCTATTCTTGCAATCGCTTTGATTTTCCAACATCCGGAGGATGGCCATGAAAAAACAGATGCTTCTCGCCCTTGTTTTCCTGACGGCGGCTGCCGTTCCTGCCTTGGCCGCGGACGGCGCGCAGCCCGCTTCCACGAATGTTCGCGGGGCCGAATACCCGAAAGTTCACTCCGATCTGCGAATCACCTTCCGGCTCGTCGCCCCTTCCGCGCAGAAAGTGCAGTTCGTGCCACCGGAGGCGGGCAATACCCCCAGCGGGTTGGGAAAGGCACCCATCGACCTGGTCAAAGATAAGGAGGGAGTCTGGACAGTGACCGTTCCGCCGGTGGTTCCCGGATTCCATTATTACTGGCTGCTGGTCAACGGGGTGGCGGTCAACAACCCGGGGAGCGGCACCTTTTTCGGCTTCAACAAACCGACCAGCGGCATCGAGGTGCCCGAACCGGGAGCTGACTTCTACGGCATCAAAGAGGTTCCCCATGGCGAGGTACGCGCCCGCTGGTATTTTTCCAAAATCGCCGGGCAGTGGCGGAAAGCGAATATTTATGCGCCTCCGGGCTACGAGACCGATCATGGAAAGTGCTACCCGGTGCTTTATCTGCAGCAAGGCGGGGGAGAAGACGAAAACGGGTGGACCCGGCAGGGCCGTGCCAATTTCATCCTCGACAACCTGCTGGCCGCGGGAAAGGCCCAGCCGATGATTATCGTTATGAACTGCGGGTATGCGACGGTTCCCGGCGAGGCCCCGGTGGTCACCCGGCCGGACCGCCCCGCGGCGCCCCCCAGACACTTCACGGAGGTGATGGTCCGGGAAATCATTCCGATGATCGATGCCGCCTACCGGACTCTCCCGGACCGCGCGCACCGTGCCATGGCCGGACTTTCCATGGGCGGTGGCCGGCCCTGCAGATCACCCTGACGAACCTGGACAAGTTTTCCTATATCGGCGCCTTCAGCGCCGGAGCGCTGGAAGGATTTGACCGGCTGAAATCCTACGACGGCGTGTTTCGGGATGCGGAGGCCTTCAACCGGAAGGTGCATCTGCTCTGGCTGGGATCGGGAACGGCGGAGGAATCCCACGCCAAGTCGACCACGGCGACGGCGAAGGCCCTCGAAGCGGCGGGCATCCGCCACAGCGTGTTCCTCTCCCAAGGAACGGCCCATGAGTGGCAGACCTGGCGGCGCGACCTGCACGACTTTCTGCCCCGGCTCTTCCCGGAAAAGGCCGCCTCTAAATAATGTACGGATCTCCCGGCAACAAACTGGTTTTTGGTGGGGCGTGCGGCGCGCGCCCCTACAACTTGTGGCTGGCAGTTAGCTTTCACTCGCCGGCATATCAGTATATCAATTGCCCTCTTTTCTGTCACCCCGCGCCAGGATCGTTCCTCCCGGCCCGGGAAAAAGAAATCGAGGGCTCGTATCCGAAGTTTGCTGATTGCTGCTTTCTTCCTTCCCTACTTCCCGTCCTCCTGTGGACATGAATGGGCTCACAGGAAGAAAAGGAAGAGTGAGTGGAAAAGCGGTAGGGCCTGCCGTCAGCAGACAGGGGCTTTGGGCGGCCTCGTCCTTGCGGCCGGATTCGAAAAAAAACCTGCTCTTCTTCCGGAATAAGCTGAGGGCTTCCTTCTTACTTCCCGATCTTGCCGTCTTCCCTTGATTTCTGGATTCATCGGGCATAAATTCCTTCCAGGTGCAATAGAGCAATACGGAAAACGGAAAGGAGAGCCAGCATGCTGCGCAGCTTTTTCCTGATGACCCAGCTCCTGGTGGTCTGCCATCCCGAGGATCTCCTGCGCCCAGTGGCCGAGGAGATCGCCGCACAGGAGCATGCAGCCGTAAAGGATTCCTGGGAAGGGGCACAGGGCGATTACCTGGTCTGGGTCGTCGAGCCGCAGCGGCTTTCCGACAAGGCCGTGATCGCCTTTACCCGGAGCTGGCGTGATCAATTCCGGAACACGGCTGTCGGGCTGATTGTCGGGCAGACACCCCGGCAGGCCCGCGAACTCTGGAGCCGAAGCGCGCAGGTCCGGGGCGATCCCGCTGCCGCCCTGGATGTTCGCAGCGCGCCGGTTTCCCCAAAAGACTTTCTGGATACGGTGGCCACGCACGGCTATGTAACCTTTGCCGGACACGGCGGACAGACTTTCCTGGCCCTGGGCGAAGATACGTCGATGAAAGCCCGCGATCTGCCGCCGCTGCGCGGGCTGGTGCTGGGAACCGCCAGCTGCAACGTTTTCCGGCCCTGGGCAGAGGATTCGATCGCCTTGGGGTTCGCGGAAAAAGGAGCCGCTGCTTTCGCCGGCTTCGTCTACAGTCCGGAGGCCGGATACCTGATCGGCTGCTACCGGGGGCTTCCGCTGCGCTGGACCACTCCCGAATTCCCCATCGGACGCGTCATTCAGCTGCAGAACCAGTCGGCCATGCAGGCCTTCGCCGACCTGCCCTATTACCTGCTACTGGGAGATCCGCGGATTCATCTTCACCGTGGCCCGCTCTACTCGCACCGCGAGGAGGAGAATCTCGGGGACATCCGGATCATTACCATGCATGACGTGCCCCGGGGGTTTGTACCACTGATCCTCAAGGACGGCAGCGCTTTTGAGCGGATTGCCGCCTCGGGAACGGAGACGGCGCGGGGGTTTCCCTTCTACAATTCCCGGCTGCAGGCCATGGATATCGGCCCGGACAAATATGTTCTGGCAGAGCACGGCGGTGGAACCCTTACCCTGCGCCTTTCCCGGAGCGCCTCCGCCGGATGGCAGGTGAAAGCCGCGATCCTGGAGTCTCTGGACACTCTTCTGGTTTTTGTCATCAACAGCACGGAATCGGCGGCCATCCTTATCCTGGTAGGGCTGGCGGCCCTGGGAGCCTCGTCGGCAGTCCGGAGCTGCACCCTGCGTACCGCCCTGGCCGGGGCCGCGGCCGGCGGCTTCCTGGCCCTGCTGCACGCCATCTGGGTCGGGAGCAGGGTACCCGATGCGGTGGTAACCTCCAAGCCGCTGGCCTTTTCCTTTCTGCCGATCGTTGCCACCTTTCTCCTGGCCGGCTGCGGCGCGATCCGATTTCTCCGTGCGCCGGGCCGGAGGGGCCGCCTGGCGGCCGTGACCATTTCGTCCCTGCCGGGCCTGCTGCCGGGCATCCTGCACCTGGGAGTCACCGCCGCAGCCAACGAACTGCTGTTTCGCCCGCGCGTCGGTGCCGCCGTATACAACTACCACTGCGCGCTGCTGGCTCTGACGGCCGCTGTTTTTCTGGCCGCCCTCTCATACCTGACCTTCCAGGTAACCCTCCGGGCGGTGATGCGCCTCTACCTCCGTCAGGCGGCTCGTCGGAGTCGAGGGTAGGCTGCCGAAGGGCCCTTCCGCTGTTCTTTCCGCTCTTCCTTTCTTGCTGTAAGACCCGGCATTTCACAGGAAGACGGGAAGATGGGGAGGGAAGAAAGAAGGAGTCACCGGGCGGACCGGTCAGGGGCCGGGTGGCGTCTCTTCATCGAGCACGGCGCGCACCATCTGCGCCAGGTCGTGCTGGCTGAACGGTTTGGCCAGGAAACTGGCTCCATCCCTGAGGAAGGCAGGATCGCCGTTCAACCCGGTGCCGTAGCCGCTGGTATAGATCACCTTCAGATCCGGGTTTTCTTCCCGGAGGCGCCTGGCAAGCTCAACTCCGTTCACCCCGCCGGGCATAACCAGGTCGGTGAAAAGGAGATGGATCTGCGACCGATGATCCCGCCACAGGGACAGCGCCATGACCCCATTGGCCGCCTCCAGTACCCGATAGCCAAGGTCCTCCAGGATGCTTCCGGCCAGGATTCGCAGCTCCGGCTCGTCCTCAACCAGCAGAATGGTCTCGCTGCCGCCGCGGAGCGGGACCGCCGTCGGCAGTTCGGCATCCTGCAAGGCTGGCTGTGCCAGGCGCGGAATATAGATGCGGAAAGCAGTTCCCTCCCCCTGCTGGCTGATCACCTGAATCCATCCCTTGTGCTGTTCCACGATACCGTAAACGATCGCCAGACCCAGGCCGGTTCCCCGGCCGACGTCCTTGGTGGTGAAAAAAGGTTCGAAAATGCGCGGGATGATTTCCGGGGCGATACCGCATCCGGTATCCCGGACGCTCAGGCAGACGAAGGAACCTTCCATGGCTTGCGGAATCTGTCTGGCCGCGGCCGCGTCCAGGTCGAGGCAGGAGGTCTCGATGATCATCTGCCCCCCCTGCGGCATGGCGTCCCGGGAGTTCACCGCCAGGTTCAGCAGCACCTGCTCCAGCATGCCCTCATCCGCCCGGACAAAAGCCCGTTGCGAAGCATAGTGCAGGTGCAGCTGAATATCCTCGCCGAGAATACGGTTCAGCATCCGGGTCATATCGGAAACCACGTCGTTGAGGTTCAGCTCTTTCCATTGCAGGGTCTGGCGGCGGCTGAAGGTCAGCAGCTGGCGGGTAAGACTGGCGGCCCTTTCCGCCGACTTACCGATATCGGCAACCGAGGGACGCAGCTCCGCAGGCAGGATCCGGCTGTTTTCCAGGAGGGAGGCCCGCCCCAGGATAACCGTCAGGATATTGTTGAAATCATGGGCTACGCCGCCCGCCAGCTGGCCGATGGCATCCATCTTCTGCGCCTGCCGCAGCTGCTCCTGGAAGCGCTTGCTTTCGGTGATATCGCGGGCGATGGCCGAAAAAAACAATACCTGGCCTTCGCTGTTTTTGTGGGCGGCAATGACCTGGGATACGTCCCGGGCCTCACCGCTGCGGTGCAGCACCGTCGTTTCGTTAGCCCAGGTCCCGTCCCGAATGGCGGTGGGAATCCCCTCCCGGGCAAGAGCCTGCGCGGCAGAGGGGGTATAAATGTCCGTCATTTGCCGGTCGCTTATCGATTCCTCCCCGGATTGACCGATCAGCCGCCGCCCTGCCGGATTGATATAAATGATTCGCCCGTCCGCTTCCGCAAAGACCACCAGGTCGCTGGTTGCCTCCAGGACCGTAGCCAGCCGGCTCCTCTCCTCCTCCAGGACCTGCTGGTGCTCCAGCTTCTCAATGCGCCGGATCAAACGCCGCCGGGTAAAACCGATGGCAAGGCCGGCAATGCCTGCTGCGGTCAGAATCCGGAAAGAATTCAAAAACCAGCCGGTCTGCCAGAAATAGGGCTCGACATAAACATCCAGTGCCACGCCGGCCTCGTTCCAGAAACCGTCGTTGTTGGCCGCTTTCACCTGCAGATCCAGGCTTCCCGGATCCAGATGGTGAAAGTAAATTTCATTCTGCCCGCCCAGCTCCACCCAGGGGCGATCCGGGGAATGAAGCCGAAAGGCATACTGGTTTTTCTCCGGTGCCGCCAGGCTCAGGGCGGCGACGAAGACAGTCAGCTCGGAGCTGCCGGAAGGCAGGCGAACCCTTGGCCCGGGCAGCTCTACAGTCTGAAAAGTTCCCCCAGAATTCCGAAAGCGGATCCGTTCCACGACCACCGGTGGGACCCGGGTGTTGAGCCGCAACCGGGAAGGATCGAAACGGACGACTCCCCGGGTCGTTCCCAGCCAGAAACGCCCCTGGCTGTCCCGAACGGCGGTAGGCTGGTAGCCCTCCGAGCACTCCCTGCTCAGCAGGCCGTCGTTGCGATCGAAGACGTGGAAATGAGCCCGGGGCAGACTCCCGTACGCGACCTGGTCCAGTTCCTGGCTCGAAACTCTGCAGATTCCCCGGTTGGATCCCAGCCAATAGTTTCCTACTTCATCTTTCAGGATCGCCCCGATCGTTTCGGCTTTTAATCCCTGATCGGGCCCGATGAGCGATATCTTTCCGTCCCGGTACCAGGCCAATCCGTGGCCGAAGACCCCGATCCAGAGAGAACCGTCCTCGTTGACCCGCAGCGAACTGATCCGCGAACCCGGCAATCCGGCCACCGCGTCGGCCCGCCCGCTGTCGGCCCCTGCCAGGCGGAACAAGCCGTGATTGAACGTCCCGATCCAGAACACCCCGGACCGCGGGTCTTCTCCCAAACAGCGAACGCCCGATTGCCGAAGCATGGGATCTCGCGTGACCACGCGGGCCGAGCCTCCTTCGATGATGCCCAACCCGGCAACCGTTCCAATCCATAGGCGGTCCCGGCTGTCCTCCAGGATGCTGTAAACGGCAAGTCCGAGCTCTTCGGGCAGAGGGAACGGCTGCAGTCCCCCCTTTTCCTCCACCAGCAGCCCCCTGCCGTACGTGCCAACCCACACTTTGCCCTTGCGGTCGCGGTGGACGCTCCAGGCGTAAAGCGCGTCGCTGATCCGCCCGGCGGAGCCGGACAAGACCGCATGCTCCTTTTCGATCCGGGCGATGCCTCCGCCGTGCGTCCCGACCAGGATCCGCCCGGGAAGCTCTTCGGTTACCGTGCGGATGATCGGATTGGGCAATCCGGCCTCGTGGTCCAGACTCAGGAACTGCCGGGGCCTCAGCCGGTATAGCCCGCCGCTGCTGGTCCCCAGCCACAAGTTGCCCTCCGCGTCTTCCAGGATGGACCGCGCCGAATTATGCGCCAGACGGCTTCCGGCGGCAATGGATAGGCTGGAGCCGTCCAGTCCCAGCCGTATCAGACCGCCCTGATTGGAAGCGATCCAGATCCAGCCGTGGCGGTCTTCCAGGAGCTGACGCGGATCTTCGATCCAGGGAGCCGGAAAGGATTGCGGCGGAACACCCGGATTATAACGGCAGAGCGAGCTGCGGCCGTACACCCACAGGCCTCCGCCGCGGGCGGGGCCCGCCACGATGGCCCCGGAGTCGGAAGCCGGCGGCCCCATGCGAACCCATCCGTTGTTCAACCGCCTGCCGATGAAGCCGCGGTTGGCCAGCCAGATACCGTCATCCTGCTCGTCCCGGTAGCAGAACATGCCGCTGGCCACGATGCCCTGCGGCACGTCCAGGGTCTGCATCCGGTCCGGGTGGATCTGCAGCATCTTCCCGTCCAGGGTACCCACGAAGATAGGGCCGCCGGGGTCCTCGGCGATGGTCCGGACAATCGTCCGGGGCGTGGGCAGGAATCGCCACTGATTTTTTTCCAGGACCGCCAGGTCGCGGTCCGTGCCGGCCCACAGCCGGCCGGAGCGATCGGCATGCAGAGAAACGATCACCCCTCCCAGGCGCTCCTCCTGATACAGATCTGCGGCCGGCAGGAAGTCGCGCCCGTTGAAGCGCAGCAGCCCCCCGGTCGACCCGATCCACAGGTAGCCGTCCGCTGTCTGGGCAATGGCCAGCGCGGAGTTTTCGGGGATTCCGTCCGCAGCCAGCCACTGCTCGATCAGGTAATCCGGATGCTCAATTCTTGTCGAGGAAGCCAGGGCCGGGTTTCGGCCTGACGCCAGGACGAACGCCACCAGGGTAAGCACCGCCATGTGGGACCGGGTCCTGCGGCACGCTTCGGCGATTCCTGCGGCGATGGGGGCCATATTTTTCTTCCTTTTCCTGAGCGCTGAAAATAGCCGTGGGCCCCTCCGGCGAAATAGGGCTCGGATTCCCAGCCAGCGGGTCATTCCCTTGGGAGGAGGAACGGATGGCATGATCCCTTTTCTCCCACGATCTCAAACCACACTCGTCCCCCAAATGTATCGAAAGTGTGGAAATGCTGTCAATAGCGGCAGCAAATGTCAGGGTGTTTTCCGAACCCGCCCGGCTCGCTTCCCTATCCCCTGCCCGAATCCGGGCGCACGGCGCAGGATCCAGCGGGCCCGGTCAAAAAACCCACTGCAGCAGCCGAAACATGAGCGCTCCCACCAGCGCAGCGGCCGGCAGGGTCAGAAACCAGGCGATCACCATACGCCCGGCCACCCCCCATCGGACCGTGGCCAGACTGCGGACCGACCCGGAGCCCAGTACGGATGCGGAGATCACGTGGGTCGTGCTGATGGGGGCCCCGAGTACGGTGGCGCCCTCGATGACCGCCGCCGAGGCCGTCTGGATAGCCAGCCCGTGGATCGGCTCCATGGTGAAGAACTTGCTGCTCATGGTCTTGACGATTTTCCAGCCGCCGGTAACCGTGCCAAGCATCATGACTATGGCACAAAAGATCTTGACCCACAAAGGCACGGCAATCGAAGGTATGCGGCCGAAAATAAATAAAGCCAGGGTGATGATTCCCATGGTTTTCTGAGCGTCGTTCATACCGTGACTGAAGGCCATGATGGATGAGGAAATCACCTGCAGCCGGCGAAACAGCCGGTTGGCGCTCTTGGGTCGGGCCCCGACGCTCATCCAGGCCAGGGCCAGAGTGGCGCCGTAGCCCACGAGAAAGCCGCAAAGAGGGGACAGGAAAATCGGCAGGATCACTTTCCAGAAAATACTGGAAAATTCCAATGTCGCCCGGCCGCCATAGGCCCAGCCTGCGCCGATCAGTCCGCCGACCAGCGCATGACTCGAGGAAGAGGGCAGTCCGAGCACCCAGGTCAGCAGATTCCAGAAAATGGCCCCCAGCAGGGCGGCCAGCACCAGGGTATGGCAATCCATGATCGCCGCGGTGTTGACGATCCCTTTCCCGACCGTCAGCGCCACTTTGTCCCCGACCATGGCCCCCAGAAAGTTCAGAACCGCGGCGATGGCCACCGCCTGCTTCGGAGTCAGGGACCGGGTGGCAATGACCGTGGCCACCACGTTCCCGGTATCGTGGGCTCCGTTGGTGTAGTCGAAGACCAGGGCGACAAAAATAATGACAACCAGCAGCAGCGGCATCTCAGGCATTTTTGATCCCGATGGCTTCCAGGACGAAGGCGAATTGCTCGGTCGCCGTCAGCAGGGTTTCGCAGCGATCGAGAACCTGAGCGCGGGTCAGGCAATCCCCCCGGACTTCCCCGAGCTCATGCAGCTCCCCCATGGCCACCAACAGCAGGTTGTCGCTTTCCGTTTTGATCCGCAGGATATCGGCAATCGGCCCGGCATCGTAGCTCTCCCTGGCAATCCCTTCCAGCAGCCGGCCGCATCCGGAGATCATCCGCTGGAAGTCCACAAACAGCTCATAGAGCTGGTTTCGGTGGTTGTTGGCCTGATACAGGCCGACCCGCACCGCCAGGCCGCGGATCTGGTTCAGGATTTCCGCGTATCCCTTGGCGATCCGATACACGTCCTCGCGGTCGATGGGGGTAATAAAGGTTTCCGCCAGGAGCCGGGCGATTTCGCGAGCCAGCCCGCTGGTCTCCAGAGCGAGTTCGTAAATGCGCCGGCATTGATCGGAAATCCGGCCCTCTTCCTTCAGGAGAGCGACCAGCAGGTCGGCCGCTTCCTCGGCCAGCCGCTGCTGGCGTGAAAAATACTCAAAAAACTTGACTGTCTTCGGAAATAGCGTGAAACCCATATTCTCCCTCGTCCAAGCCGGGCTGCATTTCTGCCGGCTCTTACCCTGGAATCCCTGCCTGCCGGGCCATTCCAGCCGTTTAGCGGAAAGAGCCTGCCTTCCGCCCGAAGAATTCTATACCATTCCCGAATGGAACGCTTCTGTTTCAATCGGTTTTGTTTCTACCTGTAATTCCTTTCCTATTCTTACGGGTCCGCTGGAAATTGCGGGCCCGGTCCGGTACACTCAACCGGGCTACGGAAGGAGAAGATACCTCCGACACCCGTTCCCGGGAAAGGAAAGAAATGAACAGAGCTGTAACGGGAAAGCCGGCGGGCCCTCAGCCTGCCAAGCGCATGAACTCCATCATCGGCAAGGAAATACTGGCCCTGGCAAGGGGCTGCGACTACGCGCACCCCGGCGAAGAGGAGGCCATCGAGATGGCCATGGCCCCGGTGGCCCGGAACTCCGCCCGGAGGCTGCTCGACGTCGGCTGCGGGCGCGGAGGAACCGCGCACTACATTGCCTCGCGCGGGTGGGGCTCGGTGACGGGAGTGGACATCGATCGGAAAAATATCGATTATGCCCTGCAAACCTATCGGGATCTGGAATTTGTCTGCTGCGACGTGGCGAATCTGGCTTCTGCCTGGCCGCAGCGGGCCGATGTTATTTTTCTGTTCACCGCCTTTTACGCCTTCCCGGACCAGGAAACGGCCCTGCAGCAGATGCGTAGCGTTGCCGCCGGCGGGGCGCAGCTGGTGCTGTTCGATTACACATGGCGCCGCCGCGATCCCCGCGCGAAAACATTTGCCTCCCGCACCGAGGGAACCTGGAACCCCGTCGAGCCGGACCGTTTCCCGGAACAGCTGAAAAGGACCGGGTGGCATCTGGAGCAGATCGACGACCTGAGCGCCGAGTTTGGGAAATGGTACCTGGAACTCAATTCCAGGATCCGGCAGAAACGGGAGGCAATCGTTGCCCACGCCGGCGAAGACTGGTACCGCTTCGCCCGGGATTGGTACGAGGAGCTGGGAAATGCCTTTTTTGAAGACCTGCTGGGGGGAGCCGTTTTCTACGCCAGGACAGCCGGATAACCGAAGGGCCCGGCCGATTTAGCCGGTGGCACCCGCACCAGCGGGACGGCACCCGATTTCCACAAATAATTGTGGAAAAGTCTGTTAAAAAGCCCTCTGCCGCACGTGCTAACTTTTGAAATTGGGCCGTTTCCAACGGTTCGCACACCAACAGGGCAGGTGCAGAAAAGCCGAGCCGGCCGCCGGCGGAAGGGGCCTTTTTCCTGTTTCTTTTCCGGCCGGTATTAACCGTTGCGGCCAGGGAAGTTACCAGATCCTGACCCGGTCTGCCGGTGCGAGGTAAAGCCCCTCCCCCGGCTTCACCTCGAAGGCTTCATACCAGGCATCGATATTGCGTACCGCAGCGGCACGGTACTCTGCCGGAGAATGACCGTCCGTGGCCAGCTGAAGGCGGAGTGCGTCTTCGCGCACCTTCTGCCTCCAGGACTGGGCAAAGCTCAGGAAAAACTGCTGGTCGCCGGTCAGGCCGTCCTTCACCGGATCCTTTCTGCCTTTCCGGGAGAGCCGGTAGCCATCGTAGGCCACCGACAGGCCGGCCACGTCGGCGATGTTCTCGGTAAGCGTCAGGCGACCGTTAACCGCGGCATCGGGAAAGGGGCGATAGCGGTCGTATTGCCCCACCAGTCTTTCCGCGGAAGATTTGAACTGCGCGGCGTCGGCATCCGTCCACCAGTCGCACAGCCTCCCCTGGTGGTCGAAAAGCGAGCCCTGGTCGTCAAAGCTGTGGCTGATTTCATGCCCGATGATCGCCCCGATGGATCCGAAGTCCGCAGCGGCCGGGCGGTCGGGGTCGAAAAAAGGCGGCTGCAGAATGGCGGCCGGAAAATTCAAGGCATTCATCGCAGGAAGGTTGACGGCATTGACCGTTTGCGGGGTCATCACCCATTCGAAGCGGTCTGCCGGCCGGTTCAGCTTCTGCAGGCTGCGCTTCAGCTCGAACAGCTCGACCCTCTCCAGGTTTCCGAAAGCATCGCCCGGCAGAATGCGCAGCCCGGAATAGTCCGTCCAGCGCTTCGGATACCCGATGCCCACCACCAGGGTTTTGAGTTTGGCCTTGGCCCTGGCCCGGGTGGACGGAGTCATCCACGACAGGCGGTCGATCCGTGCCGCGAAAGCGGTAATCATGTATTGCACCATGGTTTCGGCCCGCTTTTTTTCCGAGGAGCGGAAGTGTCGCCGGACATACCGCCGGCCCACGGCATCCCCCAGGGCGCTGGCGGCGGCATCCACCGCTCTGATACGCCTGTCCCGCTGCTGGGGAATTCCGGAAAGAATCCTCCCGTAAAAGGCGAAATTCTCCTCGTCGAATTTCCTGGGGAGCACCGTGGCAAAATGCTCCAAAGTCCGGAACAGAAGATAGTCCTTCCAGGACTCGATCGGCTCCGAGGACACCAGGGCGGAAAGGCCCGCAACGGCTTCCGGCTGCCAGACCACAAACTCCGACTGGCCTGCCAGGCCGCAGCGGGAAAAGAAAGCCTCCCAGTCCAGGCCGGGCGCCCTGGATTCAAATTCGGGGCGCATCCAGTGCTGGTTTCCCCTGCGGATATCTCCGGTTGCCGCGCGATCCGCATGGGCTTTGGCCATGCGGGTTTCCAGGAGAAGGATTCTCCGGGCTTTTTCATCCGCCCCGGCGATCCCGGCCCGCTCCAGAACGGCGGCGATGTGTGCCGCATACTGCTTCCGGATTTCCTCCATGCGGGGCGAGGCATCCAGGTAGTACTCCCGGTCGGGCATTCCCAGTCCTCCCTGCAGCAGGTACGGAACATTTCGCCCGGGCCGGTCGAGGTCCTGGGCGACCCACAGCCCGAACAGGTTGTCCGTGTACCAGTCGGTGGCATTGAGCGCGTCCACGTCCGCCCTCACCTGGCTCCCGAAAAACTCCGAAAGCGGGCGCAGGCCGGAGATGCCGGCAATCCGTTCCATGGTCGGCTGAAGAGGCTGAAGCCCCCGGGCTTCAATGGCGGCAGTATCCAGGTAGGCCTTGAAATAGTCGCCGATCTGCTGCGATTCCGTCCCCGGACGTGCTTTTTCTGCCGCCGCCTCCTCGACCAGAGCCTCTGTTTTTCGGCCGGTGCGCTCGAGAACAAGCTCATCTACACCATAGCTCTCCAGGTCGGCAGGAATCGGCGTGTTTTTCAGCCAGGATCCGTTGGCGTAGGCGAAAAAATCATTCCCCGGGGCGACAGAAGGATCCATTCCCTCGAGGTCGAGTCCCGCCGAAGAACTTTTCGGCTTGCGTTCTCCGGCCAGGCTGCCGGCCGTCAGACCGCAGAAAAATAACAGCAGGAAGACCGGCAGAAAGATACTCTTCCTCATACGATTCCTGGAAAATATCATTGTTTCCTCTTTCAAAAAGACAGGGCCGCCGAACATCGGAACCGCCCATGAAATATTACCTGGAAAAGGAGCGGGCCCGCCTTGGAAACCATCGGATTTCCTCCCGCACGCCAAATATTTTCACGAGCCGGATCCTGCCATCCTGCAGTAAAATCATTCCTGCATGAACGGGCGGACCAGCCGTGGGTCCGGGTGGTTGCCGCCCTTTGCCGTAAAAGGGGAAACTATGAAATCAGTTCTGCGCTGCGCTTTCTGGCTGCTGCTGGCGGTGCCCTCCGCGGCCTGGCAAAAAGTCCCCGTCCCGCTGGAGGAACAGGTCCGCTCGGCGATGGAAGGGTTTTCCGGCAAGGTCTGGATTTATGCCCGTAACCTGGATACCGGGCGCGACTACGCGCTTCGGGCCGACGAAAAAGTGCGAACCGCCAGCACCATCAAGCTTCCCATCATGGCCGAAGCCTTTCACCAGGTGGCGGAAGGGAAGCTGAAATGGACCGACGAAATCGATCTGACCAGGGAAGCCAGACAGGGAGGCTCGGGAGTGCTCTCCGAGTTTTCCGATCACATCCGCATCGACCTTCGCACCGCGATGCACCTGATGATCGTCGTCTCGGACAACACGGCCACCAACCTGGTGCTGGATAAAGTGAAAGCCGACAGCGTGAACGGCTTCATGGATTCCCTCGGGCTGCCGGCGACCCGCGCCATGCGTAAGATCGGCGGCGGCGGAGAATCGGCCGCATACCGGGATCCCGAGAACCGCCTTTTCGGCCTGGGCTCCACGACGCCGCGTGAAATGGTCAAGCTCCTGGAGATGATCGAACGCGGCCAGGTCGTTTCCCGGGAAGCTTCGGACGAAATGATCGCCATCCTGAAGCGGCAGCAGTACAAGGAGGGCCTCGGCAGAAACATGCCGGACACCATCCCGGTGGCCTCCAAATCGGGGGCGCTGGACCGGTTGCGGAGCGATGTCGGCATTGTCTACACGCGCCGCGGCCGAATCGCCATGGCGATCACGGTGGACGATATGGGTTTTGTGGGCTACGTGGTGGACAACCCCGGACTGCTGCTGATCTGGAAGCTGTCCCAGATTTTGCAGGACGGCCTGGGCCGCTGAAGTCCCGGCCCGTTTCCCGGCTGGAGGGAAACGATACCATCCACAGGACTGCGACATCTCCGCTTGCAATCCAAAGAATTCCGGCGTCAAAAATAGCCGGTCCACGGCACCCTCCTTTGTTTCCGGAGGGATTATCTTTCCTGCACAAAATCCCTTTCTCCATTCTCTATACACGGATGGCTTCTTTCTTCCTTCCTCATCTTCCCGTCTTCCTGTGAAAAGATCGGGCTCACAGGAAGAAAGGAAGAGCGGGAAGAAAGGCGGAAGGGCTTTTCGCCGCGAGAGGGCGGCTTTTTACCGGTTTGTCTTAGCTGACGGCTCCCGTGTCCCGGGAGGTATCGCCCGATCCGGCCCACTGGGCTATGAGTTTTCATGGCGAAAGCCTTTCACGGTGGCAGGATGTTTTCTCCTGTAGTACAATCAACCCATACCATTTTCAATTTCCGAGAGGCCGGCAGCCGGGGAAGTCGATCTATGGCCATTTTTCCGAAAGCGCTGATTTTCGACCTGGGAGGGGTGCTGGTTGGCTTCGACGGCATCGGTCCGCTGGTCCGTCTATCCCGGGGCCGATTGGATACCGAAGGGGCCCGGCGGTTCTGGATCGAATCCCCCTGGGTCCGTACCCTGGAAACCGGAAAATGCAGCCCGCTGGAGTTTGCCCGTGGCGTCACCTCGGACGCCGGCTTCGATATTTCCGCGGAGGATTTTCTGCAGCAGTTTGCATCCTGGGAGAAGGGATACCTGCCCGGCGCCCTCGAAATCCTTCAGGCCTTGAAAGGAAGAATCCCGCTGGCCTGCCTGAGCAATAACAATGAAATGCACTGGGGAATCCTCCAGCGGCGTTACCAGGTCGGCTCCTGCTTCGACCATCTCTTCCTTTCGCACAAAATCGGGATGATGAAGCCGGATCGTGGTATTTACGAATACGTTCTCCAAAACCTGGCCATGGCGGCCGGGGAGGTCATATTCTTCGACGACAATCCGGCGTGCGTGCGCGGCGCCGTCGATGCCGGGATTCGCGCCATTCAGGTCAACGGCCCCCTGCAGGTTCGTAAGGCCCTCCAGGAACTGGGCATTCACCTGCCTTGAAATAGCATCGCCGGGAGCCGTCCCGTCATGAGAAGCCCACAAGGGAAAGGGAGTTCATCATGAAGAAAACGTCATTCGGTTTGCTGTTGAGTTTCTTTGTCGTCGCGTCGAACCTCTCCGGCATCTGTTTGGCGCTGACGCTCAAGGTCACCCTCGCGGATGGGGGAAATAACCATACCGTTGCGCTGCGTGAGGACGGCAGCCTCTGGAGCTTTGGGTACAACTATTACGGACAGCTGGGCGACGGCACCAATGTCAATAAAAACAACCCGGTGCGGATGTCCGATCTCGCCGATGTGGTTTCCCTCGTCAGCTCTTCCGCCCACAACCTGGCGGTCAGGTCGGACGGAACCGTCTGGGCCTGGGGCATAAACGGATACGGACAGCTGGGCGACGGCACCAAGGCCAATCAGCATACTCCCGTGCAGGTCAAGGATCCTTCCGATCTCACCGGCTTTCTGACCGGCGTGGTCCAGGTGGCTGCCGGCGACCTCTACTCCATGGCCCTCAAATCCGATGGAACCGTCTGGGCCTGGGGCTACAATTACAGCGGGCAGCTGGGCGATGGCACCTATATCGGGAAAACGGTTCCCGTCCAGGTCAAAGGGTCCTCGGGATACCTGGGCGGAGTGGTCGCCATCGCCGCCGGAGGTAGCCACTCCGTGGCGCTCCGGTCCGACGGTACAGTCTGGACCTGGGGAACCCGCGATTATGCGGTCCTTGGAAGGATGTATTATGACGCCGGGTCCGTTCCCCAGGATGTGGCCGGGCCCGCAGCAGGTCTGGCCCAAATCGTGGCCATTGCCGCAGGTTGGGAACATACGCTGGCCCTCCGGCAGGACGGCACCGTCTGGGCCTGCGGCCGAAACCAGGAGGGGCAGCTCGGGGATGGCACCACCGTGAGCTCCGTTTACCCGCCCCCGGTGACCAAGTTTTTTGTCCAGGTGAAAGATCCCGTCGATGCCGGCGGGTACCTGACCGGAATTACGAAAATCGCCGCCGACGGGCGCTTCTCGCTGGCGGTGAAAAACGATGGCAGTGCCTGGGCTTGGGGGGCCAACAACGGGGGGCAGCTCTGCAGCGGGGCGCAGGAAAACAAAATTGTAGCGACGCGAATGAAAGATCCCCTGGATCCCAGCGGATTCCTGACCGCCGTAAGCGGAGCGGGAGCCGGTGGATACCACTCCCTGCTGGTGAAGAAAGACGGCACCGTCTGGGGATGCGGGTGGAATGATTCGGGGCAGCTCGGCAACGGGACGTTTGCCCACCCTAAGCTTTTCCCGGAAAAGGCTCTGATCCCCGAATACAGCCTGATTTATGCCTGGGGATACCGCTACGTCACCCCGGGAGAAGTGACCACTTTTCTGGTCGAGTATCACAACATCCTGGCGCAGACCATCCAGAATGCCGTGGCTATTTTCTACCTTCCGGGTGATTTCACCTATCATTCCAGCTCGCAGGGAGGAATCTATCGCGACGACCGGCACCAGGTATTCTGGAAGCTGGGCCATCTCAGCCCGGGAGCCAAAGGTATATTGACCCTGAAAATGGAAGTCCCCTGGGAATTGCCGCTGCATCAGAAAATCGAGATGTATGTCGACATGACGGCCGAAAACATTACTTCGAGCACGGTGGCGGCCGACTACCTGAATTATGTTCCCGTTCAGACGCTGTCCGAAAAATCCTACACCCCCACGGAGATTTCCGCCCTCCTTGCCGGGGACCCGGAGCTGAAGCGACTGTACGATTACGCTTTGAGTCAGGGATTTTCCTTCGACCAGGTGGCCCGGCGCTACGATTTGTCGGATGGCTCTTCCAACCTGGTGCTGGCATTCCTGAACCCGCCGCAGGCCAGCCCGGTTTTTCTCAAAAAAGCCGGGAGCAACGCTTTCCTGGAAAAATATGAGGACAGCGCCTACTCGCTTTTCGACCAGGATGGCGGTTTCCGGGAGGACTGGAACGACAACTCCTTTCGGGGCTGGGGAACCTGGGCGGTGGCCCATAGCCAGGAGCGGGATAAGTGCACCTATAACTGCCTGTTCCACAATCCGAAATGGAACCATTACATGCAGACCAAGCAGTTCAGGCAGACCAGCAGGGATTGCCTCACCTGCCAGGCAGCCATGAAAGAAGGGAAAAAGGATCCGGCCAGCTGCGCGGCCTGCGCCCGTATGTATATCGACGTCAATCGGAACAGGTACCCCAGATTTGCCGGCAGCATCGAGAAGTGTATCGGCGATTGCAGGATGGCCCCCAACACCTGGGCATGTGAGCCATCGGAAACGCGCCGCAGCTGCAATATCGATGCCGTCTGGGCTTTGTGGCTTTTCCTGCGCCCTTTGGCTACCAAAGTCGATGTCAGCGTCTGCCGGGTGGACAGCACCGGCTCCCGGTGGGTCCTCGATCGAAGCCAACAGGAAATTTGCCAGTATTGCGAGTGCATTGAAACTCCGGAGCCTCACTGCGGCAAACCCTGCAGCAGTACGGCTCGCTTCCGGGGAAATCGGGCACTCCCGGGGGCTTTCCCGAATATATCCTGCGAGCCTTATATTACTAAAATCGTGACCGAAGCGACCTTGCCGGACGACCCCAACGCCAAGTCGGTCGATTTTGCCGGCGAGGTAATCCCCGGGCAGTCGCTCACCTACCGCATCGACTACGAGAACCTGGGGGAAGGCACGGCTTACAACGTATTCGTCCTCGACGAACTGGACCCCAATCTCGATGAGGCCACTCTGTCTATCGGCAATAGCGGCACCTATTCGGGCGCATCGAGGCTCCTGGGCTGGGAGATCGGCACCCTGGCTGCCCACGGCAAAGGATATGTAACCTTCCGCGTCCATGTGAAAACCAGCGCGGCTGCGGGAACGGAAATCACCAATCTGGCCAAGGTCTACTTCCCGACGGTCAATCAGATTACGCCGACCAATCCGGTTTCCAACCGGGTCGCTTGGCTTGCCGCCGACCCCAAGGAGGTGACCGCAACCTCGGCGGTAGCCGCCTCCATTCGTCTCAGCGGCCGGGACAGCGGATCCGTGCCGCTGACCTACCGCATCACCCGGCCGCCCTCTTTCGGGACCCTCGCCGGAACACCGCCCGACATCACTTACACGTCCATATTGAACTTCAGCGGCGGGGATGAATTTTACTACCTGGTCCGCAACGGGTCGACGGACAGCGTTCCGGCCCGGGTGGCGATCGCCGTCCATCCCGGTTCCGCCGACACCGCTCCTCCTGCGGTGACCGGCACCTTCCCGGAAGCCAATGCCGGCGACATCCATTATGATCCGAACCCGGTGTCGGCGGGGTCGGGCACCTATGCGCCGAACCTCCGGGCCACTTTTTCGGAACCTGTCGATTCCGCCACACTGACGGCATCGACTTTTTCCGTGAGCGGGGGCATGACCGGAACGGTAACCTATAACGAAGCGACCTGGACGGCTTTCTTCGCGCCTGGCAAAGCGTTTTCTCCCTCGACCGCCTACACGGCCACGCTGGGCAGCGGGATCCGGGACAAGGCCGGAAACCCTATGGCTGCGGCCTACTCCTGGACCTTCACCACCGAAAGCCCAACCAACATCGTGGTTATGTTATCGGATGGCGGGACGGGCCTCAATTTCGGGAAGGTTCCCCGCGGGGCGACATCACCCGATAAAGTAGTGAACATTCTGAGCACCGGGACCCAGAACCTGGTGATCGGTTCGATCGGCAAAACGGGAGCCGATGCCGCCGATTTTAAGATCCTCGAGGATCCCTGCTCCGGCAGGACGCTGGCTCCCTCGGCCAACTGCACGGTCCGCGTGGCCTTTCAGCCATCCGCCCTGACCGGCCGAAGCGCTCTGCTGACAATGCCTTCCAACGACCCGGACCATTCCGTTATCCAGATTTCTCTTGCCGGGGAAGGAACCTACACGTGGATCTACCTGCCGCTGCTGATGAGATAGAAAATATGCCGGAACGGTCGACCCGGAGGTTTACTGCCCCCCCCGAAGAGGCATCCCATTTAGTCCCGCCTTAAAGGCGGCACGTTGCGAGCGGGATTCCGCCTGTGACATCCAGGCCAAAGCCGGCCCTCGGTCCTCATTCGTCCCGGCACAGAGCCTCCCTGATTTTCGCCCCCAGGTCCTTCCCCGAGAACGGCTTCTGGATGAAATGCACGCCTTCATCCAGAACGCCACAGTGGGCGACGACATCGGCCGTGTAACCCGACATGAACAGGCACCGCATCTCCGGGCAGGTGGCCTTCAGGCTTTTGGCCAGGACCCGTCCGTTCATCTCCGGCATGATCACATCGGTTAGGAGCAGGTCGATACGGCCGGAGTACTCCCGGGCCAACCCGATGGCCTCTCCCGGGGTAGTGACCGCCAGCACGTTGTACCCCAGACGCGCCAGAGTCATCGTGGTCATTTTCAGGATGGCCGGTTCGTCCTCCACCAGCAGCACGGTTTCGCTGCCGTGCGCCGCTGCCTGCAGCCTGGGCTCCTGCGTCTCCGCCGCTGCCTGGGCTGCGTACCGCGGCAGGTAGATCTTGAAAGTGGTACCTTGGCCCGGCTCGCTGTATACATTGACAAAGCCGTTGTTCTGCTTGACCGCCCCATACACCGAGGCCAGGCCCAGGCCGGTCCCCTGGCCGATCTGCTTGGTGGTGAAGAAGGGCTCGAAGATGTGGGCCAGCGTCCCGCTATCCATGCCGCAGCCGTCGTCGCTTACGGCCAGCAGCACATACTCTCCGGGGATCAGGCCCGAGCTCCTTGCACAGCCGTCCTCGTCGAAGACGGCGTTGGCTGTTTCGATGGTGACCTTGCCCACGCCGGCAATGGCATCCCGGGCGTTCACGCACAGGTTGGCCAGGATCTGGTCGATCTGGGCAGGGTCCAGCCTGACCAGCCAGAGTCCCCTGCCCGGCCTCCAGGCCAGGTCGATGTCTTCGCCGATCAGCCGCCGCAGCAACTTGAGCATGCTTTCCACCGTATGGTTCAAGTCGAGCACTTTGGGGGCGACGGTCTGCTTTCGCGCAAAGGCCAGCAGCTGCCGGGTGAGGTCCGCCGAGCGCTCGGCGGCACTTCGGATCTCCGCCAGGTTGGCATGCAGGGGCTCGCCGGGGGCCACCTTCTCCAGAGCCATCTCCGTGTGGCCGAGAATCACCCCCAGCATGTTGTTGAAGTCGTGCGCCACGCCTCCTGCCAGCCGCCCCACCGACTCCATCTTCTGGGCCTGGGTGAGCTGGGCCTGGAGCTTCTCACGCTCCGCCTCCGCCTGCCGCCGGCCGGTGATGTTGCGGCTGATCGAGAGTACGGACGACACCTTTCCCAGGTCATCGTATTCGGGCACCAGCCGCCAGTTAAAGATCATAGAGCCGGCCTGGCCCTCGATGGTGAACTCGGTTTCGAAAGGCATGCCGCTGTCGAACACCCGCCGGATGGATTCCTCCCAGAACCGGCACTGGGTTTCCGGAAATCCCAGCTCGGCATGGGTTTTGCCGATCAACTTCCCGGCCTCCAGCCCCACCGTCTCGCGGACCTTGTCGGACACGAACAGATGCCGCCCCGCGCGGTCGAAGCGCATCACAATATCGGGCAATCCGTCCACCAGTGCCCGGTACGTTTCCTCGCTCTCGCGCAGCGCCTCTTCCACCTTTTTGCGGTTGGCAATTTCCCGGTCCTGGTCTTCGGCCAGATTGATATAGGCGTTGCGGGACTGCCGGAGATGTTCCACGGCACGCTCCAACTCCGACAGGCGATCCTCCGCGATCCGGGATATGGACATCCGCTCCTTTTCCAGGTTGGCCTCAAAATCAAGCCTTTCCAGCATGATCGCCAACATTTGCGCCGCGTTGCTCAGGCTGCTGCGATCTTCCCCGGACAACGTCGTTCCCGTCGACGGAACAACGAACCCGTACGCCGATTTCCGGGTGGTGATCGCAAAACTCGGCCCGCTCCCGTCCGGCTCCCGATCGGCATGCGCAAAGGCCACGGGCGCGAACAACGCGCCGAGGCTCTCGAGGAACAAAGCCATGATCGCGTCGCGGCTTTGCATCTGCGAGAGGTTGAGCAGCAGCAGAAAAAGGTCGTTTCCTCGGCTCATCCCCGTTCCACTTGCCCCTGAAAGTCCGGCGCATTGGCTTTAAGCCAGTCATCGGGGTCCTGATAATAGGGGTTGGCGGTGATAACCCCGCCCGAGATCGCGAAAGGGTGGGTTTGCAGCACCTTCATGATCGTTGCCCCGGAAAAGCGCGTCAGATTGTACAGGCAGATGCTCATCCACGGTTTTCCGGGAATGAAATAGTTGAGCCGCGATTCGTAGACCATCAGGTGCTCCACGCCGGGGATGGCATCGAGCGCCCAGACCATTTCCGCCGTGGCGCGGATGTTGCGTTTGCCCTGCCGCTGGGAATCCTCGTAGAATTCGGCCAGTCCACGGTCCATGCTGCGGGGGGAAAACCGGCCGTCAGGGTAGTAAAGTTCCCTGGCTCCAAGCAATCGGAAGCGTTGGGGGTCATGAACATGCCCGGCGCAAGCGGGGTATTCCCGCTGGTAGGCGCTGCAGAAGTCTTCGGGGGGTCTCTCCACCGGGCAGTACAATTGAAGGTCCTTTTCCTGGTCGCCCTGATGGAGGAAGCCCAGGATGATCTCATCCCGCTCGTGCGGGGTTTCGTAGAGTCCGCACATATGGGTGCCCCAGTTGCAGGTATAGTTGCCAAAGCCCAGGTTCATGGCTTCCTGTTTGGATGTGGCGATATGCATGAATCCTCCTTCCCTAAAGTGCTGTCCGGTGCCGCATAACGCTTCGGCAGGCTCAGACGGCCGCACAATTCGTTGATTTCAAGCTTCAGTTCGATCATTCGGGTTTCCCGTCCGATCATCAGCTGGTTCAGCCGCTCCAGTTCGGCCAGTTTTTCCCGCAGCGCTTCTTCCGCCCGCTTGCGGTCGGAAATATCCTCGTAAACACCGAGCACGCCATACACATTGCCCTGTCCGTCAACCAAAGGCATTTTGGACGTGTCGATCCACAGCCGTTTGCCGTCGGCCTGCTGCAGCGGTTCGATGATGTGGGTCTTGGAGCGATTGTGGTCCATGACAAAGCGGTCATCTTTGCGGTATGCCTCGGCTTCCTCTCTCGGCCAGGGAAGATCAAAGTCCGTCTTGCCGACAATCTTGTCGGGACTTTCCAGGCCGACGGCTTTTGCAAACTGCAAATTGCATCCCAGATACCGGCTGTCCCTGTCTTTCCAGAAAACGCTTTGCGGTATGGTATTCAATATCCGGTCGAGCATGTTCCGGTTCTGCTGCAGCGCCTCCGCCGCACGCTTGCGCTCGGTAATGTCGCGGACAAAGGCCACGAATCGCGGCTCCTCGGCAGACAGATACTGGACGCTCACCTCCACATCGAAGACGCTCCCGTCCTTTCGCCGGTGTCGGCTTTCAAACCGGTCCTGCCCCAGGGCCAGCACCTTCTGCAGGTGCGCGGCGGTATCGGCGGCGGTCTCCACATCTTCCACGGATTGGACACGCAGAGACAGGAGTTCCTGCTCGGCATAGCCGCTCATCCGGCAATAGGTCTCATTGACTTCGATAAAACGGCCGGCAGAGTCGTTCACGAAGAATCCATCCATGGCCGTGCCGAGGATGGTTCTGTGCCGCTCCTCGCTCCCCCGCAGCGACTCCTCGGCCTGTTTGCGCTCGCTGATATCGCGCCAGGAGGCGAAAAGCATGGGTTTCCCGCGGATCGTCAGGACCGTGGCGGCCACTTCCGCCCAGAAATCGGTCCCGTCGGGACGGCGGTGCACCCATTCAAAACGCTTGCTTCCGGTCGCAAATGCCTCTTGAATGAAGGCGGCCGCTTTTTCTTCCGACCGGGAGCCGTCGGGCTGGAATTCGGGGGAAAGATCGATCGGACTGTGGCCGACAATTTCTTCCCGGGTGCAGCGCATCAGCGCAAGCGCCGCCTGGTTGCAGTCCACGTGAATTCCATCGGCCAGCAGCAGATGGGCGTCGGCCGAGTTCTGGAACAGAGTGCGGTAGCGCTCCTCGCTTTCGCGCAGCTCCCGGGTGCGCGCTTCGAGCTGGTCCTCGATACGCAACAGGGCGCGCTCGCGGTATGACTGGGCGCACAGCCCGATGAGCCGCTCCGGCTCGAAGGGCTTGGGCACATAGGCGGCCGCCCCGCGCTTCATCCAGGAAATAGCCCGCTCCGGCGTCGGGGCTGCGGTCGTCATCAGGCAGACGCAGCCGGGCTGCGCGGCCCGGATCCTGTCCAGCAGGTCGCCGCCGGTCCCGTCGGGCAGGAAATCGTCCAGCACCGCCACATCGTATGGCGTCCTGGCAAAGGCCAACTCGGCCTCGCGAACCGAGAGCGCCGTGTCCACCCGGTAGCCGTTGGCGGCCAATGCTTCCTTGATCTGCCCGGCCAGGGCCGGAGCGTCCGCGACAATCAGAGCCCGGGGCAACCGGCTCCTCTCCTGACCCGAAAGCAAGGCCCGAACCTGTGCGACGAACACCTGGCCGTCCACGGGCCAAGTCAGGAAGGCGTCGGCCCCGACATCGGCGGCGAAACGCCCGGTTGGGTCCCCGGCGAAGGCGGCCGAAACCATCAGGATCGGAACCTTACCAAAGGCAGCAAACTCAGGCGAGCGCAGCAGACGGCAGAAGCGCCAGCCGTCGATGCCGCGCATGTACTGGCGGGTTACGATCAGCGCAGGCGGCGCGGCGGGGTCCATGGCGGCCAGGGCCGCTTCGGCGCTCTCGTAGGTGAGCGCCTCGATACCGGCTCCGGCCAGGAGCCCGGCCAGGATACCCGGCTGGGTCGTGTCGTCGTCGACCACAACGGCCGCGGGTTTTGTTTCCAGGTGGTTCATGGCGAATCCCTCTCCCTTGACTCCGATGTGCCGGAGCCTGAATTCAGAGTGGGAAAATATCTCGGAAAAAATCTCTCTTTCCGTGTCATGTCCGGTCTCCTGCTGCCTCCCGACTCCTGCGTTCCGGTTTGCCGGATACGGATGGCCCCGCAGTCCTTCCAAAGGCAAGCCGCACCCATTCCAATGAAAGGAGATTGCAGAGGGGCAACGAGGAAAGTTTAAACCAGCCGGAAAAGGAATGTAAGGTCCTTTTGATACTTATCCCGAAGTGCGAAAAAAGTGATCTTGGGCGAACTTCGGAAGGATGTGACGGATGGCAGGCGCGATTCGGCAAAACACAGAGAAGGCCAAGCGGAATGGGGGGGCCATCGCACCCCCCATTCCGGATCGGTGCGGCTCTGAACTACGTCATTTTCCGGCCGGCTTCAGAAGTTCAGCCGCAGCGCCAGCTGAATGTTGCGCGGCGGCCCCGCCGAACTGACCGTGTTCCAGGAGGCGTTGGACATGCTGGTTTGCGGCGTCTTGAAATTGACCCGGTTGAAGGCGTTGAACAAGTCGGCCTGGATCTGCAGACGCATGCCCTCGCGCAGCGCGCCCAGGCGGATCGTCCGGCGGATGGAGAAGTCCCAGAGGTAGAGGTCCGGCCCGCGGGCCATGCCGACTCCGGAGCTGCCGCGGCGGTCGTCCGGTGCGGCGGCAAAAGCCGCCGGATTGAGCCATCCGTTGGGCCCCGGCTCCTCCGCCAGGACTTCCCCGCCCAGGTAGTCGGCCCGCCGCGTTCCCGTCGAGGTGCTGGCGGTAACGGTCAGCGGAGCCCCGGTCTGAAAGCGGGTGATGCCATTCAGTTGCCAGCCGCCGAGGACGGCCCGCACCACCGGACTGGAGGTGAAGGCGTTGGACCGGCCGAAGGAGGGCACCTGGTACGAGTACGTGGCCACCAGAGCGTGGCTGCGGTCGAAGCTCGCCGGGCCGTAATTGAAGCTGCGATCGCGCCATCCTTCCACCCCGCCGGCATCGGTGTTGCTGCTCGAATCGGTCAGCACCTTGGACCAGGTGTAGCTGAAGGTGAAGGTCACCGCACCCTTGCGCTTGTTCAGATAGGCCTGCATGGCATGGTAATTGGAGTTGGAATCGGAGATCCGCTGGTTGATGTTGGAATATCCCTTGAAAGGCCGCAGGCTGTTGGTCGAAGGGCGCTGGGCGGAGGGGATCTTGTTGTTCTCGTACAGCACGGAGAAAGGCACCTGGTTGACATCCGGACGGCGGATCAGGTGGCGTCCCTCGTTGGTCACATAGCTGATTTCCATGAAAGCTCCCCAGGGCAGCTCCCGCTGGATGCCCAGGCTGCCGTTCATGGTGTAGGGAGTTTTCAGTCCGGGGCTGACCGCATCCATCGACCCGAAGGGGGTCAGGGCAGCGGCCGTGCCGCCCGAGGGGTTGGCCAGGTTGCCGTTTTCCAGGTTTACGCTCTGCAGCCAGGGGGCGATGTTCAGCTGGCTGAAGATGATGTTCCCTTCGGGCTTGTCATAAAAGACGCCGAATCCGCCGCGGATGGCGGTGTGGGCATCGAAGGCAAAGGCAAAGCTGAACCTCGGAGCCCAGAGCAGCCGGGCCTCGTAGAAGCCGCGCCGCGCCCCCCGGGGAATGGCGGCCATGGCCGCCGGATCGACGCCGGTAATGCGCCCCGCCTCGTCGGCCGGAATGCCGCTGCCGGGCAGGATCAGCCCGTTGTAGCGGTTGCCGGAATTGGCGGCGATGGTTCCGTTGGCCAGCACGGTCACCGCCCGGGCCGGATCGTAGAGCGCGGGGTCGAAGGTGGTGATGTTATTGGCCGAGACGTAGGTCGGCGTGCTGTACTGCCAGCGGACGCCGTACTCCAGGCTCAACCGCCGCGAGACCCGCCAGTTGTCGGTCCCGAAGCCCTCGTAGGAGGTGAACCGGAAGTGCCCGACGGGATCTGCGGAACTTTCGCTGTAGGTCCGGAAATTGCCGAGAAAGGCGTCGGCCAGGGCGCTGCCGGTGGTTTTGTTGTTGCCGCTGGTCGAGAAAGAGACCGCGCCCAGCCAGTCGGAGCGTCCGTTCTGATCCTTGCGGTTGCGGATCACCGTAGCGCCGAACTTCATCATGTGCCGGCGGCGTAGGTAGGTGAAGCTGTCCATCACCTGAATGTCGGTGGTGGGAGAGATCAGCGCAAAATTGGATCCGCGCAGGTTGGCCATGTTGGAAATGCTGATGTTGGGAATACCGCCGTTGCCGTTCCAGCTGGTGGCGTTGAACAGCCGGGGGAACTGGAATCCGTAGGTGGAGCGTTTCCAGTAGTCGCCGATCATCGGAATGCGCTGGCCGTTCCAGGAAGTATTGATCTTGGCCTCGTTGGTCATAGTGCGGCTGACCATCCAGGTGTGGGCCAGCTGGTTGCTGTAGCCGGGGCGCCGGCGGCTGGTGGGGGTCATGGGCAGGTTCGAGCTGCTGAAGGTGCCGTAGGGCTCGATCAGGTCGTACATGTCGTGCAGGTAGCGGTAATAGAGGGTGTGCCGCTCGCTGACCTTGTAGTCGAGCCGGACGATATCCTGCCGCCAGTCGAAGGGGTTGGGCATCTGAAAAATGACGTTGTTGGAGGTGGAGGTGTCCGAGTAGTAGGAGGCCAGCTTCTCCATGGCCGTGTAGGCCGCGGCGATGGCCTTGCCGTCCGCGCTCATCAGGGACGAAATGTTGCGATTGGGAATCGGAGTGGTCGTCCCCGGCATATTGAGGGTGCCGGTTCGGCCGCTGAAGTCCCCGGCCCGCTCGGCGCGGGTGGGAATGGTCTGCCGCGATGCGTCGGTCACCCGGCGGATCCGTTTCCACTCCTGGCCGGCGAAGAAAAAGATTTTCTTTTTGCGCACCGGCCCGCCCAGGTTCCAGCCGAAATTGTTGTAGCGCAAGGGTCCCTTGATCGGGGCGAAGAAGTTGCGGGCATCCAGGTGGTCGTTGCGGAAGAAGTAGAGTAAGCCACCGTGGTACTGGTTCCCGCCGCCGCGGGTGACGATGTTGATGGAAGCCCCGGAGTTGCGCCCGAACTCGGCGGAGAAATTGGAAGACTTGATGTTCACCTCGCGGATGAAATCGATCCCCACGTTGTTCACCTGGCTGCCGTTGGAGCCCGAGTCCATGTTGGATCCGCCGTCGACACTCAGGTAATTGGTGTTGCCGCGGTTGCCGTTGACCGACTGCTGGGTAATGCTCAGGCTGGTGGTCATCCCCAGCTGGTCCTCGTCGAGGATCACCGAGCCGGGAATCAGAGTGGCCAGCTGCATGTAGTTGCGGGCATTCAGGGCCATGTTCAGCACCTGCTCGGAATCGACCACGCGCTGCACTTCGCCCGATACCGTATTCAGGCCTTCCCCGGACGCGGCGGTGACCTCCACCGTGGAGCTGACCTCGCCGATTTCCATCTTGAGGTCCACGGTCAGCCGCCCGTCGGCCACCAGGTTGTTGCCGGTCACCATCGACTTCCGGAAGCCGGCCATTTCCGCCGATGCGGTATACATCCCCACGGGCACGGCGGTGGCCAGGTAAAAGCCCTGGTCGTCGGTTATTGCGGTGCGCTCCACCCGCGTGGCCTCATGGATCAGCGTAACCGTGACCCCGGGGATCACCGCCCCGGAAGGATCGCTCACGGTCCCCGAGATGCGGCCGACTACGCTCTGAGCCGGCAGGGAAAGGGAACAAAGAGACAGGGTGAAAAATGTTCGGGCACACGCCCGAAAAAGCCGATGCCCGGCAATCGTACTCCCAAATAACGTCATAGCGGTCCTCCTCCGGAGCAATATTTTAACATTTTAAGGACAACCGCTTTTCAGGGGTAGAAGCAGCGTATTGGTTTGGCAGAAAGGAACGCGGCGACAAAGGGTATGTTTGTCCCGTTAGGAAAAGCTGTGATGCCCTATTCGCGCTTGATACGCGAAGCCGAATTTACCCGGGTTTCCTCGTGTGGGAGTTGCGGCCCAGATCTCAAGAGGAGCCCGGAGGTGTGGAAGCGGTTATTCGTATCGGAAGTGGCGGGCTGCCCATACGCCGAAAACCAGGGCCGCCAGCAGCAGCGCCAGCGTGTCCGGAACCGCGCCGGCAGCGCCATCCTGAAAGCTGATGAGACGATGCATCGCGTCCATGGCCCAACCCGTGGGCACCAGCCGGGAAACGGCTTGCATCCAGGGTGGAGTGACTTCGATCGGCCACCAGCAGCCGCCGATTGCCGCCAGGGCATTGGCCGCCAGAACGCCGATTCCCGCCGCCTGCCCCTCCGTGCGCGACAGGCTGCCTAGAAACAGGCCTAAGGAGGCGCAATGCGCGCACCAGGCCAGAAGGACGACTCCAACCATCCATCGTTGCGGGCCCCAATCCATGCCAAAGAGCAGCGTGCCGGCGCTCGCTCCAAAGGCGATTTGCACCAGACCCAACAGGAGTCTGCCTGCCCATTTTCCGGCGACGATCGATCGGGTGGAAATCGGCGTGGAGGCCAGCCGGCGAAGGAGGCCCTGGCGGCGTTCGATGACCAGCGTCACAGCCCCGCTCGTCAACATTACCACCAGCGTGAACATGACCATTATGCCGGGAATGGCCTGCTCAAATCCGGTGGGAATTACTTTGCGTTTCCCCGCCGGCCGTATATCCAAACTAAGGGTGCGGGGCATGGCATCCAATTCACTTAAAGTTTGCGGACGGATATCCCCATCCCTGGCGCGCAGCGCCACCACGTCGGCCAAAACCGTATAGACAGCACGTTTCACACGCAGCACGTCGTACTCCGCATTCAGATCCGATTCGCCATACGAGTACAATATTTTGGCCTGCCTGCCCTGGACGATCGATTCGGTAAAGGAGTCGGGGAGGCTGATCCGGCGGGAACTCCTCGGTTGTTCCTGTTCGGTCGGGCGAAGCACCCGGAAATTATTTTCTTCCAGTCGCCGCTGCACCTGGTCGCCAAGAAATCCGGCACTTTGCGGAGCTTGCAGGACGATCTCCGTTTTTCGCGCCGGCTGCCCTCCGGAGAAGCCGGTTGTCACGGTGCCGATGAAGTAAAATAAGACCACCGGCATGACGAACAGCCACAGGATGGTCTCACGATCCAGCAGCATGTAGCGCACATCTTTCCGGGCAATGAAAAAGACATCGTGAAGCATGTCAATTTCTCGCAAAGGTTGGTATACGGCGTACGGTAAGGAGGCTTGCGGCGACGGACAACAACGCCATACCTGCGAATCCCGCCGACCAATCGGTCGGATCCGACCGGCCCAAAAGTATGTCTTTCAGCAGTTCGAGAGCCCAACCGTTGGGGGTGCAGCGGCCCACGGCGGCCATCCAGGCGGGCATCCGTTCCAAGGGAAACATGCTTCCCCCCAAAATCATTAAAGGAAAAACCAGGCAGGTGGCGAGGATGGCGCCGGCGCGCTGGCTGGAGGCATAAAGCTGCATGAATTGCATCAGAGAAAGAAAGAGCAGGCCGGAAACGGTGGACCACAATAACGCCAAAGGCAATCGGTAAAAAGGCAGTCCATGGTAAGCCATGCCGATGCTCAGGATTATCAAAGACACCGCAAAGATCAGCACGGCTGCTGAAACCAGTTTTGCAATCAGGAACGGCAAGGGACCACCCGGGGCAATCGTCCAACGTCGGAGAGTGCCTTGATTGCGTTCCTTCCAAATGTCGTCGCTTAATCCCTGAGCCATAAACAGCAGCGACATGAGCAGGATGCCGGGCAGGAACATCATGGAAATGTTGGCCTGCGTCCCGGTTCCCGCTCTTGGGGCAGTTTCCAAAAGAACGGCCGGCGGGTAAAGATAATTCTGCAGACGGTTCGCCGTCTGATGGATGGCAATGCTTATACGCGCGATATCGGCATCAGAAAAAACCCGGCTGCCGGCCCGACCGGCGGCCAAGGCTTTCAGTTCATTGCCGGCCAGTCGATGCAGGTAGAAAACGGCTTGCCTCAGGACTTGAAGAAGTTCTTCAACCATTTGAGGCAAGATCCGCTGCTCCGGATTGGTGATCAGCTCGAGGCGGAAAGGCTTCTCGGCCAGCACAGCCTCTCCGAATCCCTTGGCCAGGATGAGCAGGGCAGTGCCCTCACCGCGGTCCAAACGCCGGCGGCCTTCCGCACGCTCTACCGGCTCGACTTGGAAGACTCCTCCGGCCTGGCGGAATGCCTGAATCAGGATGTCGCTTACCAAGCTCTGATCCTCATTGACAAGGAACAGCCGGGCGATTGGTTTGGGGCCTGCGGCCCCGCCCGTGGCGAGTGTGATCGCAATGCCAATGCCCAGCGGCAAAGCAAGCCAGAACATCAGAGCCACTGGGTCGCGAAGAAACCGTCGCAGATCTTTCTGCATGCCGGCGCAGAGGAGGTACATGGTTATTCGCGCAGCTCTTTTCCGGTTAGTTTGATGAAGAGGCTCTCCAGGCTGGGCTGCGTCAGCGTGGTCTCGCGGATTTCGCACCCGGCAGCGGCCAATGCGGCGAACAATTCAGCCAGGCGATGCGAAGCGCCGGCGACAGACAATCGCAACGAATCCGCAGTCAGCTGAACGATTTCCACACCGTTTCTGTCCTGCAGAGCGGCTCGCGCCCGATCCGCATCGAATTTTCCGGCAAACCGCAGGATATCGTTTTCACCGACGATCCGGTGCAACTCCGCCAAGGTCCCCTGGACAATGATACGGCCGTGGTCAATGATTGCCAGCCGGTCGCACAGTTCCTCCGCTTCCTCCATGTAGTGGGTCGTGTAGAGAACGCAAGCGCCGTTCCGCGCTTCGTTCCGCACCAAATCCAGAAGACGCCGGCGCGATTGCGCGTCAACGCCGACCGTGGGTTCATCCAGCAGCAGCACCCGCGGTCGATGAACCAAAGCGCATCCGAGGTTCAGCCGGCGTTTCATCCCTCCGCTGAATCTCTTGACCGGTTCCTGGGAGCGGTCGGCCAACCCGGTTATCCCCAGAATTTCATGCACACGCTCTTTGAGTTCCGTGCCATGCAAACCGTAGGCGGCACCCCAGAAGGAGAGATTTTCCCTGGCCGAGAGATCCTCGTAAAGCGAGACTTCCTGCGGAACGACGCCCAATTGGGCCCGAGCCGCCCGTCTTTCCAAAACCACATCGTGCCCTAGAACCCGAACCCTTCCTGCCGAAGGAGGCAGGAGTCCGGAAATGCAGCCCAGAGTTGTGGACTTTCCCGCTCCGTTGGGGCCCAACAGACCGAAGATCTGGCGGCTTTCCGCCTGGAAGGTGACCTCCCGAACCGCAACGATGTCCCCGTAGTTTTTGCACAGTCCCGCTACTTCGATCACGTGGTAATCTCCGGCGTTGCCCGGGTTGCCAACCAGGGCAAAGGATTATTGGGTCTTAATTCTCCAAACTACGGCAAGTTTAGGATGCCTCCAGGGGAAAAGGCAAGCTGGAGTCCGAAAAATCATCGGGTGCAGGGCGCGAAAAGGCACTGGCTCCCGCGCAAGGGAGTGGAAAGAAGCGGAGCGGGTGTACGCAGGCACTATGTGGGAGGCATCAGTACATTTCCCCTTGGAGGGGCAGGACATCCGTCCGCTCTCCCGGCTGCATTCGGAGCCTGGCCGACCCAACCGACAACCAATCTTGATAGCCCGGTAAAAAGTCCCACATCTTCGAATTTCCGTTGCCGAAAGCCCTGAAAGGGCTTCGGTACACAGCCCGGGGTTGGCGCGCTTCGCGCCTACCCCGGGTAGGGACACCCGCAAGCGACAACCCTGTAAGGGTTGCGCAATATCCAGCCATGCCAGGTGTTTGCGCAGCCCTTACAGGGCTGTTTTCAAACAAATCCGCCTACCCGGGGTAGCGCCTATGCGGCGCAACCCCGGGCTGTGTTACGGAACCCCCTTCGGGGTTCAAGACTTTTTCCCGCCCCGCTTCATCAATCTTGATGGCTTCGCAAATAATCGGACTGGTGCCTTCCGGCTGGGTGCCTTTGAGGGCCAGCCGTTTCAGGGCCGGAGCATGCAGCAGGGGCCGGAAGTCGCAGATGGAAGTGCTCTCCAGGATAACGGTCCGCAGGGCCTTCCACTCCCGGAAATCAGGCAGCGGGCGGGAAACCTCCCCCTGGAGGGTAAGCTCCTGTACGGCGGGCAGGGGCGGCATCTCCCCCAATCGGGCTTGCATCGGATTGTCCGCCATCCGCAGCGACTGCACTTCCGGCAGATCCGGCAGCTCCCCCCAGTCGGTGAGACCTGGTTTTTCCAGGGCTACCTCCTCCAGGCCCGGCCGGATTTCAAACAGGAAACCGAACCGGTAGACCAGAGCGGTCCGGTAGGCCCCTCCCATCGATTTCGAAGAAGCATCCGGCCGACCAGTTCGTTTGTGAAACTCCAGCGGAACCCTGGTCCGACCGACCAGCCAGTTCTACACATTTTTCAAGAAGGCGGCGGCGGTTGAATCCGGAAGAGGCCGGTACGGTTTCGAATTCGTTGATCGCATCGATAGCCAGGATAATGCGCGCTTCCGGCCCGGTCCGGGATAAAGCGGTGCGCAGGGAATCGGCGAGGCCGGCGCGCGGATCCAGCCGCAGGGTATCGGCCAGCCAGGCGTCCAGCAGCCGCGAACAGTCGCGGCCGTGAAGGCCGGCACGATATGCCTCCGCCAGAAGGACCGCCATGGATTCCCGCTCGCCGTCCTGGACCACCTCTCCCCCGGAATTTCCGGAGCGAAGCGGTTTTTCCGTCCAGTAGCACAGCAGTGCGCCTTTGCCACAACCCTGCTCCCCGGAAATAAGCAGCAGCGGATAAGCGGAAATGACAAACTGACCCCAAAGTCTGTCCATCCCGGGGATGGGAATATAACATGCCGGATCGTATTTACCGGCCCGCCTGAATTCCGCGTAGACTTCCTCACTGCAGATGCGCATTCGCTGCTGCAGGGCGACCCATGCGGTTTTGTCCGGAACCGGGATGTCTTCCTCAAGGCGATGCTCATGGACCTGGGGCAGAATGTCCTTTTCGATCGGTGTTTCCTGCGACTGCATAGTCCTCTCCTCCTGAAAACACAAAGATCAAGGCGGTAATGGGATCATTGTCGCGCAAGGAGAACCGCATTGCCCAGTGAAGCAAGGAAAATCGACCTTTTGCGGTTGAGCCGGTCCTGTCTCGGCCCCTCCCCCCCCCCCCCCCGGGAGAAGAAAGAGGAACCCTGTGCGGGACCAATCCATCACAAATCGAGGCGCAGGGCAAGCTGGAGGGCCTGCTCACTGCAGCTGATTGCTTTCCATAGAAAGATCAGCGAAAGTTTTCGACCAGCATCAGGTCGGAGCCGACTACCTGGCGACCGGTGAAAAGCAGAGTCTGCCCATCCCGGGTGGCCGTCATACCCATACCGGGTGGAGAATCCAAAGTTAAACGCAATTGTTCCTGACCGGAAGCAAAGTCAAAGAACAGGAGCAGGAATTGTCCATTTTCCCCGGAGGCGATATGGTTGATTCCCTCCCGGGTTACGCAGAAGGCCCGATTGACAACCGAACTCAGGACTTGTTCCTCTTTCCCTCCCGAAAGGCGTTTGCGGAAAAGGGGACCTCCCTGTCCAAAATCCTTGGTGTAAAAAATGAATTGGGCATCCCAGGATTCAAAGGCCACATAGCCTCCCTGGTCGGTTATTTGTACCGCCTCGCCACCGGCAGAGGGAATTTTCCAGATTTCACTTTGCCCGGTTCGGTTGGAGCGAAAATAAATCCATTGTCCGTCTCCGGACCAGCTGGGAACGCTCTCATCGGAGGCAAAGAAGGTCAGTTGCCGCGGTGTTCCCCCTGCCGCATCGATTACGAATAGATCAACCTGTCCTCTTTCCGACAAACTGTCGAAGACGATCCAACGGGAATCCGGAGACCATCGCGGCATTCCCTGCATCCGACCCGGTCCATGGGTCAATTGCCGCGGATTGGATCCGTCCACATCGCACACCCAGATAGCGTACAACCCGCCAATACGGTTGGAGCCAAAGGCAATCTTCTTTTCATCCGGAGAAAATTGGGGGTTATCCTCATGCAGGGTTGATGAGATGAAGTTCCTATCCAGCTTTCCCCGGTTCCATTTCCAGATATCGCCACTCGATTCACTCTGCCGGAAAGCGAGCCGGTAGCCTGTGGGAGCAACCGCAGGATGAACGGCCTGTCCCAACACCTGTAGCTTTTCGGGCGGATTTCGGCTCGAAATGCCGGTTCGCCAGAGAAAATAGCTGGCGTTAAACTGGTCGGAAGCGGAGTAGATCAACTCCCGGCTATCGGGCATCCACGATATTCCCGCTATTTTCACATTATTCCGAGTGATCTTACGTGCCGGATTTAGAGGAAGGTAGTCCATACCCAACTCGACGACATAGAGGTCCCCGGATACTGCGCTTTGATAGGAGGCATAGGCGAGCTTTTTCCCGTCGGGGGAAAAAGCCGGGTAGATATCGGCGTGGGCTTGATTGAAGGTGATTCTTCTTTTCTGTCCCCCCTCCACGGGAATAAGGAAAATCTCGCCGAGGAGATTCGCCCCCTGGAGGGATTCCTGACGGGAGACGGCCAGCCATTTCCCATCCGGAGACCACGATATCCAGCAGCCTAAGAAGGATTCGTCCGTCAACTTACGTTCCGTTCTCCCCAACGGATCGATTATCCAAATCGAGTCCTGGTTCTCCTGACGACGGATAAAAGCGATCTGGCGACCATCAGGAGACCAGGCCGGGGCAATATCCTGTGCCGTACTGGTGGTCAGGCGCAGCGGCGTGTCGGCATCCAGCATCTTGACATAAATGTCCCAATTGTCCTGTTGTGCTCCGCTCCAGGCAAATACCACCTGTTTCCCATCCGGCGAAAAGCAGGGTCCATCTTCATAACCCAAATAAGAGGTAAGCCGGGTCGTGGTCGCAAACGGCAAAGAAGCAGTCGGTTTGCTGGAAAAAAAATACCCGAAGAGGAGCACCGACAACACCAAGAAAGCCACGGCGGCTACCGGCCAAAGCCGACGAAGTGCCGGTTTAGCCCTCTTCTCATGGACCACTGGCGCCGCTTCTTCCGGAAACAGTTCCTCGAGCTCTATTTTCAAATCGGCAATATGCTGGAATCTCCGGGCAGGATCTTTGCGCAGGCAGCGATGGACGATCTTCTCCCATTGTGCGGGAAGATCCGGAACCAGGCTTCCTACCGGTTTCGGTTCCTCGCGCAGCACGGCGGAAAGGGTAGCCAGGTGATTGTTTCCGGAGAAGGCGCGGATACCGGTCAGCATTTCGTAAAGCACGGAGCCAAAGGAAAAGATATCCGACCGGGAATCCACCTTTCCACCACCGGCCTGCTCGGGCGACATATAGGCCGGTGTGCCCATTATTAAACCTTTGGCCGTACCGGACCCGCTATTTTCTTCCTGCCCCGGCTCCTGGGCGGATTCGCTCTCCATCAGCTTAGCCAAGCCAAAGTCCAGGAGTTTAACCGGACCGCTTTCCATTACCATAATATTTGCCGGCTTTAAATCCCGGTGCACAAGGCCGGCGGCATGAGCGGCAGACAGAGCCTCCGCGATCTGTATCGCGATGCGGGCCGCTATTCGGGGGGCTATCCCCTTCGGTCCTATCCACTGATCCAAGGATTTTCCCGCCAGATATTCCATCACAATGTAATCCGGACCATCGCCCTGGCTGCGGTTAATATCGAAGATGGTAACGATTCCAGGATGTTGCAGGCTGGAAGCGGCTTTGGCTTCCCGCAGAAACCGCAGCCGGCGTTCCTCATGGATCATGAGATCGGGAGGCAGCACCTTGATGGCGACCCGGCGACCCAAGTGGATATCTTCGGCTTTATAGACGACTCCCATCCCTCCCTGACCAATCTTCTCATCCAGCCGGTAGGATCCCAGGATCCGTCCCGTCCAGTCCGGCTTAGGTTGCAAGGCCGGATGCTCAGCGAGGTTACGGATTGCTTCTTGCCTATCGGAGGATTCCAGGAACTCCTTCACCTGGGATGTGTCATTCAATAAAGTTTCCACTTCCCGGCGAAGACCCTCATCGGCTTGGCATGCTTCCTGCAGGAAAGAGATTCGCTTGCCGGGCTCCAACGCCAGAGCCTGATGGAAAAGTGTTTCGATTTGCTGCTGCCGTTTTAAATCCACTCTTTCTCCTCCGTTGAGAATTGAATCGGCCTTTCTATTTTTCAGCAAAGGTAAATAAAACGTGTAGGGTGCCCCTATTCCTCCGCGGTTTCCGCCTTAGGGGCTGAGGCCGGCCATCCGCCGGTCCGAAAAGGCGTAACCCCGATGGAGAAGCAAGAAAATTCGAATTCGGTTTTTTGCCGCTTTGCAAGTATAGGACCCCATACCAGCGAATATTAGCGAATAATTAAGGGAAAGTGGATTTTTGCTGCGGTAGTGAATTTCCACCACACGTTATTATTGGCGTATGTAACCCCCCCTGGATTAATGGCTCGTACTTGCCAGTAATAGGTACTGCCGGCGATCAGGTTGCTCCATGCTGCCGATGTACTAATACCCGTGCTGGCCCAGAGACCGCTGCAGTTCGGGGAGATATCGAAGCAGCTTTCGTAGCCCGTGGCACCGTTGCTGCTGCCCCACGTGAGAGTTAGATTAGGGGAAACGCCCATTATCCCGTCGCTCGGTCCGATCTTGCTGAAAGCTTCCGGTAATGGGTAGGGACCCGCCTGGCTTACCAGGAACGCCTGGTTGCCAATGAGGAGGGTCCCCGTCCGGAAGCTTCCGGTGAGGTTGGGCTCCACGGATATACTAACCGTTCCGTTCCCGCTGCCGGAGTGCCCCGATGTAATTTCGATCCATGGATTTGAAGTCAAGGCCCACCACTGGCTGCAAGTCGACTGCACCTGAACTGTTCCCTCCCCGCCTCCCATAGGCAGGCTGATACCCGAGGATGATAGGGCAGGCATACAGTCCTGTATGACCACTCCGGAAGACGTGGTGTTGTTGAGGAGATCGTAATCCAGTTCTTTGCTCGATACGGTCATTATGTTATGAACATAAGTGTTATTGCCAGGTGCTTCGGCAGAATTGATCTGTGCCTCAACCGTCCACTCCGATCCCGGTCCCAATTCAGCGTAGGTGAAGCTCGCTTCCGTCCCTATAAAGTTACATACCCCTCCCGGTGCTTGGCAATCGGCATATATGAATCCGGGCGGGGCATATCCTTTTATCTCCAAGTTTTTTGCCGCCTCTGAACCTTCATTTACAACCGTATAACTGAGTACATAACTGAGTTCTGCCGACAGCTGCAGTGCTCTTTTCGATAGTGGTCTTAGCGTTCCTACATATGTAGTCTGAGGCAGGATACGTAGATTTACATATTTCATCACGGAAGGGTTCACAGCACGAAATCTCGGAATAGCGCCCGTCGCCGACATTGTGTTGGTAGCACTGAATGGTGCCAAAGAGGCTTCCAGCGAAGCGAGAATCCGGTCCATCTCCGAACCGGTCGCTCCTTCAAATACCATCCCCAAAGAATGCTGCTCGATAACCAATGCATCCGCTGTGCGCACTTCCCAGGTGGCATTTACTGTGCTGTTGACCGCCGTCAACAAGAAATGAGACCCACCCATCGCTGAACCTGGAAGAAATTCACCACCGGTCCCTGACGCGTCGGCACTGACCAGTTGGGCGGCCTGACTGCCGATGGGATAAATCGGGGCATATACCTTAACGCCTGCAGGAATCGACGTGAACCTCAGATATAAACGAGTACCATGAGTCGCTGTACCTACATCGCTGCCGAGCGCCTCCGCCGAGTAGCCTGCCTCGGCGGCAGGATCGATCCTGGCTGGGCCCCCTGTCCGGTACCGGAACGCCGATGGAAACAACTCTTTGAAAGTAACGAATACGCCGATTTGATTAGAACTTGCGGGGTTATAAGATGCAACACTTCGACTCGCAACCATCGGAGAACTCACGGTGGCTACAACACAATTCGAGTTAGCAATAGGAATAACCGTGCGACTCTGAAGACCGACGACGGCGGATATCGCACTTGCCTCGCTCAGGATGGTCGGGTTAACGCGCATATTGGTGATGCGCATTCCTGCTTTACCGTCCGCTTCCCCTTTTAGGATCACATTGGGCCAGCGCAAAATGTTATACCCGGCTGCCACACCCAGGAATGCATTGATACCCGGAGTGGGTGACATGGGATTATTGAGCAATAGCAGGGCATCTGTGTAGTCGGGTTCTATAAGCAGGCGGTTTGTAACATTCGCCCCTAGGGATACATAGATATCTGCAGGGATTCCAGCCTGCGGAACATTAATGCAGTGAATCGCCAGCTCACCTGTCAACTCCGCTAGCCCGGTGCTCCGAATGACGGTTGGGGTAGCCGAAACGGTACAGGAAGGTGTCGCTGTCGAACCTGATTGATAGACATAAAAGGTACGGTGAGCTACCGACAAAGTGCCTATTCTGGGCGTATCCATCGTGTTGACCTGAACATTGTAGTCCACCGACCCGCTTCCGCCACCCGACGCAACCGAGGTAACAGATATCCACGCCACGTCAGAAGAAGCCTGCCAGGAACATCCTTGCGGAGCGGATACTGTTATTTTACCTGAGGTCCCCGAAGCCATGCTGGTCATGTTTGGAGGAGATATGCCGAATGTGCATACTTTTCCTGCTTGTGTGATAGTGAATAGGGAGCCTTCAATGGAGACACCACCCACCACTATGGTTCCCGTCCGAATGGCTGCGCCATAGTTGGCATCCACAGCGTACGTAAGATATCGGCTGCCTGTACCAGTCGAGCCGGAGGAAATTGTAATCCAGCTTGTCGTTGAGGTGGCCTGCCACGCACAACCTTCAGGATAGGAGATATTTACTGTGCCGGTTGCGACACCGGCAGCAACATTTGCAGAGAGCGGATTGAGAGATGCATGGCAGGCAGCGCCTTCCTGTGAAAGAGTAAATGGTTGGCCGGCGATTGTTATGATGACATTACGAGCCGTTCCGTTGGGATTCGCCGCAACGCTAAAATCGGCGGTTCCCGGGCCAGTGAAGGGCCCAGGGCTAGGGAACGAGATCCACGACGCAGGATTGATTATCGACCATGAGCACGTTGCCCCGGTCGCAACGCTGATCTGGCTCGGCCCACCGGCTGCCGAAGCGGAGGCCGATGACGGCGTTACAATAAAGGTACAAACCTGGGCTTCCGCTTGAGTTCTGAAGCTCCAGAAACCTGTGCTGCTATCGTTGGCGTATCTGCTTCCACCCGCGTTGATAGCCCGCACCTGCCAAAAGTAGACCGTATTGTAGGACAGCCCGCTTAGGCCGACACTGGTATGGGTGCCAGTGCTGGTCCAAGTGCTGCAATCGTTGTCGTCCGTGGTATCGTAGCAGAACTCATAGCTGGTCGCGCCGCCGCTGGTGCCCCAGGAAAGAGAAGGATTGACAGCAACGCCGGTGGCGGCGTTTGGGGGTGCACTCTTCGAGAAGGCCGCCGGCGGTAGACCCTGCGTGGTAAAACTCCAATAAGCTCCGGTGTTGGCGTAGGTCCTGCCCCCGCCATTCGCGGCCCGCACCTGCCAGTAGTAGGTTGTATCGTTGGACAGCCCGCTGATGGTGGCGCGGGTAACCGCCCCCGTGCTCACCCAGCTGCTACAGGCATTGTCGTTCGAGGTGTCGCAGCAGTACTCATAGAATGCCGCCCCAGGGCTGGTACTCCAGGTGAGCGTCGGATTAGTAGCAACACCGGCGCCGCCATTTGTTGGGGATGACTTGCTAAAGTCCTGCGGTGGCGCAATATTGGTTGTGAAACCCCACCAGGTGCCGGCGTTAGCAAAGATGGTGGCTTCCGAATTGCCAGCCCGCACTTGCCAATAGTAGGTTGTATCGTGGGCGAGGCCGGTCAAAGCCGCCCTGACGCTGTAACCGGCACTGATCCAGGAGCCGCCGCAGGTGTTGTCATTTGAGGTGTCGTAGCAGTAGGCATAGTCGGCAGCGCCCTCGCTGGGGGACCAGAAAAGCGTGGGGCTGGTGGTGGTAGAGGTTGCTCCGTTGGTCGGGCTGGTCTTGTTAAAAGCACCCAGCGGCATCTGTGATGTGCGGAAATCCTTCTCGTTCCAACCGTTTAGAGCGGAGTGGAACCAGCGGCTCGCTGGAAGCCCCAAAGGATTCCCTGGTCGATAGAGAAGACGGGCCCTCCAGTGGTACGGTGTCGCAGCATTCAGTCCTGTGACGTTATGGGAGAGAAGGGTGCCACCAGGTCGTAAATCAGTCCACTCGGAGGTGCCGCTGATGGCAATCGGCGAATTGAAGGAACTGCCTGGAGGGGCCACTTGCCATTGAAGCCTGGCATCCTCTCGGCCGAGCGGCATGCGCCCGGTCAGACGCAATTGAAAAGAGGTGGCGGAATCAGATCTTCCAAGTAAAGAGATCGGTCGCGATCCATCGGTACGCATTTGTCGTGGGAGGATGGAGAGCCCATTTCCCGCATTTCCGTAATAAAGAAACACCCGACCTTCATCCATCTGCCCTCGATCGTACCAGGGTGCCCCGATGATGATGTCGCTGTAACCGTCCCCGTTGACGTCGCCGGCCGTGGAAACGACCTTGCCGAAATCGGCAAGCGCCTGGTCGCTCTCGGCTGTCCAATCCGCTGCAGCAGGTAATCCTGACGCCGAGCCGTGAAAAACGAATACCCGCCCTTCATTGGTCTGCCCATTATCATACAGCCAGGCTCCGACAATAACATCACTAAAGCCATCGCCGTTGACGTCGCCTGCTGTCGCAACGGATTCACCTAAACGTGCATCCACCTGGTTGCTCTCCGCCGTCCAGTTGGCAGCAGTGGAAAGGCCCCCAGCCGAGCCGTGATAGACGAAGGCCCATCCTTCGTTGTCTTGTCCATTGTTATAGTACGGAGCCCCAATAATGACGTCGCTGTAACCATCGCCGTTGACATCCCCTGCGGTCGCCACCGAGGCACCCAAAAAGGCGGAACCCTGGTCGCTTTCCACAGCCCAGTTCGCCGTGGATGACAACCCTAACGGAGAGCCGAAATATACAAATGTCCGGCCTTCATCTGCCTGCCCGTTGTCGTAGTTTTCGGCGCCGACGATCACATCGCTGAAGCCGTCGCCATTAACGTCACCGGCTGTCGCAACAGAAATCCCGAAATAGGCAGATGCCTGGTTGCTCTCCGCTATCCAGTTGGACGTAGTCGAAAGCCCTGTCGCCGAGCCGTGATACACAAAGGCCCGACCTTCATCCGTCTGTCCGTTGTCATAGAAATACGCCCCGATAATAACGTCGCTGTAGCCGTCGTTGTTTACATCCCCGGCCGTAGCCACCGAGACGCCGAATTTGGCAAATACCTGATTGCTTTCCATGATCCAGTTCGCCACGGCGAAAAGCCCTTCTGCCGAACCATAATAGACAAAAGCCCCGCCTTCACTCGTTTCTCCATTACTGTATCCGAGGGCTCCGATAATGACGTCGCTGTAGCCGTCCCCATTTACATCCCCGGCCGTTGCCACCGAGTAACCGAAACCGGCCGATACCTGGTCGCCTTCGGCGGTCCAGCCCGCGACGGTTGATAGTCCCGCGGCCGATCCATAATAAACGAAGGTCCGGCCTTCATCCGTCTGCCCGTTGTCGTAAGTAGCTGCGCCGACAATGACGTCGCTGTAACCGTCGCCATTGACGTCCCCGGCCGAAGCCACCGCGTAACCGAAAACGGCCGATACCTTATCGCCTTCGGCCGTCCAGGCTGCTACGGTTGATGGGCCCGTGGCCGATCCGTAATAGGCGTAGGCTCTCCCTTCATCTGTCTGACCGCCATCGTAATACGCTGCACCGACGATGACGTCGCTGTAGCCGTCGCCGTTGACATCTCCCGCCGTAGCCACGGATAAGCCGAAATATGCGCCTGCCTGAGCACTTCCCACCGTCCAGTATTCGGTGCTCAATGGGCCTCCCGCCGATCCGTAATAGACGAAGGCCCTTCCCCCATGGGCCTCTTCCCTGACCCCCTCACTTTGCGAAACGGGTGGATTATCCTCATACAAATATGCTCCCACAATGACATCTCCGTAGCCGTCGCCGTTAACGTCGCCGGCGGTCGAAACCGATGCCCCAAAGCGTACGTTGGCCCCATTGCTTTCTACGGTCCAGTTGGCTGTAACGGGTAACCCCCCTGACGACCCTTGATAGACAAAAACCGCTCCTTCATTCGTCTGCCCATTGTCGTAATGGGACGCTCCGACAATGATGTCGCTGTAGCCGTCCCCGTTGACATCCCCGGCCGTTGCCACTGAAACCCCAAAATAGGCGGAAGCCTGGTCGCTTTCCGCCGTCCAGCTGGCCGTCGTGGACAGCCCGTTTGCCGCGCCATGATAGATGAAGGCCCGTCCTTCGTTGGTTTGCCCGTTGCTGTAATTGGCGGCCCCGACAATGACGTCGCTGTAGCCGTCCCCGTTCACATCACCGGCCGTCGACACGGACGCGCCGAAATAGGCGATAGCCTGATCGCCCTCCGCCGTCCAGTTCGGTGTTGAAGACAACCCTTGCCCCGATCCAGTAAAAAGAAAGGCCCGCCCTTCATCCGTCTGCCCGTTGTCGTAAAAATGGGCGCCGATGACGACGTCGCTGTAGCCATCGTTATTTACATCGCCGGCGGTGGCAACCGATTGACCGAAAAGGGCAGAAGTTTGGTTACTCTCTGCGGTCCAGTTCGCCGCTGCTGATAGCCCTGCAGCCGAACCGTAATAGACGAAGGCCCGCCCTTCATTCCCCTCTCCGTTGTCATAGTAAGGTGCACCGACAATGACGTCGCTGTAGCCGTCCCCGTTCACATCGCCGGCAGTGGCAACCGATTGACCGAAATAAGCAGAGGATTGGTCGCTTTCCGCCGTCCAATTGGCCGTGGCCGAAAGCCCTGCGGCCGAACCGTAAAAGAGGAAGGTACGCCCTTCATTCACCTGCCCATTATCGTAATAGTATGCTCCGACGATGACGTCGCTGTAGCCGTCCCCATTGACGTCACCAGCGGTGGCAACCGATCGACCGAAATAGGCAGAGGCCTGATCGCTCTCCGCCGTCCAATTTGGGCTGGAGGTCAGTGGATCAACCGTAATGGGATAGACAGCTTCCGAAGCGTCAATTACCAATCGCAAGGGAAATGAATCATGCGGTCCCGCTGGGGGAAGCTCCATCCAGGCAGGCAAACTGCGGTCGGTGGCATCCACCACATTCAATTGGCCGTAGCGTAAGGCGATTGCCCCGCTCTCAGTCATGAAATCCACGCCCATGGCTTCCGCGCTGAGGCTGGCCGTGAGATTGGTGGCGATTGCCAATTCAAGTGCAATCGTACCATGGGCCATGGAGTTGCTGGCAGCAGCCGAGGCAGGCGCGGGTGGCCGGTGAAGGGTGAAGCCCTGTTCCAGTCCGCGTTCGTCGTTGATGTACCACTCGGTAAGGCCATCGCGACGATACTCGATGCGGTTACCCTTTGCGCTCAGAAGGGCCTTGGCTGCCGGCCGAATATCGCCGGTGTTCCCGTAACCCACCAGCGAAAGCCCCCATTGCCAGGGAGGGGTTTGGCTCGGGAACTCCCGTGGAATAAGCCGCGCCCCTTTCGCTGTAAAGTAGGTTCGCAGATTCTGTGCCCGGTTGGGGGCCTGAAAGGCCGCCGGTACATCCGCTAAATTGGTTTTCTCCTGCCAGGTCACGTAATACTCTGCGCGTAGAATGTCGGCTCTCGCTGCGGTCCACCAGTCGGTTCCGGTGCCGGCGGGCAGGACCGGGGTGTCCGGCTTCCGTGCGAAAGCTGCCTCGACGGTTTCAGGCAGCGGTCCGTGTTTTGACTGGGTATCGACAAACTGGGTTCTTGGCCTTTTCGCTCTGTCGGGCAGTTGACTGAACAGCAGTAGGATGGTCAGAAAAAGATGAACCGCTTTACAGTAAGCGTGGCTTGCCATAGCCCCTCCTTACGCCTTGACGGGATGTTTTTCTGAAGGGAATTTCGGCCGATGTTTTCTGTCGAATCCAAAAGCCGATCACGATAAACGTATCACCAGGGGTACCTTCCTCTTCGCTGATAGATCGGCGAGCGGATTCAGAATCAAGGTCGCCCGGTTCCATCATTATTGCCCCCTACGGTGGCATCTGCTCAAAGATGCAGGAATATGCAATGATGGATCAATTTACCGTTTAAATCATGGTCCCAATATTCTACCACGCATTTGCAGTAGAATCTAGCATATAAAAGGGCGCGGGTGCAGGCCTGAAAAGTTATCGATCAGAAGCCGCTCGCGGCATAATCCTCCCAATACTGTTCAAAGTGCCCACTGCGATGTAGAGTACGCAAATGGAGAATATCCCGGGCGCCTTGGTCCGACCACCGCATGCCGGATTGTTTGAATCGTAATTGGACAATGTGCCGTTCCGCCGATTCCACATTTCCGGAACCCACCGGCAAATGATGTTCCAAAGCCCATTGATCGGTAAGGCGGGCATAATTGATTGGACCACAGAGGGAATGAATTCTTTTCGGCCGCCTACCCAGGGCTTTCATCTTCTGTTTACATTGGGAACAATGGGCCTCCTTGGTCTGATCGGCTGCTTGCCACCGTTGGCCCAGTTTTTGGCACACCACCTGCTGGCCCATCCGACGAAACAGCTCTTCTTCGGCTCCCGCATCGACCTCTTGCAACTGCTCGGCTTCCGGTAATTCAAATTCCTGCAAATGTTGTTCTAAGACTTCGGCAATTTCCATCTGAAGTTTTTTTTAGTAGCCCCCATCCAAGCACGATCCGGCTCCAAGACTCGGTTTTCATCTTCCAGCAACACCTGACCCAAATAGGACTGTAACAACTGGTAGTTGGCAATGCCTTTTCGTACCTTTTCCAGTTCCGGACCGGGTTTTAGAGTTCGATTCACTTGCTTGCCGTTCAGACGACGAACCCAAAGGTAGTAAGGACCGTGCCGTTGGGGATGTTGGGAATTTTTGCATTGACAATTTGATTTTCCACAAGGCAAATACTGCTCATGAAGGGAACCGGAACAGATCGGATCTAAAGCAATTATCTTTTGCCAGAGCAAGGCTTTTGAAGAGAGAGACATGTAACCCCTATCCTAGTATGTATATACTACTAGGTTATCACGCGCCTCTCCTATTTTCAAGTATTAGCATAATTTCTCAGGCCTGCACCCCAATTTTTTCTCTTGACAAAAATAGCGACTATCAAGTAGGGTATTAGTGGAAAGAAAGCACATCTTTTATTCACCATTTTGTTTTTGCATGGATGGCACAGGAAGCTTACCTGGTGATTCCAAAACCCATACTTCAGTCGCTATCCACTTTGCATGAATGAGTTGGCAATTATCACAAGTACGCAAAAAGTCGGTCTTTTGAACATAGACGCGGCTTCCAACCGCGTGGTTGTTGGGTTTGCGGAAACGCGAAGAACGCGGTGCGATGCCGCGTTTACTTTTTGCCGGCTTGTCCCATATAAGGAATCTCGTTATGAAGATGCGCATTTACATTCAAGTCATGGCTCTTCTCTCGTTCCTGATTCCGGGTGGAGCGGTGCCGGAGGGGGATAAAACGCAGATCAAGGACACCGAGTCCGCCTCACACGGCACCGAAGACGCCTTCCACCAGATCGTGGATACCTACCGGTTCCCAGGATTTGAAATTGTACAGTTTACTCTACCCGTGCTGAGTCACTATTCCTACCTGTTGGTCTCCGGATCGGAGGCGGTGCTGGTGGACCCGGACCGTGACATCCAGGGGTACATGGACTATGCGAAAAAGCACACTTTGACGATCAAGGGATTGTTTCTCACTCATTCGCATGCCGACTTCCTGGCAGGCCATCTCGAGGCGGTCCGGGCATTGAACGTACCCATTTATCAAAACGCCGCAAGCGGTGCGCAATACAAAATCGAGCCGCTTCAGGAGAGCTCGGTATTCCGGGTGGGCAAAGCCACTGTGAAAGCCATCCCTACGCCGGGTCACACGCCTGACGGTATGTGCGGCCTGGTCAGCAGCGAGCGGGAAACTCAGCCGCGTGCCATGTTCACAGGCGACACCCTGTTCGTGGGATCCGTTGGACGCCCCGATCTGCTGGAAGGCACCATGACCGCCGCCACGCTGGCATCCATGAGTTACGACACATGGCACAACAAACTTTCCAAGCTGCCGGATAACGTCCTGGTTCTGCCGGCCCATGGCGCAGGATCGCTGTGCGGTGCAAATCTGTCTGATGATCCATCCTCAACCATTGGCCGGGAAAAATCGTCCAACCCCTACCTACAGAAAAAGGGCCGCAGTGAATTCATCGCAGCAGTATTGGAAGGCCTGCCGGAAGCACCCCAATATTTCAAACACAACGCAGCTATGAACCGCTCCGGGCCACCCCTGGTGGATTGGAACGCTTCCCCGGCGACCGCCAAAGCCGAGGAGTCAATTACCAAGGATGCCGGGCAATGGCTGGTGGACTTGCGTGAGGCCAAAACCTACGCCGCCGGACATGTGCCGGGTTCCGTAAACATCGCCCTGCGGGGCCGATTGGAAACCTGGGTCGGAACAATGGTACCCTGGAAATCGCCGCTGGTGTTGATAGGGTCCGGGGAGGAGTTGAAGGAAGCGACGTTCCGCCTGCATCGCGTGGCCTACGGCGGACGGGTGTTGCCTTTTGATGCCTGGAAAAAAGCGGGGCTGCCGCTGGCCTCGAGCGGAACCATCACCCCCGCGGATCTCTATCAGCAGATGAAAAACGGCAGTGCGCCGATCATCGTGGACGTGCGAATGCCATATGAATGGATGGCCCTCCGCATCGGCACGGTAGTAAACCTGCCGATCAGCCACCTGGCCGAGTTGTCAGGAAAACTCGATCCGAATCTTCCCGTGGTCGCGGTGTGCAACAGCGCCTACCGGTCGAGCCTGGCAGTGGGCATCCTGCAGCGGAAAGGATTCAAGAACGTCTCCAGCCTGGCTGGTGGCAGCGCAGCGTGGATTGACGCAGGCTATCCGGTATACGGGAATGAAAAGAAGGCCACCGACTCCGCCCCTAAACGCCAGATTCAGATTGCAGAACGCATTTCACCGGCGGACTTGGGCCGATTAATCAAAGATCTGCCGGGCACGTTCGACCTGGTGGACATACGCCCACCGGAGGCATTCCAAGATTACGCCCTGCCAGGCTCGCGACGAGCCGAGCTCGCCGATGTTTTGGAAAATCCCGGCTACCTCACGGGAGCGGGTCCTTTGATCCTCGTGGACCGCGACGGTTCACTGGCCATGATGGCAGCCGGCATTCTTTCCCAAAGAACCAAGCGCCCGATCAAGGCCCTGCATGGCGGGCTGGAAGCGTTTTGGGAGGAAAGCGAACTGAAGGTCGCGGTTCGCACCGTGCCGTTACCCAGCGGCAGTGCTCTTCCGCAGGCGGTGCCGGGGGTAAGCAGCACTCCTCGCCCCGCCTCCACGGCACCCACCCCGCCACTCCCAACCCCGAAGAAGCGAAAATCGGTCGGTTGCTGAATCGTGATCAGGAGGAACGAAGCTATGAATTCCAACCCTATCCCTCCGTCCTTTGGCCCTAAACCTTACATGAATCCATATCTGTCCGGGGTTCTGTTGGGTCTGGTTTTGCTCGCCAGCTTCCTCCTCCTGGGCGTCGGACTCGGGGCTTCTGCGGGCATTGCGCGGATTGGCGCATTCGCACAAAGCTGCCTCATGCCGCAACATGTGGCGGACAGCGCCTACTTTGGGGCCTGGGGTAAGGACCCCCTCCGATACTATCTGGTATTCATGTTTGTCGGCACCCTGCTCGGAGGCCTTGTCTCGGCGATCGTGGGACGGCGGGTTCAGCCGCAACTGGAACGCGGGCCGACGGCGTCGCGCGGTCGTCGCATCGCAATGGCGTTGACGGGTGGCATCCTGACTGGGTTCGCGAGCCGGGTGGCCTCAGGCTGCACTTCGGGTCAGGCATTGACCGGCGGTGCGATGCTGGCCACCGGCAGCCTGTTGTTTCTAGGAGCGATGTTTGTCAGTGGCTACGCCATGGCTTGGTTTTGCCGGAGGCAGTGGCAATGATTACCACCTTATTTGGCCAAGATGGCCTGGGATCCAGTGCGGCATTTATTTTGTCGCTGCTGCTTGGGTTCGGATTTGGTTTCGCGCTCGAACAGGCCGGTTTCGGCAGCTCGCGGCGGCTCGCGGGCATCTTCTATTTCCGCGACATGACGGTGCTGCGGGTAATGTTCACTGCGATGGTCACGGCGATGCTTGGCTTGCAGTTGGCAATCGCTCTGGGGGTCGTCGGCGCGGGACAAATCTATGTCCTGCCCACTATTTACGGTGCGCAGATCCTCGGCGGCCTGCTCTTTGGCGTGGGTTTCGTTTTGAGTTCGTGGTGCCCCGGTACCGCCGCCGTCGGGCTCGCCAGCGGACGCCTCGATGCTCTGATTTTTCTCGGCGGCGGCGCTCTGGGCAGCATTCTCTTCAATGAGCTTTACGGGATCTTCGGACCGCTTGCAACCTGGGGTGACAGCGGCGTCCAATTCGTTTGGGAAGCACTGGGCGTTTCGGGTCCGATGTTCGCACTCCTCTTTTCTGCGGTTGCCGTGACGGCTTTCTGGGGCTCGGAATGGATCGAGAAGAAAGTGGCGGGCAACGGCCCCTATTGGGGAAGTCCATTCCTGAAAGCATTCAGCGCCATAATCCTGGTTGGAGCGCTGGCCGTGGCGTTGCTCCCCCCAGTAGCGCCTTCCGCAAAGATGGAGAGCCCTGCCGCCCTCTTGGAAACGAGCATGCTCCAGGCTATGGAGGCCGGCGAAGATCACATCGAACCCGATGAGTTAGCCGACCTCTTGATGGCCGGGGACTCCAGTCTGTTGCTTGTGGATATCCGCACGCCAGGCGAGTTTGCCACGTTTCACATCCGTGGCGCAGTCAACGTTGCCGCCGCAGACCTTCCGGAGTTTCTCGCGCCGCACAAAAGCAAGAGCAAGATTGTGCTGTACTCCAATGGGATGACCCACCCGGCCCAAGCCCGGGATACCCTGGCCCGGATGGGATTCGTGAATGCCTACCTGCTGACAGATGGCCTACAAGGCTTTATCCAGGAAGTATTGAAACCAGTTTCCCTGCGCCGCACACCGCTCTCCGATCCCCAAGCGGCCAAGGTCACCGCGTGGCGGAGGTTCTTCCTGAGTGGACCGCCAACTCATGCCGCCAAAACCATGAATCCGCAGAGCGACACCCCCCGCATGGTTGAGACATCGTGGCTGCAAGAGAATCTGGGTCGTGTGGACCTGCGCATTATCGATCTGCGTCTGCAGCCTGCCTACAATGGCGGCCATATCCCTGGTTCGGTGCGGATGGATGTGGAGCATTTCCGCGGCGCAGTTGGTGGTGTTTCGTCCATGCTGCTTCCGGCGGACATGATCGCACGTCACCTGGGCCTGCTTGGGATTAAGCAGCAAACGCAGGTTGTTCTGGTACCAACCGACAAGCTACAGGACGCAACCTTGGCAGCCCTGGCCTTGGAGCGGGTGGGACACATGCATTACGCCATTCTCAACGGCGGGTGGGAGCAATGGGCGGTTGAGAAACGACCCATAGACACATTGTTGCCAAACATCGTCGCCACAGAATACCCGGTGGCGACGGATGGAGACACGTTCAGCGTGGACTACCGGCACGTCCAGACCCTCTTTCAAAAGCGGGGCGCTGTGCTTCTCGATGTGCGGCCCGGCGATTATTTTAACGGCAAGAAGTCGGAAGAAGCGCGTAGCGGGCGCATTCCCGGCGCGGTCAACCGGCCGTTCACTTTGGACGTGTCCACAGACAATGCTGTGACTCGCTTTAAAGCACTCAGCGAACTCGACGAAGCATACGCAAAGCTGATCCCGAACAAGGATTCGCCAGTGGTGGTTAGCTGTCGCACCGGGCATCAAGCCAGCCAGACTTACTTCGTGCTGCGCCACCTTTTGGGCTATCGACGGGTGAGTTGGTACGACGGAGGCTGGGCGGAATGGGCCAGCCGGCCGGAACTCCCCATCGAGAAAGGTGAAGGCTAGCTCTTTCGCCGCACCCACTGCTCTTGCAGCTCTTTCAAGCGGTGCCCTGATTGTATCAGCTTCCGCGCCTTTGGCCACCCGCCCCAAATCCTCTCCCAGCAAATTTCCCAACGCACTGCGCTCCTACCAATGCCGGGGTTGCCGCCATTCGCTGACCGGAGACAAAAGACGGTAAATGACCAGGGTCTTGAGCACATGCATCCACCGGGTCCCGTCCCGGCTCCGCTCCAGTCGCGAAAGTCCGGTCAGCAGAAAGGAACGCGGAAACAGCGGATGCAACGGAGGAACGCCGATCCCGGAAGCCGGCGATGCGCATGCCCACTTTGAATCGATCAGAAATCGAGGCGCAGGGCAAGCTGGAAATGCAGGGCCGGACCGGAGGTGAGAATCTTGCCCAGGTGGCTCCAGTTGTCGACATCGACGATCGGATCGCCCAGGTTGACGTGGTTCAAGGCGTTATAAGCCTCCAGGCGGAATTGCAGTCTGGCGCCCTCCCTGATCCGAAAGGCCCGATAGAGGGCGATATCTTCGGTGATCCACCCCGGCCCGTCCAGCACGCCGTACCCGGCGTTTCCCGGCCGGTCGGCCGGAGGGGTGGCAAACGCCATGGGGTCGAACCAGCGGCCACTGTTGGGGTGAGCCAGGGTTCCCGGCGACAACCGGTCCGCCGGCACATTCCCCGACACCGAAAGATTGGCTTTCGCCAGGGAGGATAGGATGGTCAGCGGTTTTCCGGAAAGAACCTGGAAAATGCCGGCAATCTCCCAGCCTCCCAGAATCCGGTCCGTGCGCCACGGCAGGAAGCCCAGCCACTTTTGAATTTTTCCCAGAGGCAGCGGGCCGATGAAACTCCCGGTCACGGCATGCCGGCGATCCCAGCGGCTCCGGCCCCACTGCATGGCCGGATCATGGACCCAGATGGAAGCGGGTTCGCTGTCGGGCACCCAGTTGGCCAGGTTCTTGGACCAGGTGTAGTTCAGCCGGCCCGTCCAGCCCTGGGCCGACTGCCTTTGCAGTCCGGCCTGCAGCGCATGGTAAAAAGAATCCGCACCGCTGGTCAGGGCCGTAATTTCGGAGTAGCCCTCGAAGCGATCGTTGCGGTTGGGCCAGTCCGGCGACTGGTTCCAGTTCCAGGTCTGCTTCCCGTGTACCATCCGGCTGCCGGCATACCCCACCCGGAGTTCGGATTTCCAGAAGAAGCCGCCCTCCCATTGCAGCCACCAGTTTTGCATATACGCCAGGCGAAAATTCGGATCCAGGTAGACAGAGGATTCGATGGTGTCCTTCACCGCCGATGCCCTCCCGGCAAAGGGCTGCAGGATGTCAAAATACCGCGGGTTGGGGTTGAGCACCGTGCGGTTGATCCGGATGGGAAGCCCCAGCCCGGCATTCCGCTCGTTGAATACGGACTGACTGTTTTTTATATAGTCGATGCGGTAGCCGGCCCGCAGAACCTGGCGGCCGGCATACCGGAAGGCCAGGCCGAATTGCGGCGCCCAGTTGTTCCGGTCGGGAAAGCGCAGCGATCGGGGCAGTCCCGCCTGGCGGCTGGAAATAAAGGTCCCCGCCGGAAAGGAGTCCAGGGCCACGGGGTCCAGCCTTTCGGGAAGATGGCCGGTCGAGGAACTGACCACGACCTGCCTTCCCAGCTGCGGATAGGAGGTGGCCATCCGGTTGTAGCGTTCGACCGGCCAGGAAAGGTACTCGTAGCGCAGGCCGAGGCTGATCGCCAGGTTGCGGCGAAGATTCCAGTGATCCTGAAGAAAAGCCGACCACAGGGAGTTCCGGAAGTAAAGCCGGCCCAGTTCCGGGGCGAAGTCCACCTGGTTGGGCAGGCCGAGGAAGAAGTCGGCCAGGCCGGAGCCGCTGTACCGGCCATTGAAGCTGAACTGACCCACGCCGGCGGAATCCTCCCTCTCGTTGTCCTGAAAGCGTTTCGCTTCCAGGCCGAATCCGAAGCGGTGATTTCCCTGTACCCAGGAAAGAAAATCCCGGACCTGAAAGGTGTTTCCGGAATGCTCTTCCGGCGTATCCCACTGGCCGGTCCGGCCGCTGAACCCTTTGCCGGTGATGATTACCATCGGAAGGCCCGATCCGGCCGGTTCTCCCAGGTTCAGGCCGACCTGGCCGGCGAAGGGATTCACGCTGCCGTCCGCGCTGCTCCGGACGGGCTGATCGTCATGCCGCAAAACCAGACTGAACAGGTTCGTCCGCCGGGAGTCGAGGATTCGCGTATAGTGCACTCCGCCAAGCAGGTGGTCGTATTTCTCGTTCCGGGGCGAAAGAAGCGCCTGGGCCGCCAGCGGCCGGAAAGTGAGAGCCTGTCCCGAAATCTGGATGGAAATCCGGTCGGCGGCGCCGGGAAGATAATCCAACTGCAGATGGGCCTGATGCGAGCGCGTATCGGCAACCGCATTCTGCCGGTAAAACTGGGTCTGAAAGTTCGGCAGCGGCCAGATGCGGTCCAGAAAGTATCGGGCAAAGGGAGAAAAGCGGCTGGAAGGGATACGGTTTCCGGGAAACGGTTTTCCCGTCAGAGGATCCCGGATGACCGGATCGCCCCCTTCCTCCGCCGAAAAAATTCCCTCGCGCTGCTGGGCGGTTGCGGTCTGGGTAATCGCCGGTTCCGCACCCCGCCCGCTTATTCCCTCATATCCACCCGAAAAGAAAAGGCGGCCCCGCCGCAGCGGACCCGAAAAACTGCCCCCGAACTGGCTCCGGCGCAGGTGGGGCGGCTCCAGCCCGGAAAGAGAATTGCCGGCATTCAGCTGGTCATGCTGCATAAACTCGAACAGCGACCCGGAAAACTTTTCGCTCCCGCTTTTCAGGACCACATCCACACTGTAGGAACCGCCGCCCTGCACCCAGGAACTCCCGGCGGTGAGGATCTGCACCTCCCCGATCCTTTCCAGGGAGGGGGTGATGGCGCTTCCGTAAGTCGTGCGGCTGGTGTTGTCGGCCTGGCCGACGGCAAAGGATCCGCTGTACTCGGTTCCTCCGCCAACCTGGAAACGGGCCGGGAGGGGCGGCCCGATAAGGTTTCCCGTAACGGTTTTGGGGGAAACTCCCGGTGAAAGAATCAGCAGGTCCGTATAATCGCGCCCGGCCAGCGGCAGGGAGACCAGTTCTCTGCGGGTGATCGGGGCAGTCAACGTCTGGCCGACCCCACCCCAGGGCGAGCAGGAGCCTGACTGCCCGGTACCGGGATAGAGATTCGGGATTCCGGCGAAGGGGAGGCAGGGGGAGGAGGTTCCTGCCGCCGAATCGGCGAACGCCCCGGGCTTTTCCGCGGCCCAAGCCCCTCCGGCCCGGCACAGGACAAGAAGCAGGACTGCCTGCGCAACTATCATGGTTCGGATCGTACTGTTCATCTCTTTGCCCGCTGCGGCCTTCCCGACAGAGACTCCTCTCCGGCAGGCCGCAGAAACCTATCCGATGGGAGTCAGGGTCAGAAGGCACCCGACCGGAACGTCGAACCGCAGGACTGCCTGCTCTGTAAGGCGGACGGGAACGGGCCTGTTTCGGTGCTGCAGGGTCAGGTCGGAAACGGAAGCGCTGTATTTCCCTTCTTTCAAGCCGTGCACCGTCAGCTGGATGCCGGGAGAGTCGGAGTTGTTGACGACATGAACCACTCTCGGAGCCCGTGCCAGCCGGACGACACCCGCGAAGCGGTTTCCATAATAAATATAGGTTGCCTTTTGTCCCTCGATCAGTTGGTCGGGCCGGTCGCGGTCGCCATAAGGGGAAAAGTCGCCGTAAACCAGATCCTCCCGGTTCGACTCATAGAAAGCGACCCAGGCCCTCAGCATCTCCCGGTGGGCGGAAGTCTCCGCCGGCAGATTGGGGCCGAAGTAGGGAACCCCGGTGAAAACCACGGCGGCCATAAAACGGGCCACCTCCGCATCCGGCAGTTTCGGGTCCCAGTACATCTCGTCCGTGCCCATCACCAGGCCCGCGCTGAAGGGACGCATCACCATGGCGCGAAGCCGCATGGCCTCCCAGTCGCCGGCAGAATCGATCGGCTGCCAGAGATGGGTATAAGGCTTATTATTGAGGTTGGCAAAGGGCCAGCGCATATCGATAAAAATATCCGGCGAGTACCGGCGCACGGTCTCGTGAATGATCTGCTGCGTCCGGTTGTACCCCTGCCCGAAGTAGTCGTCCTGGTGCGAGTGGCTGGCCTCACAGGCCTGGGGGATCTCCTCCTGCCAGTCAAACCAGAGGGCGTCGGGGCGGTAGCTGCCGAGGATCCGATCGAAAAGATCTTTCATATGGTCCTGAACCGCATGGGTTCGAGGGCACAGCATGGGAGTTTCCGCCAGATTTCCCCCCTCCGGATCCCCCACCGAGCAAAGCGAGTAGCCAAGCGGGCCATAGTACCGGGAGAGCCTTCCCATGGCGTACTGCTGCATCCAGAGCATCACCTTCATTCCCAGTTGCGTCTGGATGTCCTGAATCAAACCGGCAAAATCCGGAAATTTTTCGGGCGGAGGCCAGTAATCTCCGGTTTTGCCCTTCAGTCCTTTGACATACTCTCCGTCGGAAGTGTCCCAGCCGGCATCGATCAGGTAGGACTTGAAGCCGAGCGACCGGCTTTGCTTCGCCAGATCCCAGGTCAACTCCTGGTCGATATGATCGAGAGACCAGTACCAGCTGTCGTAGGTGGAATTCAGAGCCGCATCCGGGATCGATGGAGGCTGGAATCCCAGGTGGGAGTCCACCGCCCGGGTGTAATTCCGGGCATTGTGGAACCAGGAACTCCCGTCCCGCGAGATGTAAATGGTGTCCCGGAAAAGCCCGGCCATGGCATCGTCGGTCTGGCGGAGGGTGAGCACATAATTTTTCCGGTCGGCACCCGGCTCCCCCCGCAGTAAGACGATGTGGTCCTGTTCCAGCAGGCCCAAAGAAACCCGGTTCCCCCCGGAGCGGTCCACCAGGGCCAGGTAGGGGATGCCGCGGTTGGCGGCACTGAAGTAGACCCACGGCCGCTCCAAACCGGTCTCCATGATGTCCCGCTGCGCCTCGCGGTTGAAGGTCCACAAGGCGTTCCCGCTTTCCAGGGGCACCGCCACCCGGCAGCCGTACTCGTGGAGCTGGAAGGCGTACCCGTCCAGGCTGCGCAGCACGAAGGTGATTCGATCCGCAGACGGCTCGCGCTGCACGGACAGGTACAATAAATAATCGGAGCACCGCCAGCTCTGACGGTCCGGATGCAGGGAAATTGCCCGGCAGCCGGCTAATTCGGGCTCCGCCGAAAAGCTCATGGTTACGGGCGTACCGTCCGAGAGCGACAGAACAAAAGACGGATTGGTTCCCGCTTCGATCCGAAGCATGGCCAAGAGCGCGCCCAGGGCGCAGGTCCACAAGGCGGCTTGGGGGTGCAGCTTTTTCCCGGAAATTATGGTCACCTGCAATAATATGCCGGTCCGCTCATTAAGTTTCCAGGAAAATCAAAAAACGCGTCGCGCCGCAAAACTTGTTTTTTCCTGAAAGGCGCCGTACCCTTTTACGAGGACACCGAAAAAATGGCTATAAAGAGACCACCCAATCATGGAGGAATCAAAATGACGCCCATTCCCAAGTGGTATCGGCCGGTCGCCCTGCTGGCCCTCCTCTGGAACCTGCTGGGATGCTTCGCTTTTCTCAGCGACATGCTGGTCACCGCCGAAGACATCTCCCGGATGAGCCCGGCGCAGCAGACGCTCTTCGCATCGCGAACCGGGTGGGCGGTATCCGCCACGGCGATTGCCGTTTGCGGGGGCGCGGCCGGTTCCTTTGCGCTTCTGCGGCGCAGTCACTGGGCCCTGCCGCTGCTGCTTGCTTCCCTGGCCGGACTGGCGGTCCAGGACGCCGGCCTGCTTCTTGTGCCGGATGTCTGGTCCCTGGCCGGACCCGTGCCTTTCCTGTTACAGGGCCTGGTGCTGGCAATTGCCGTTCTCCTGATCCTGCTGGCACGCAAGGCGGCAAGCCGCGGATGGCTCTCCCGGAATCCGCTTACCCCGGAATGAAATCGGCCATTGAGCGGAAAAGAAGAAATCCCATTGGGCCAGGTTCGCGAACACCCGGTATTGCCGGATTTTGCGGGTTCCAGCGATTTTTTCGGGTTATCAAAAGAGGCGGCTTCGTAAATAATCGCTTTTTCGTCCGGTTGTGCCGTCCCGATAAGGACTTGTCCCATGATGGAACGAATCCGTCTTCCCGGAATGGTCGTCATTATTATTAATACTCACAAAGTATTTGAACGGCGGGCCCAATCATTCTATACTCACCTCATAAGTGTGAGATTGCGGTTCGGAAGCAGGAGGAAACCCAGGAATGAAACCAGTGAAGCGCGCGCCCCATACTCCCGATCTGTCCAAATGCCCGACCGGAATACAGGGACTGGACGAAATTACCGATGGCGGACTGCCCCGGGGCCGCCCCACGCTGGTCTGCGGCACGGCCGGCTGTGGAAAGACTCTGCTGGCCATGGAATTTCTCCTTCGCGGAGCCATGGAATTCGATGAGCCGGGCGTCTTCCTATCCTTTGAGGAAACCGGCCCGGAGCTGACCCAGAACTTCCGCCCGCTGGGCTTCGACCTGGACGGACTGATCCGCAGGAAAAAAATCGCAGTCGATTACGTCTACATTGACCGGAACGAAATCCAGGAGGCCGGCGACTACGACCTGGAAGGCCTTTTTCTGCGCCTGTCGCACGCCATAGCCCAAGTTGGAGCCCGCCGGGTGGTGCTGGACACTATCGAGGCCCTGTTTTCCGGTCTTTCGAACCCTGCCATTCTCCGGGCCGAGCTGCGCCGCCTGTTCCGCTGGCTGAAGGACCACGGCCTGACCGCCATCATTACCGGAGAGCAGGGGGAAAAAACCCTAACCCGCTACGGCCTGGAGGAGTATGTCGCCGATTGCGTGATCGCTCTGGACCATCGGATCATAGAGCAGACGGCCACCCGGCGCATGCGCATTGTCAAATACCGCGGCTCCAAGCACGGCACCAACGAATATCCTTTTCTGATCGACGAACACGGCATTTCCGTCCTGCCGATCACCTCCCTGGATCTCTCGCACCGGGCCTCCACAGAAAGGATTCCCAGCGGCATCGAACGCCTGGACACCATGATGGGAGGACGAGGATACTACCGAGGCAGCAACATCCTGGTTTCCGGAACCGCGGGAACCGGCAAAACCAGCATTGCGGCCCATTTTGCCCAGGCCTGCTGCCGGCGGGGGGAGCGCTGCCTCTGGTTCGCTTTCGAGGAATCCCCGGAGCAGATCATGCGCAACATGCGCTCTATCGGCATCGACCTGGAACCCTGGGTTCGAAAAGGCCTGCTTTATTTTCATGCCACCCGCCCCACGCTGTATGGGCTGGAAATGCACCTGGTGACCATGCACAAGCTGACCCAGCAGCATCGGCCCGAGGTAGTCATTGTCGACCCGGTGACCAATTTTCTAGCCATCGGCAGCCCGGCGGAAAGCAAAGCCATGCTGATCCGCCTGGTCGATTTTTTCAAGTCCCGGCAGATTACCACGCTTTTCACCAGCCTTTCTGCGGGCGGTTCGGGAATCGAAACCACCGACGTGGGAATCTCCTCGATCATGGATACCTGGCTGCTCCTGCGGGACATCGAAAACAGCGGGGAGCGCAACCGCGGCATCTATCTGCTGAAGTCCCGCGGCATGGCCCACTCCAACCAGATCCGGGAATTTCAGCTCACCAACAACGGCGTGGAGCTGCTCGACGTCTACCTGGGGCCCTCCGGGACGCTGCTTACCGGCTCTTCCCGCATCGTGCAGGACGCCCGGGACAAGGCGGAAACCCTGGTCCGGCGACAGGATATCGAGCGCAAGCAGCGGGAAATCGAGCGCAAGCGCCGGCTGATCGAGGCGCAGATCGCCGCCCTGCGCGCCGAATTCGAATCGGAATGCGAGGAGCTGAACCGGACCGTCTCCCAGGAAGAACTGGGCGAAAAGGTCCAGGGGCAGACGCGGGCCCGTCTTGCCGAGCAAAGGCAGGCCGACCAGCCATCGGCCGGCAAGCAGGAAAGGAAAAGCTGAAGCGCGCAGGCATCTCCCGGGGTCGGGGAAGTGCATTCGCTTCTCTCCCGGTGGGGAATCCTCCGCATCCCTCGAAGGGAATCCAAACATTTTTCCCAATGACGGTTCTCAAGAAAGCAGAGGAACTTCATGAAGGACATCGCGGCCGATGCCGCCCGGAAAACATCCCGGTCAAAAGGCCCATTGCGGGACGGAAGCAAGGTCTGGATCCTGCAGCTCTATGTCGCCGGACAGACGCCCAAATCCCTCGAGGCTTTTTCCAACCTCCGCCGGATCTGTGAGGAAAACCTGGCTGGCTGGCAGTACCGGATCGAAATCATCGACCTCCTCGAAAACCCCCAACTGGCCCAGGACCATCAGATCGTGGCCCTGCCTACCCTGATCCGCAAGCTTCCCCCGCCGGTGCGCAGGATCATCGGGAATCTGTCCAACACGGAGCGCGTGCTGGTCGGGCTGGACCTGAAGCCGAAGGGAGAAGACTGACCTCATGAAAACCAGATCGGCGACGGCTTCGTTTGAAAAGGCGCTGACCCGGACCCAGTCGTCCAATTACGTTTTACGCCTCTTCGTAACCGGCCTTACTCCCCGTTCCGTGCGGGCCATCGCCAACATCCGCAAGATCTGCGAGGAGCACCTGCACGGCCGCTACACCCTGGAAGTGGTGGATATCTATCAGCAGCCGACCCTGGCGGAGGGGGAGCAGATCATTGCTGCCCCGACGCTCATTAAAAAACTGCCGCTGCCCTTGCGGCGCATCATCGGGGACCTTTCGGACACCGACAAGGTTCTCATCGGGCTTGACTTGCGAAAAAAATGACCAGGAATCCATCTTCGAGTCAAGGCCTTCACCGGGAAATCCGGGAACTTCGCGCCCGACTGGAGGAGGCCGAGCATACGCTGCATGCCATCCGCTGCGGCGAAGTGGACGCCCTGATCGTTTCGGGCCCCGGGGGTCAGCGCGTCTTCACCTTGCAGCATGCGGAGCGCACCTACCGCCTGCTGGTGGAAAACATGAACGAGGGGGCGGCCATCCTGACCCGGGACGGCGGCACCATGTACTGCAACCGGAGCCTGGCGGCCTTGCTGCGCAAGCCGATGGAACAGATCATCGGAAATTCCTTCCTCCCGCTGATTTCCCTCCCCGACCGGCCGGCCTTTGACCGTCTGATCCGGGAGGATCTGGCCACGGGAAAGGCCCTGGAGCTCAATCTGGCCGTCGATCCGGAGGGGACCGTCCCGGTGCTTCTTTCCGCCATTTCCCTGGAAATGGAAGATAAGATTACGGCCGTCTGCCTGATCCTTACCGATATGAGCGCCGCAAAAAGACAGGAGGAGGAGCTCCGCCGGGCGCAGGCCGGGCTGGAAGTCCGGGTACGCGAGCGGACCGCCGACCTGGTGAAGACCAAGGAGGATCTGGAGGCGGAGCTGAAGGCCCGCCGGCACGCGGAGCGGTCGCTGCGGGAGAGCGAAGCCAATCTCCGGGAAGCGCAGCGGATTGCCAAAATGAGCATGTGGAGCCTCGATCGGAAGGATAACCGCATGCAATGGCCGCCGGAAATTTTCGAGCTCTTCGAAATCGACCCGAAGCGGTTCGAAGCGACCTACGAAGCTTTCCTGGAAAGCATTCATCCGGAAGACCGCGATATGGTCCATCGAGCCTATACCTTGTCCGTTTCCCAATACCGTCCTCTCGAAATCGAATACCGGCTGCGCATGAAGGACGGCCGGATCAAGTGGGTCAAGGCGATCGGCCGGAATGAATTCGATACCCAGGGAGAACCGGTCCGATCCGTCGGTATTGTCCAGGACATCACCGAACGGAAGCAGAGGGAGGAGGAGCAGAAGACCCTGGAGGAGCAGCTGCGCCAGTCCCAGAAAATGGAAGCAGTGGGACATCTGGCCGGAGGAGTGGCCCACGACTTCAACAATCTGCTGCAGGTGATCCTGATGAATGCCGACAGCCTTCAGTCGGAACTTATGCCCGGCACCCTGGCCTGGAGCGAATGTGAGGAAATCAGCTCGGCCGGGCGGCGGGCTGCCGACCTGACCCGTCAGCTCCTGGCCTTCAGCCGGCGCCAGGTGATCCACCCGGTATACCTGGACCTGAACGACCTGGTGCAGGGCGTCCTGAAAATGCTCCGGCGGCTGATCGAAGAGAACATCCAGCTCTGCGTTGTCAGCGGACATAAGACCGGCAATGTTTTTGCCGACAAGGGACAGATGGAGCAGGTTCTCCTCAACCTCTGCATCAACGCCCGGGATGCCATGCCCAAAGGCGGCCGGATCACCATCGAAATCCGTCCCGAAATTCTGGATCGGTCGTTTTGCAGCCTGAATGCCTGGGCCAAAGAGGGAGCCTACGCTCTTTTGAGCGTAGCGGACACCGGGGCCGGCATGGATGCCTCGACGCTGGCCCAGGTCTTTGAGCCCTTCTTTACCACCAAGGGCCTGGGAAAAGGGACAGGACTCGGCCTGTCGAGCGTGTATGGAATCGTCAAGCAGCATCACGGCCTGATCCACGCCTCCAGCAAGCCGGGAGAGGGCAGCGTGTTCCAGGTTTACCTGCCCATCGTCGAGGTCGCCAACGAAAAATCGCCGAACCCTTCCCAACCGGCCCTGACCGGCGGGAAAGAGACCATCCTGATTTCAGAGGACGATACCGCCCTTCTGCACATCCAGGCGGCCTTTCTCCGCAAAGCCGGCTACACCGTCCTGACCGCTGCGGATGGCCTGGAAGCCCTCCAGATCTACGAGCGGAACCGGAACCGGATCGACCTGGTGGTGCTGGATGTCATGATGCCTAACCTGGGAGGGAAAGAGGTCATGGACCAGATCCGGGCCACCGGCTCGGAGGTCCCCATCCTGTTTACCAGCGGCTACAGCCAGAGCGGCATCCATACCGATTTCGTGATCCACGAACAGCTGCACCTGATCCAGAAGCCCTATGAGCGCGAGGTGCTTCTGCAAAAAATCCGTCAGCTGCTCGACCGGCGGACGGTGCAGAAGAACCAGCCCTGAGGCCGTGCGGACCCGCTCGAACTCCGCCATTCCCGGCCGACGAAAAAAAGAAATCATAATAAATGGATCGTCCAGTATAATGGGTATCCCGGTAACAAGGAAAATGACCAGGGGTATTGCCAAAGTTTTATTGCTTTTCCTGCAGAGAGCCTCTTTCAAGCAGTTCTACCGCTACGTAGAGCCGATCGGGCTGATGACCCTGGCGGCGGCCCTGGACCGGCATGGCTACTGCCCGCGGGTTTTCACCGGATCGATTACCGACGCCCTGCCCCTTCTCGAAAATATGTACCGGAAAGAAGGGGTCCAGGCCATCGCCCTTTACTGCGACTATGAAAACCAGAATGTGGTCGAATCCTTTGCCCGCACCGCCAAAGGAAAGTACTCCGTACCCGTCTTTGCCGGCGGGCCGCAGGGGTATTTTCTGGAAGCCGGGTTTCTCCGGTCTTCTCTCTGCGATGCGGTAGGGCGCGGAGAGGGAGAGCAGACTCTTCCGGAGCTGCTGGATTTTTTTGTGAAGGGCAAAGGATCGCTGCAGGAAATCGCCGGCATTACCTTTCTGGATGCCACCGGGCAGCTGATCCGAACTCCGGACCGGCCGGCCATCGAAGACCTGGATGCCCTGCCGGTTCCCCGGGCCGAATTTTCTCTGACCGGCAAAAAAACCAACCTGGCGGTGCTTACCGGCCGGGGATGCCCTTTCCGCTGCGCCTTCTGCTTCGAAGGAGGAAACACCCGCAACGTGCGGCTGCGCAGCGTACAGAGCGTGCGGGAGGAAATCGAGCAGGGCTTTCGGGATTCCCCGGGCATCCGCTACGTATGGTTTGCCGACGACACCTTCACCCTGAATCCCCGCAGGGTCACCGAGTTCTGCGGGGCCATGAAGGAGCTGCGGGGCCGGCACGATTTCGTATGGTTCTGCGATGCGCACCCCAGCCTGATCGTAAAATGGCCGGACATGCTGCCGGAAATGATCGAGGCCGGGCTGGTGCGGATGCAGATTGGCATCGAAACCGGCTCCGCAAAGGTCGTGCAATTGTACGGCAAGAGTACCGATCTGACCCAGATCGAACAGGTCGTGGACCTCTGCGTCAAACAGGACCTGCCCCAGCTGTGCGGGAATATCATTTTCGGCGGGGCCATGGAAACCCCGGAGACCCTGGCCGAAACCGAAGAATTCGTGACCCGCCTGCTCCGGCGGGCTCCCGGCATGCTTGACATTACCCACACACTGTACACCCCTTTCCCGGGAACCACCATGACGCAATCCCCCGAACGGTTCGGAATCCGGCCGGTCGACAGCGCTTCGGTGACCTCCACCGGAGATTACCCTGTGGCGGCCACTACCGGCCTCAGCCGGGAGCATATCGCCGGAGGCCGGCGGCGGTTTTCCCGGCAAATCCGGCAGCTGATGTGGGACCTGACCTTTCAGGGAGGCGTTCCCCATGCGCGGATCCGCCGGCACTACGAGCTCTACCGCCGATACGGGATATCGAGCACCTGGCACAGCCTGGTGTACTCCCAGCACGTAAACTTCGACCGGAGATTCACATTGCTCGGCAGCAGCTCGGCCCGCAGCCTGTGCGAAATTCCGCGGGAGGAGCTCCGCCTCTGGCGGCCGGTGCGTATTCCCTACCTGGGAAATACGGTCGATTTCCGGAAAGAGCCGCCGGAGCTGCTCGGCATGCCGATCACCCCCGCGGAGTACCAGGTGATCCTTTACTGTACCGGAAAGTTCTCCATCGGGGAGCTGCTCGAGCGGCACGAGGGCTCGGGGAGATGGAAGGAGCAATGGCCGCAGAGCGAGGTCGAAATGATCCGCATCCTGCAGGAGCTGGAGAACCGGCAATTTCTGATCTTCACACGATATTGACCCTTCGGAGGGCATAGAGGACCTGTTTTGACCAAGACCGTACTGCTGCTCAACGTTCATCGGATCATCCCCTCCAGCATGGAGATTGCCTGGGAAATCCCGGGCGGCCTGCTGAGCCTCGGCTCCTGGCTGGAAACGCATGGCTACGCTCCGGAAATCTACAGCTGCGAGCCGATCCGGGCCATGGCCCTGATCCGTGAAAAAGCCGAGGGGTCGCATCTGCTGGCGGTCGGCTTATACTGCGATTTCGAAAATCAGGTGGAAGTTCAGGAGCTTGGCCCATGGATCGCCGGTCAGTTCGCTGTGCCGGTCCTGCTCGGCGGACCGCAGGCCGTCGGATTTGACGCCCGGTTCCTGAAGCGAACCGGCTGCCTGGCGGCCGTGGTCGGAGAAGGGGAAGTGCCCCTGCTCCGCCTGCTGCAGTGCCTGCCGTCGCCGGACCCGGACTGGAGGAAGATTCCCGGGCTCCTCTACCTTGGGGAGGACGGGAGCCTGATTTCCACCGGCCCGGGGGAAATCGTCGAAGATCTCGACCTGATCCCGCTGCCCGCCTATCACCTGTGCCCGGACTATATCCTGCAGCCCCGATACAACATCATGACCGGGCGCGGCTGCCCGTACCGCTGCGCCTTCTGCCAGGAGGGAGCCGCCAAATACAGAGCCAGGTTCCGAAGCGTCCCGAGCATCCTCCAGGAAATAGAAACCGTTCTGGGACGATATCCTGTCGTCGATTACATCGCCTTTACCGACGATACCTTCACTCTTTCCCTGGAGCGGGTGAGAGAAATCTGCGCCGGGCTGGCCAGGCTTCGCACCCGGAAAAACTTCCGCTGGTACTGCGAGGCGCACGTCGAAAGGCTGGACCGCTGGCCGGAAATGCTGGACCTGATGGTGCCGTCCGGCCTGGTCCGGCTGCAGATCGGCATCGAATCGGCTTCCCGGAAGGTGCTCGACGCCTGCCGGAAAAAGATCACCCCGGCCATGGTGCTGCGGGTCGTCCGGAATGCCGTAAAGGCCGGAGTCCGGCAGATCTTTGCCTGCATTCTCACCGGCGCACCCTTTGAGTCCGGGAAAATCACCGGACAGAACTGCCGCTTCGTCGAAAAGCTGATACGGACCGCCCCCGGAATCATTGAAATTTCGCCAAGCCCGGTCATGCCCTATCCCGGCACGGAAATTACCCGGACGCCGGAAAAATTCGGGCTGAAAGTCCTCGACCCCTCCGGAGGAACGGCTATTTCCGATTTCCCGCTGACGGAAAGCACCGGGCTGGACCGCGAGGCGATTGCCCAGGGGCAGAAATACCTGGTCGATTCCATGGTGGAGGTCATGTGGAAGCTGTTTCGTGAAGGGAAGGTACCCCACGAGCGTATCGCCTACGCTTTCCGGGAACGGGTCGAGCGCCAGAGTTTCATCTGGAGAAGGGTCGTTTACGACCGGGTTCCCTTTCTTAGTCCCTATTATTCGCTGATTGCCAGGAGAGCCGTCCGGCGCTCCCGCGAAATCCCCCGCGGCGAGCTCCCGGGATGGCGACCGCAGCGTATTCTGGAGCTCTGGCACGATGTCGATTTTTCGGAAGGCTATCCGGCTATCGGCCGTTACGTGCTCTCCCCGCTGGAATTCGACCTGCTGCTGCACTCCACCGGGAAGCTGACCCTGCAGGCGGTCCTGGACGCCGTCTACCCGAAATTTGCCGGCCTGTACCGCAGGCGCCGGGAATTCGACAGAACCTGTATGAAAAAAATGAGACTCTTTGAGGAAAAATACTGGCTGGCCTATGCACCCCTCTGATCCGCGAACACCGGCGATCCTCCTGGCCGACACGCGGCGGGCCGCCCCCGGCCCGCCCTCTCCGCCGTCGGACTTCCTGGGTCTTTTTCTGCTGGCCGCCGTCCTGGAAAAGCAGGGCTACCAGGCCCGCGTTTTCCATGGCCCGGCTCATGAGTTTCCGGCCGTCCTGGAAAAGCTCTGTGCCGAACTGCGTCTGATTGCCGTCGGATTTTCCTGCGATTTTGAAAACCGGACTGCGGTTGAGGAGCTGTGCCGCCTGGTGCGTCGCAAGTACCGGCGGAAAACCATTGTGGGCGGCCCGCAGGCCATCGCCCTGGGAGAGGAGTTCTTCCGGACGTGCGGCTGCTCCTTCGCGGTGCGCGGAGAGGCGGAAGAAATCCTGCCCGCCCTGGTTGGCTTTCTGATCCGGGGAAAACCGGCGCTTGCGGAAATTCCCGGCATTTCCTACCTTTCCGGAGGCAAGGTCATCCGCAATGCAGACGCCGTTCCGCCGCAGGATCTGGATGCCCTTCCCTTTCCCGCCTACCACCTTTCCCTGACTCCCGGGGCGTCCTATGGGAGAACCGTTTCCACGGGAAGAGGGTGCCCCTTCTCCTGCGCCTTCTGCTACAAGGACCCTCACGGCCGGAAGGTCCGCAACCGGGACATCGGCCAGGTGATCCGCGAAATCCGGGAAAATCTCATCCGCAATCCCCGGCTGCGCTACCTGTATGTCTCCGATGATACCTTCACCGCCGACCCGGCGCGGGTAACCGCCTTCTGCCGGGAAATCGCCCGGCTGCACCGGGAGCACGATTTCGTCTGGTTCTGCGAAGGACACGTCCAGCCGCTGGCCCGCCGCCCGGGTATGCTCGCCGAGCTGGCCGAAGCAGGGCTGGCGCGGCTGCAGATCGGCATCGAGAGCCTCGACCAGGACGTCCTGGACCTTTACAATAAAAAAGGCACCGTGGAGGAAATCGAATTCGTGGTCCGCCAGGCCATGCAGGCCGGGATACCGCAGGTGGCCGGGAACCTGATTGTCGGCGGCCCGCTGGAGACTCCGGAAAGGTTTGAAAATCTGCTGCAGCGCACCCGGCAGCTGCTGGAGATGGCCCCGGGCGCACTGGATATCAGCACCGGATTCCTCCGGCCCTATCCCGGTACGGAAGTGACCTCCAACCCGCAGCGGTTCGGCCTGAGAATCCTCGATCCCGAGGGAAGCAGCTCGGTCGACGATTTTCCGCTGGTGGTCCCCGAAGGGCAGACCGCGGAAGAAGTGCTGACCCGGCGGCTCCGGCTTGCCGCCCATATCCGGACGGTCATGTCGGAAGCCCTGCAAGGCGGACGCGTGCCCCATGAGAGAATTCTGAGCAGCTACCGGCTGCACTATTCCTACGGTTTGACCAGTCTCTGGAAAGCGCTGGTGTACGCGGAGAATCCCGCCCTGGAGGAATACTACCGCCTGGTTTCCCGCGGGGAGGCGGTCCGGCTCGCGGACATTCCCCCCGGTAAAATCGGCGCGTTTCACCCTCTGCGGACCACGGAACTCCGCAAGAACCTGGTTTTTATTGGCGAGGTTCCCCACCTGGACGGGAAACCTTTTTCGCCCCTGGAATGGGAAATCCTCCTGCAAAGCTCCGGCAAGCAGCGATTGGATGACATGGTTGCCGACCTGAAGGGGCGCTTTCCTCAGGAGGACCTGGAGCGCGCAGCCATGGAGGTATTGCGGAAATTCGATGCCGCATACCTGGTGACCTTCAGCGAATACTGATGGCGCCGCAAAAAGTCCGGAACCCTCAATGGGGTTCCTTGTTTCGCTATCGCTATCGTGATCGAAACAAAAAACCCGTCGCCATACCCCGCGAAGGGATCTTTTCGATAGCGATAGCGATAGCGAAAGAAGTCGTGGACGGGGTGCGGTTCTGCCGTCCCAATGAGGAGAGTTCTCGCGAAAGCCCGAAAGCCGACGGATTGCGCCTGGCAGAACAAAAAAAAGCGGGCCACCGGTTGCAAAGAACCGCCTTTTCCCCTATAATGTTTACCTCTTTCCTTTCTTTCAATGTTAATTTTCGTGGGAGGTTTTTAACATGTCAGCAGAAAGTGCCAAAGCCCTGGTCGCCAAGCTCCAGTCGGACATCGACCTTCAGAACCAGCTGAAAAAGGCCAAGTCGGAAGAGGATTTCCTCAGCATCGCCCAAAGGCAGGGATTCGAGGTTTCCATCCCGGAATTCCGTCAGGCCGCCCAGGAAAGCCTGGCCGCCGGTCCCAAGAAAGCCATGAGCGACGAGGAGCTCGACAAGGTCGCCGGCGGGCTGTCCATTGTCGGCGTGGACTACGTCTTCGTCGGCGTTCAGACTGCCAGCTAAAGAATTTTTTTCCGTTCCCGGGCTTTCCGGTGCAAAACCCGAATCAGTGAAAAAAAACCAGCCAGCGACGCCTTGACAGATCGTCGATTCGGCTCAGGAAGGGATCCGGCGGCACTGCGCTGGCGCCGCTCCTGCCCGAAAAGAGCGCCGCCAGGGCGTCCAGGCGGGTTTTACCATCGCAAGCGCCTAAAATCCTTCGGTCGTCTGCGGAGAGAAGCGCCCCGAGGCGCGATCCCCTGCCGGGTCCGATCCCTTCCGGGTCGGCGACGCGCAGCGGAAAGGCACTTTGCAGTTCCTCCGGCCTGGCTTCATCGATGCCCCGGGCGGAAGTGAAGAGCAGAAGGGTGTGGTAGCTCATGCAGACTTCATCCCGCGAAAAAACATAATTGAACCAGCTGCTCGATACTCCGTATCGCAGAGCCAGTTCGAAGTGCCTTTTCATGCGGCCTGCAGGAATGAGTCCTTCCGCATACTGCCGCTTCATGGTCGCGGATATCGCCTCCACCATGTTTCGCCTCGCCCGGCATATGGCCACGCGGTCCAGCGATAGCGTTTCGTTCACCGGGTAGTCTTCCAGCGAGGTGCACATCTCCGGATCCGTAATTATCATCCCGAATTTTTCCGGCTGCCGGGTAATTTCGGTATTCGGAAGCGGATTAATAAAGGTGGTGGACAGGTCCAGCATTCCGGGGAAGCCGTTCAGGATCTCCAGGATAAAATCACGGGTGGTCGTGAGGGTTCGCTCCTCTTCCCCCGGCCCGCCGATGATGAAATTGCCCGCCAGCTGAGGCAGCCCCGCATCCCAGCACAGCCGCACCGCCTCCCGAAGCTGCTCCGGGCTGATTCCCTTCCGATACTGATCCAGGGTGCCCCGGCACCCCGATTCGAACCCGATCTGCATGCGCTGCAAGCCGGCGCCGATCATTTCCGGCAGCACTTCGGGATGACGCACCAGGAAGCCGGGATGCGCCTCGCAAAACCAGACGAAGTCGCGCGTCCGGCGCAGTGCGGCCAGCTCCCGGGCGAAGGCCAGAGTGCGGTCTGGTTGCTGGGTAAAGGTATCGTCCTGGAACATCAGGTACCGGGCCTCCGGGTTCTCCTCCAGGCCCAGACGGATCTCGGCCATCACGTCGCCCACGCTGCGCGGGCGGAACCGCTTGGTGTTTCCGCCCTCGAAACAAAACGAGCAGCGGTAGGGACAGCCCCGGCTGCCAATGACCGAGAGCGCCCGTCGCTTCCCCGGCCGCAGCCGGTAGCGGGTTCGGGGAAAAGGCCGCCCATCCAGGTTTCGCCCGGGGGGCCTCGGCGGATTTTCCCTCTCGACCCCATCCCGATCGAAACAGGTCAGGCCGGCAATCGATGCGGATGGATCCCGACCTTCGCCGAGGCACTCCAGCAACTCGAAAAGCGCCTGCTCCCCGTCCCCCTTGATCAGAAAATCGCAGCGGGCCTCCCGCAGGAATCCGGAGCGCAGGTGAAAAGCCTGCGGACCTCCAACGATGATCGGAATCCTGTGTCGTCCCTTAATGGCCCGGGCAAAGGAGATAACCGCGCTCTGATTGTCGTAATCGCAGGTGAGCCCGATGGCCCCCAGGTTTTCCCGCCCTATTTCCTCCTCCGCCACGCGGAGCGCATCCGTGGTAATCCCGGTGTAGGTGCGCGCCCTGTAGCCCTTGTCTTCCAGAAAGGCCGCCAGGGTCATGATTCCCAGGCTGTCCAGGTGCTCGAAATTTCTTCCCGGCGCCAGGCGCTGGATATAGAGCAGCAGGATATAGAGCTTCTCGGGCGGGGGCATGGCGTTCAGAATTCGGAATAGGCCAGCCAGTGCTTTTTCTCGAAGGCCTTCAGACGTCCCATAGAAAGCTTTTCGAATTCGGAATAATCGCCGCTGCTGCTCCCGAATTTCCGGAAGGCGGATTGCAGGATCTCGCCGAGCGGCCGCTTTCCGCTGCTGGCGCACAGCAGATCGTACTCCAGGGGAGAAAGGGCAAAACCCTGGATCACCGGATAGCCTTCCGAAAACCGGATCGAATTCCAGACCTCGAACGTGCGCATCGGGTGCATTTTCATCAGCCGCCCCCGCCGGATGCCGCGGGAGGAAACCGCCCCGCCGCGGGCCAGCAGAGAGAAATAGCGGTCGGTGACCGGAACCCGCCCGGTCAGGTTCTGCAGCCAGCGCGAAGCGATGCCGTAGCGGGCCGCCAGCCGATACGCGGAGGTCATCGAGTCGTGCGGCACTTTCCCGGAGTGCAGAATCCGGCTCATGGCGGAATGGACGCGGCGGACGAAGGATCGCCGGATTTCAAAAAGCCGGGCAATCGACAACGCTTCGGTTTCAGCCTGCGGGATGTCGTCCAGCCCGCTTTTCACTCTCGGGGGCAGAAATTTCAGGCCAAACCGCTCCGGGGCGCAGGTGATGGCTGTTCCTGGAAAAGGAGTCAGGAAATAGGCCCCGCTGAAAAATTTTCCGGGATGGGCCCGAAGCAGCCGCAGGACCAGGTTCAGGCTGGCCCGGGCGGTTTGTTTTGTTTCCTGCGGCCCGCCCAGGATGATATTCCCCTCGACCTGCGGCACGCCGGCCCGCACCAGGCGTCCCACCGCGGCTTCGATTTCCGCGGCCGAGGATTGCTTGTTGTACAGCCGGAGCGTTTCGTCGCAGCCCGACTCGATGCCGATGGCCATTTTGACCAGGCCGGCTGCCACCATGACCGGCAGCAGGTCGGGGTGGCGGTTGATGGTCTGCACGTGCCCTTCGCAGAACCATACGAAATCGTGCTGCCGGCGCAGCTGCGAAAGTTCCCGGCAGAATTCTTCCACCCGCTGCCGGTTCAGAGTGAAGGTATCGTCCAGAAAAAAGACGGAGCGCAGGTCGGGCCGGCGGTTCAGATTCTCCCGGATTTCGGCCATCACATGGCCCACGCTGCGGTATCGGACGGTCCGGGTGTTGCCGCCTTCGAAGCAGAAAGCGCAGCGGTAGGGGCACCCCCGCCCGCTGAGCACCGGCAGGCTTTTCTGGTAGGGCCAGCGCCGTTCCAGGCGGAAGTCCGCGAAGGGCAGCTCATCCAGATTCGCGATCAGCTCCCGGTCCCGGTTTCGGACCAGCCGCCCGCCGCCGTCCGGATAGCTGATTCCGTCGATGGCCTCCCGGCAGCCCTTTCCCTCCAGAAGGTGCTCCAGAAGCTCCGGCAGGGTCCTTTCCGCCTCCCCGCGGATGGCGAAATCGCAGCGCGACCGCTCGAAGAACTCTTCGGTCAGCGCAAAGGCCTGCGGGCCTCCCACCACCACGGGTATTTCCCCGCCGGATTTGACCATCCGCGACAGGGATTCCACCAGGGTCACGTTCTCGTAGTCACAGTAAAAGCCGACGCAGCGCGCTCCGGTCGCTTCCAGCTCGGCCCGCAGCCACCCGGCGGTTTCCCCGGCAAAGCCGCGGAAATAGCCAACCCGCAGTCCGCGATCCCGTAAAACCGAGGCCAGCAGCAGGGTTCCAATGGCGATCCCGTCCGCGGCGGCAAAATAGTAGTCCCGATGGGCATGGATCAGTAGAATGTCGTACGGAGAGGGGGTGTTCCTGTTTGCGGTGGGATTCATGTCAGGCCTCGTGAAAGCCGATCCAGCACCGGGCTTCCATTTTAAGAAGAAGCTGCCGCGCCAGGCGGCGGAAGGCGGCCCGGTCCGGAAAACGCTCCTGGAATTTCGGGAAGGTCTTCTCCAGGATTTCGTCCAGAGTCAGCTTCCCGGTACACGGCAGAAGCAGTTCATATTCCAGCGGAGAAAGCGGTATTCCGGCCAGCTCCGGGTAGCCGTTGGTAAAACGGACTCCGTTCCAGATCTCGAAGAGCCGGCGCGGGCGCCAGCGCCGAATCCTTACGCAGGATACCCCCTTCGGGGAGCGGATCGCTTTCCCGGCCAGCATCGAATAGTAGCGGTGGGACATCGGGTAGAGCCGGAAAATATTCTGCATCCAGCGCGAGCCGATCCCGTAGCGGCCATGAAGATGATAGATCGACTCCAGGACCGGACGAGGGATTTGGCCGGCCAGAAACAGCTCCCGCATTCGGGTGAGCGTCTGCCGATGGAACTCCCGCCGGATTCGGAACAGATCGGGAAAGGACAGGCTTTCCGTTTCGGTGAAGGGAATGTCGTCCACCACCGCCTTGCGCCCGTGATCCAGCAGGCGCAGCCCCAGCGCGTCGGGCTGCTCGGCCACCGCAGTGCCGGGAAAAGGAACCAGGAAAAATCCGAGGCAGTCGAACCGGCCGGGATGGGCGTCCAGCAAGCGGAATACCAGCTCCCTGCTTTCCCGAACCGTGTCCGGACTTTCCTGCGGCCCGCCGAGGATGATGTTTCCGACCACCTGCGGGATGCCAGCCCGGACCAACTGCCCGACCGTTTCTTCGATCATGGCCGCCGTGGTCTGCTTGCGGTAGAGCTGCAGCACCCGATCCGAACCGGATTCCACTCCGATGAAGATTTTGACCAGTCCGGCGGCGGCCATCTGCTCTGCCATTTCCGGCCAGCGGTGCAGGGTCTGCACGTGCCCCTCGCAAAACCAGACGAAATCGCGCTCCTGGCGCAGCCGCGCCAGCTCTTCGCAAAACTCCCCGACCCGCCCGGGGTGGAGGGTAAAGGTGTCGTCCACAAAATATACGGATCGCAGGTTGGCATGAACCGCAAAGTGGTGGCGGATCTCGCGCATGACCTCGGCGACGCTGCGCAGGCGCACCCGGGTGGAAACCGCTCCCTGAAAGCAAAATCCGCAGCGGAAGGGGCAGCCCCGGCCGGAGAGCACCGGGAGGCTGACCCAATGGGCATGATTCTTTTCCATGGTAAAGTCCGGCCAGGGAAGAGCGTTCAGGTCGGCAATCGGCTCCCGATCCGGATTCCGGATCAGCCGGCCATCCGGCCCCGGAAAACTGATTCCGGCAATGCCTTCCCGACTGCCGCTTCCGTTGCGCAGCAGCGCCAGCAGCTCGGCCACCGTATCCTCCGCTTCCCCCCGCACCGCCGCCCAGCACCCTGAACGCCGGAAAAAATCCTCCTGCAGGAAGCAGGCCTGCGGCCCGCCGACGATCAGGGGGAGGTCCGAAACCGCCCGAAGGCCCCGGCCCATCTCGGCAATCAGGGTTTCGTTTTCGTAATCGCAATAGAACCCGATGGCCCGGGCGCCCCGACCGCGCCATTCGGCTCGGATCCAGGCGGCGGCCTCCACGGCAAAGCCTCGAAAATATCCGACCTCGAATCCCCGGGCCCGAAGCGTGCCCGCCAGAAGGTTGGTCCCGATGGAGACGTCTTCATAAAAGGCAGCGAAGGAATCGCGGTGCGCGTGCACCAGGAGCAGGTCGTAAGGCTTCATAAAGGTAGAAAGAAGAATCCGCAGTTTCCTGCCGGTTGTTGTGCATGCATGGTTTTCGACACTGCTCCAGGGGAAGTTTACGATCCGCACTTCGTGAAATCAAGGGGAAAAGCCGTGCCGAGGAGCGGAAGCCGCGATCCGGCCCCCGGGCCGGGCGGACCGGTTTTGCCCCCGGGCGCTTGACAATCGCCGCGATCCGTTCCTAGAATCCAATCATTATCATGAAAACAGGAGACTGGCTATGAATCCGCTAACCCGAAGAACCTTTCTGTCCGCGGGCGCCGTTCTGGCCGCCGCGCGACGCGCCCCCGGGGCCAACGACCGCATCCGCATCGGCCTGATCGGCTGCGGCGGCATCTCGGTCGGCGATACCCATGCGTTTCTGGCCCATCCAGGCGTGGAAATCGCGCAGATCTGCGACGTCGACGACGAGCGCATCGCCAAAGCCCGGGCGCGGCTGGAAAAGGCGCAGGGCAGGGCTCCGCAGACGGAGAAGGATTTTCGTCGGGTGGTCGAAAACAAGGAGATCGATGCCTGCCTGGTCTGCACCCCGGACCACTGGCACGCCCTGCCCACCGTACTGGCCTGCCAGGCCGGCAAGGATGTCTACTGCGAAAAGCCGCTGGCCGCCACCATTGCCGAAGGGCAGGCCATGGTGGAAGCCGCCCGGCGCCACGGGCGCGTGGTGCAGATGGGCACGCAATGGAGGAGCGGGGAGCACTATCGCGAGGCCATCGAATTCGTTCGTTCGGGAAAACTGGGTAAAGTCCGCCAGGTCCGCGTCTGGGCCTACCTGGACTGGCTGCAGCCCTGCGGCAAGCCTCCGGACGGACCGGTTCCTTCCGGGGTGGACTACGACCTGTGGCTGGGCCCGGCTCCCCGCCGGCCGTTTAACCCCAACCGGTTTCACTTCAACTTCCGCTGGTTCTGGGATTATGCCGGCGGGCTGATGACCGACTGGGGCGTTCACCTCATCAACCTGGCTCTCTGGGGGATGGGCCCGGAATGGCCGAAGACCGTGATCAGCTCGGGGGGCCGCTACGTGCTCGACGACAATACCGAAACCCCCGACTCCCAGGTCACGGTATACGAATTCCCCTCCTACCGGTTGATTTTCGAGCACCAGGTAGGTAACAACCTCGGCCCGGATCGCCGGGAGCACGGAGTGGCCTTCACCGGCACGCAGGCCACGCTGATCCTGGATCAGAGCGGCTGGGAAGTCATCCCGGAGCGAACCAAAAAGGGAGCCCCCGCGGAGAAGCACGCGGTGAAGGCCGACGACCGCTCGCGGGTGCTGCATGCCGGCAATTTCCTGGAATGCATGCGCAGCCGGCGCGATCCGGTGGAGAGCGTGGCGGTGGGCCACCACGTTTCCGCCGTAGCCCACCTCGGCAACCTGGCCTTCCGCAGCGCGGCACGCGTGGAGTGGGACGAGCGGGCCGGCCAGGTGCGGGGAAACCGGATCGCCCGGAAAATGGTGTCCCGCGAGTACCGCAAGCCCTGGAAGCTGCCCTACCTGCCGGGTTGATTTCCGCCACCGAATCGAAAGGACCCTATGCTTTTCTTATCGTCATCGGAACAGGCCGAGTGGGAACGGCTGGCCGGGGAAGTCCTGGCCGAAGGAGCCGCTCCCGGCCGCTATGACCGCGCGGTGCGCTCCAACCTGGCCGGCATGTTCCGCTTTTTTGTGGGCTCCCGCCTGGCCAACGCCGGGCTCTCCGGTCCGGCCCGTTCCTGGTTTGCCGCCGGAGCTCTGGAGGAAGGCGACGGCCTGTTCATGAACGCCTTCGTCACCAGCTTCCTGGAGCGGCAGAAAGGCCGCTTCGCCATGGCCGCGGCCCCCTTCGAGGATCCGGCGCCTTTCGTTCATTTCGCCGGGGTCCCCGTGTTCCGCAGCGCGCGCGAGCATTTCCTGCGCCAGGCTGCCGACAGCCTGCCGGATTTTTCCCGGCCGCTGCGTTTTATGGATGTCGGCTGCGGCAACGGGGCCCTGGGAGCGGCGCTGGTGGCCAAACTGCTGGAATCGGGAAAGGTCAGAGAAATCGGAGAGATTCTGCAGATCGACCCCTCTCCGGCCATGAGCCGTCTGGCGGAAAAAACCGTTGGGGAAATCCTGCCGCATGCCCCCGTCCGCTCGCGGACCTGCCGTATTCAGGAAATCGCCGGAAGCCTGGAAAGGCACGTGGACGTGGCTCTCTGCTCCCTTTCCTTCCACCATCTGACCTGGGAGGAAAAGGTCCGGCACCTGTCGTCCCTGGGCCGGCGCATCGATCATCTGCTGATCTTCGAGCTCGACGCCAATCATGACACCCCGGAGCTGCATTCGCCGGAGCTGGCCGCCTCTGTCTATCAGACCTACGGGAGGGTCATCGACGCGGTATTCGCCCATGATGCGCCGCTGGAAGTGGCCGTAGCCTGCGTGGACCGCTTCCTGATGACCGAAGCCATGTCGCTGATGACCCAGCCGCGCGGGGAGCGCGCCGATTATCACATGCTGCGCCGCCAGTGGCACGAGCTCTGCGAGTGCGCCCTGGGAGAGGGTTTCGACTGCCGCTGCGACGCCACGGCCTATGCCGACGATTTCGAAGACCTGTTCACCCTCCACTACGGGCGCTGACCCGGCCGCGCCGGCCATCCGCAGGATTTGCCTTCGCATGGCGTGCCAAAGGCCCGGCACATCATAGCCTGGGTTGGAGCGAAGCGCAGCCACAGGTGCGAGACATTCCTTCTTCCTATTCCCAAAAGGGTGTCCCGGACAAAAACCGTTGTAATGGATCTACAACCTCCAGTGCCTTGTCAGGCCTCGCGTAATCCGGCACTGGACTGTGATTCCGAGGCATAGTACCGTCAGAAATAACAGAACCGCCCGGGAAAACGATTTGTTAAGAAGCCATCAGAGAAGATGAAGCGGTAAAAAGTCTGGAACCCCGAATGGGGTTCCGGATCACAGTCCGGGGTTGCGCCGCATAGGCGCTGCCCCGGGTAGGCGGATTTGTTTGAAAACAGCCCTGAAAGGGCTGCGCAAACACCTGGCATGGCTGGATTTTGCGCAACCCTTTCAGGGTTGTCGCCTTCGGGTGTCCCTGCCCGGGGTAGGCGCGAAGCGCGCCAACCCCGGGCTGTGTTACGAAGCCCATTCAGGGCTTTCCCCAAAGGAAATCCGAAGATGTGGGT
>CAINFC010000293.1 GCA_903847975.1 uncultured Acidobacteriota bacterium | reverse complement strand
TTCTTGACAATCTCGTAAAAAGTCTTTGTTCAGAGTACAAGCTTTAGCTTGCGGAGCACAAGCGGAAACCTGCTTGCACCACGCAGCCTGAAGGCTGTACTCTAAACGGTTTTCGTTTGTGAGTTTGTTTTGGGGTGTTTTTGAGACTTTTTACGAGATTATCTTTCCTGCCGGGGGTTCAAAAAGTGGTGGATGTGTCCGGTTCTGGCTTCCCGCTTTTCTTTCCGCTCTTCCTTTCTTCCTGTTGGCCCATTTTTTCACAGGAAGACGGGAAGATCAGGAAGGAAGAAAAAACAATCACCGCAGTCAGGATGGGAAGGCGGACTTATTGCCTGCCCGCTTCGGTCACGCCGGCCCCCGAGCCTACGATTTTTTTGTTTTCACCGCACGGACGGCCTATAATTGGGGCATAGCATTTAATTACACATGATTCAATTTCATGTTTTTCAAAAGAGAGGCGTCTGTGACCAATCACTGGAATACCCTGCTGGCGGAGCTATATGGCTCACCCGATCTGATGAATCGATTCCTTGCGCACCCCGCCGAGGTTTTACGGGAAAAGGGGATACCCTTGCCCGAAGGAATCGAGATCAAGGCGCTGGCGGATACGGCTTCCGTCCGGCACGTCGTAATTCCCTACCTGGATCCCGAAGGCGAAACGGCCACCGAGCAGATTGAGACCCGTTCCAGCAAGATCGTAATGTAGCGGACCGGCTGCCGGTCCGCCCGCACGAACGGGTAGAATCCGTTCCAACCGAAAACCTGTTCGGTAAGGATGAAGATCGAATTTGTTACTACTCCTACACCCAGGGGAGGCACGCCTCAGACGCATGTCCCGCTCGGGCTGATTTCCCTGGCCACCGTTCTCAACGGGACTTCCGGGCTCCGGGCCGGCATCTTAAACCTAAACCGGCGCTCCTGCTTTCGGGACCCGCAGGAAATCGCCCGGGAAATCCTTGACCGGGAGCCCGATGCGATCGGATTCTCGTGCCTGGCCAGCGGTTACGCATTCAGCCTGGAGCTGGCCGGCTGGTGCAAGCGCCTGCAACCGAAAGTCAAAGTGCTTTTCGGCGGTATCCAGCCCACCGTCTGCGCGGAAACCACCGCCCGCCATTTTCCCCAGGTGGATCGGGTGGTGCGAGGGGAATGCGAAACGCGCATCGCCCCGGTCCTGAACGCCCTGGACGATCCGGAGGCCCTGGCCAAAATACCGGGGGTAACCTTCATGGACCGCGGGAAGCTCCTATCCACCCCGCCGGCAGAGCCGATACCGGACCTCAACTGCCTTCCCCTGCCCGATTACAGCCTGTTTCCGGACTGCCGTGAGGTATTCAGCCTCCCATTGGAAATCGGCCGGGGATGCCCTTTCCCCTGCAGCTTCTGCTGTATCCGGTCCGTTTCGGGCCGCACGCCGCGGCTTTACACGCCGGATCGCATCGTCCGGCTGATCGCCCGGCTGGATCCGACGCACCCCACACATGACTTCACGCTGTTCCAGGATACGTTCAATTTCCACCGGGACTGGGTACTGACGTTCTGCCGCATTCTGCGCGAAACCGGGCTGGCGATTCGCTGGGGCACCTTCGCGCGCATCGACCGACTGGATGACGAGCTGCTGGAGGCCATGGCTGCCGCCGGCTGCTGGTGGCTCTACTTCGGACTGGAATCGGCCTCTCCCCGGCTCCAGTCCGCCTTTGGAAAACATTTCGACGCCGGGATGGTTGACCGCGTGCTGTCGAAGGCCAGGGAGCTGGGAATCCAGGCGGTGCTTTCCTATATTATCGGTTTTCCGGACGAGACGCCGCAGGAAATGGCCGCCACCATACGCCAGGCCACCCGGTATCGTTACGATATCCCCTGGCAGCCGAAGACCCGGCTCCATGTGCTGGCCCCGCTCACCGGAAGCCCGCTTTACGAACAGTACCGGGACCGGCTGCAGTTCGACGGGATCTACTCCGACTTTGTCGTCGACATTCTGAATCCGGAGCAGAAGCAGCTCGTGCAGCGCCATCCGGACATGTTCTCCGTTTTCTTCCACTTCCCGCTGCAGCACCTGCGTCGCCCGGAAGTTACGCGCGCCGCCTACCTTTTTGAAGTCCTCGCCGCCATGCGCTACACCTGCTTCTGGCTGCTGCACGACCCCGGGTTCCGCTATCCCGAGGGGCTTCTGGAGAGCGCTCTGCTCGATACCCTCCCGGAGCGCCTGCGCTGGTGGGACCGGGTGGAAACAGACGATATCGAGGCCGTCATCCGTTTTCTGCGGGCCGGATTCCCGGAGCTTCTGACCGGCGACCATCCGCTGCCCGACATCATGGCCTATGACCTGACCCTCCTGCAGTGCCGCGCCGAGGGGAGCCGGATCCGGCGCTTCGAGTGGGATGTCCGGGCCTTTGCCCGCGAAGCCGGGCGCGGCGGATTCCGGGAGCTTCACGAGCCGCCGCCGGGGCCGGTCACGCTGCTGTTCACCCCCGATGGCGGCGACCAGGAAGTGCGGGTCCGCCGGCTGCCCGAATTTCCAGGCCTCCGCCCGGAAATTCACCCCGAAAAGAGGCCCGGAGGACGGTGATGGCCGACGACTTCACTCATGCCGACGGTCCGGAGGAAGGAGCGGAATGCGCCGCCCGGCTCCCGTCGGTCGGCCCTCATCCGCTGGTTCTGGACCTGGTCCCGGACGAAATCAGGCGGATCGAACCTTATATCCGCCAGGCGGCCCGGCAGAGCGGTGTGGCCGACCGGCAGCTGGCGCGATTCGTGTTTGCGGTGAACGAGGTGGCCGAGGCGGTGATCATCCTGGCCGCCGAGCTGCACATCCGCGGCCAGCTGCGCATCCTCGCCCACCCGTATACCGGCTGGGTAACCGCGAGCCTCACCTTTCCCGACACGATTCCGCTGGATCCCATATCCGATGCCGAAGATCCGACCCTGACCGAAATGCCGGGCCTGGGGCTGATGCCCGATATTTTCTGGCGACGCATCGTGCGCCAGTGGGTCGACAAGGCCCAGTGGACCCGGTCCCCCCGCGAAACGACCATTACGCTCTCGCAGTACCCGCGCCGCCACGACCTGGCCGGGGAGCTTTACTTCCTCGGCCTGACCCCCCGACCGGTCTCAGGCTTGAAGGTGGACCCGCTCGACGGAGATCTGGCCATCGCCGTCTGCGGCTCGACCCGCAGCGCTTTTCAGCTGTCTGCGGAGGCGGCGTTTCTGCTGGCCTCGGTCGACGGACGAACACCGGTGCGTGAAATTTACCGGGCCATGGCGGACCGGTTCGGGCTGATCCATCCGCGGCGGGTCGGCCGGATGGTGGAAGACCTCAGCCGAAAAGGGCTGATCATCTGCGGAGATTCACTGCTCGCGACCCCGACCGGGCGGCGCTCCGCGGTGCGGAAGGCCCTGCAGTACGTGCTCTCCCTGCAATACTCCTTCCCGCTGCCGGACCCCTTTTTCTCCCGCCTCGACGCCCTGGCAGGGGCCGTCTGGAGCCCGGGAGGATTCCGGCTGGGCAGCCTGTTCCTCGTGCTGAGCCTGGCGGCGGGAGTACCCGCCTTGTGGTCCGAACCGGAAGCCGTTTCCCGGGCCTTGCAGCATTTCTCCCGACAGCCCCGGCTCTGGATCCCGTTTTATTTCGTCATGGTCGGCTGTGTTTTGCTTCACGAGCTGTCTCACGCCATGACCTGCAAGCATGCCGGGGGACGGATCCACACCTGCGGCATCATGTTTTATTATGGAATGATCAGCGTATTCGTCGACACCACCGACAGCTGGCGATTGCCTCGCGCCCGGCGCATCCTGGTTTCGCTGGCCGGCCCCTTCACGGATCTGTGCGCGGCCGGCGCCCTGCTTTGCCTGTTTCGGGTCCTGCCGCCGGATGCCGGGCCGGTCAGGGATGTTCTCCTGGTTCTCACCCTTTTCCTGGCTTTGACCGCCCTGATGAACCTCAACCCCTTTCTGGAAACCGACGGATACTACATGCTCCTGGATGCGCTCGGCCTGGTCAGCCTTCGTCCCCGCGCCATCCGCTCTTTGGGAGACCTGCTTCTGGCCTTTCGCCATAAAACGACCCGGGGACTGCAGTTCCTCCGCACCCACTTCGGCCTGGTGTGGTTCGGCATCCTGTCTGCCGCCATGACGACACTGCTGCTGGCCGCCTCCGCGTACATGGCGTTTTTCGGAAGCGGGTTTCCGCCGGCAGCCCGCTTCCTGGTCTTCGCCCTCACGCTGCTTTCCCTGTCGAACCGGTTCCTGCAGGCGGCCATCAACCACTACCGCCGGTCGCGCATGACGGTAATCGACCTGAAGGGACTCTGATCCGTGAATGGCCCCGCCGCCGGTCGCCGGACCAAGGTGGTGCTTCTTCCGTCGCCCACCCGGGACGGGGACCTGCCGCAGGTTCACCTGCCGCTGGGACTGCTGTCCCTGGCAACGGTCCTGAATCGGACCGACTCGTTCGCCGCCTCGATCTTCGACCTGAATCGAAGGTCCGGCTTCGGCGATGTTTCGGGGATCGCCCGGGAAATTCTCGACCTGGATCCCGACGTGCTGGGCTTTTCCGGCCTGTGCAGCGGATATCCGCTGAGCCTGCGCCTGGCCGCCCGATGCAAGGAGCTCCGCCCGGAGCTGAAGGTCCTGTTCGGCGGCCCCCAATCCACCGTCTGCGCCGAAAGCACCGCCTGCCATTGTCCCCAGGTCGACCTGGTGGTGCGCGGCGAGTGCGATCGGACTATCGTCCCCATTCTCGCCTCGCTGGACGATGCGGCGGAGCTGGCCGCACAACCCGGGGTTACCTTCCGCACCGGCGGACGGCTGGTGTCGACTCCGCCTGCCGAACTGGTAACGGACCTCGACAGCCTGCCTCTGCCCGACTACAGCCTGTTTCCGGACTATCGCCGCCTGCCCGCCATCCCCGTGGAGGTGAGCCGGGGGTGTCCGTTCGGATGCCGGTTCTGCTGCGTTCCGGCCATATCCGGACGCCATTTTCGCACCTGCTCGCCGGAGCGGATCGTCGGACTGCTGAGCCGCCTTTATTCGCCCCCCTTCGGCCGCCGGTTCGTGCTCATTCAGGACACGTTCAACCTCAACCGGGAATGGGTGTTTGCCTTCTGCCGCGCCCTCCGCCGGACGGGGCTGGACATCTCCTGGGCGACCAGCATCCGCATCGACCGGCTGGACCCGGAAATGCTCTCCGCCATGGCCGAAGCCGGTTGCTCCCAGCTCTTCTTCGGGCTGGAGTCGGCCTCTCCGCGGCTGCAGGCCGCCATGGGGAAAGAAATCCCTTCCGAAACAGTGAACCGGGTGCTGGCAGAAATGACACGCCTGGGAATCGAGCCCGCCATTTCCCACATCATCGGCTTTCCCGACGAAACCAGGGAGGAGATGTACGGCACCATCCGGCAGGCCACCCGCTTCCGGTACGATTTCCCGGCCCGTCACTGCAGTCAGCTGCACCTGCTGGCTCCGCTGGCCGGCAGTCCGCTGTACGGGGAGTTCAAGGGCCGGCTGCAGTTCGACGGGACCTATTCGAACCTGGCCTTTGGAACCCTGTCCCGGGAGGAAACCGCGCTGGTCCGGGATCACCCGGATCTGTTTTCCGCCTATTACTATTACCCGCTGCAGCACCTGAGCCGGGAGGAAGTGACTCGCGCCGCCTATCTTTTTGAAGTCCTGTTCACCATGCGCTACACCTGCTTCTGGCTCTGGCGGGATGATGCATTCCGCTATCCGGCCGGGTTGCTGGAGAGCGGCCCGACCGATGAATTGCCGGCGCGCCAATGCCGCGAAGACAGCGTGGCGATATCGGACACGGAAACCGTGATTCGATTCCTGCAGGCCCGATATCCGCGCCTGGCGGAAAGCCGACACCCCCTGCTGGATGTAATGAATTACGATCTGGCGATCCAACGCGCCCGGACCGAAGGTCCGCGGATCCAATCTTTCGGGTGCGATGTGCACCGCTTCGCCATGCGCGCCCGGCGGGAAGGCTTTCGCGCGCTCCACGATCCGCCGTCCGGCCCGGTCACTCTCCTGTTCACGCTGTCGGCCGATATCGTCGAGGTTCGCCGCCTGGCAAAGTAAGGGATCGGCTCGCAGGAGCCCCCGCTCCCCATTGACCCTCCGGGAAAAGTGCATTAGACTGGCTGGGGTAGCGTCCCGGGGAAAGAACACCGTGCCTGCCCGGACCGCGAACCCATAAACATGGACTTCAAGGAGAACCCGTATGACTGCATCACCCAAACGGAGAACGACCCTGGCGGCATTGCTGCTGGCCTTTCTGATTCCGGCGCCCGCGCATGCCGCGGAAAAGCATCCTTTTTCCGTGGAAGACATGCTGGCCATGGAAAGAATCAGCGACCCGCGCGTTTCCCCGGACGGCACCCGGGTGACGTTCACCCTGCGGGTCACCGACCTGGCGGCCGACCGCGGCCGCACCGATCTCTACGGACTGGAGCTGTCCACCGGCAAGGTACGGCGTCTGACCACCCACCCGGCCGGCGACTCCGCCGCGCGCTGGGCCCCGGACGGACAGAGCCTCTTTTTTCTTTCCACCCGTGACGGCTCCTCCCAGGTTTACCGCCTGCCCCTTTCCGGGGGCGAGGCGCAGCCAATCACCCGGGAGCCGCTGGATGTGGAAAATCTGGCGGTATCGCCGGACGGCCGGTTTCTGCTGATTTCCATGGCGGTGATCCCGGGCCGCAGCCCGGCGGAAACCAGGCAGATCCTGGATGAAAAGGGAAAAGCAAAATCTTCCGGCATGATCTTCGACCGCCTGTTCGTGCGCCACTGGGATACCTGGACGGACGGCACGCGCAACCATCTTTTCGTGCTTCCGCTGCCCGGCGGCCCGGCGCGGGACCTGATGCCGGCCATGGACGCCGACTGTCCCAGCCGCCCCTTCGGCGGCTTCGAGGAGACCGACATCGCTCCGGACGGGAAAAGCATCGTCTTCTCCGCCCGCGACGCCGGACGCCAGGAGCCCTGGTCCACCAACTTCGATCTCTATGAGGTGCCCGCCGACGGCAGCCGGGCGCCCCGGAAAATTACCGACAATCCGGCCTGGGACACGCAGCCGCGCTTTTCCCCCGATGGCCGCCAGATGGCCTACCTGGCGATGAGCCGCGCGGGCTATGAGGCGGACCGATACCGGATCGTCGTCCGGCAGACGGACACCGGCCGGGACCGCAGCTTCGATCTGCGGGCCGACGGCTCGCCGCTGGGTGACCGGTCGCCGGCCGACATTCTCTGGTCGGCAGACGGAAAGGAGGTTTACGCTATCGCCGAACACCTGGGGCAAAGGGCACTCTTTGCCATGGGCGCGGAAAGCGGCGAGGCGAGGATCGTCGTTTCGGAGGGGACGCTGGAAGCCGTGCAGCGGCTCCCGAAAGGGAACCTGCTTTTCGCCGCCAACAGCCTGCAGGGACCCACCGAGCTTTATTCCGTCCCCGCTGCCGGGGGCCGGCCGGAAAAGCGGACGCGGATCAACGACGAGCGCATGGCTGCCGTCGAAATCGGCGCAGCGGAGCAGTTCACTTTCCCGGGCAGCCGCCGCGACAAGGTGTACGGGTATGTCGTCCGGCCGGCCCGCTTCGACCCCAAAGCTAAATATCCGGTGGCGTTTCTCATCCACGGAGGCCCGCAGGGATCATTCGGCAACGACTTCCACTACCGGTGGAATCCGCAGTTCTACGCCGGAGCCGGCTATGCGGTGGTCATGATCGATTTTCACGGCTCGACGGGCTATGGGCAGGCCTTTACCGACGCCATCAACGGAGACTGGGGCGGCGCGCCCTACGAGGATCTGATGATGGGCCTGGACGCGGCGCTAGCCCGCTATCCCTTCCTGGACGCCGGGCGGATCGGGGCACTGGGCGCCTCCTACGGCGGATACATGATCAACTGGATCGCCGGGAAGACCGACCGTTTCCGCTGCCTGGTCAACCATGACGGCAACCTGGACGAGCGGATGGCCTATTATGACACCGAAGAGCTCTGGTTTCCGGAGTGGGAGCATGGCGGCACTCCCTGGGAAAATCCCGAGGGCTATGCCAGGCACAACCCGATCGACCTGGTCAAAAACTGGAAAACCCCGATGCTGGTCATTCACGGCGTGAAGGATTACCGGGTGGTGTACACCCAGGGGCTGTCCACGTTTACCGCCTTGCAGCGCCGCGGGATACCCAGCCGGCTGCTCATTTTCCCGGACGAAAACCACTGGGTGCTGAAACCCCAGAATTCCCTGCTCTGGCACCGGACCGTGCTGGGCTGGCTGAACCAGTGGCTGAAGCAAAATCCGTAACCGTCGGCGGTCCGCCATACCCGCCAGGCCGTCTTCTGCCACGGAAGGAAGACGAACCGACCACGAAGGCTTTTTTCCAGTGCGGGCGGAAGGCCCGAGACATTCTTTTTCCCTACCCCCAAAGGAAGGTCCCGGACAAAAACCGTTGTAGAGGATCGATCCCAGAGGATGAGTCTCCGGCCTTCAGCCCTTCGTACGTAAGGCAAACCGGCCTGGGGCTCCGCTGCGCTCCACCCCTGGCTAGTATGTCAGCATGCCTTCCGCCCGCCTTTCTGAATGCAAATCCCTGACGGCCCACATGTCCTCCCCCGGAGACGGAAAGGCCTCTTCCGGAAGGCACCCGTCCGATCTTTTGCGAAACTATCATATATAATGTTGGGGTGGACTGCGGCTGTCCAACGAACCGCTTTGCCTTTCATGGCGTGGGAGATATATATGACCGGTAACAACGCTCATCGCTTTGGGATCCACCTGCTGATTGCCCTGGGCTTTTTCGCCGGAGGATGGTCTCAGTCCTCCGCACCTTTCTTCCCCGACGATATCCGGCTGACCTGGTCGGCCGATCCCCGCACCACGCAGACCATCTCCTGGCGCACGGGTCCTGACGTGGGCCGGGGCGACATCCGCTTCGCCGCGGCAGATCGTCCTTTTTCCACCATCGAAGCGCCGCCGCCCGAACCGCTCTCCACCAACATCGGGACGGTCCATCTTTTCCGCCTCGTACTCCGGGATCTGAAGCCGGGCACGCTTTATCGCTATCAGATCGGCAGCGGCACACGGTGGAGCGGCGAGCTCACCTTTCAGACCGCCCCGGAAAAACCGGAGCGTTTTCAGTTCCTGGTGTTCGGCGATTCCCACGAAAAACAGCCGGACTACTCGGTATGGAAGGAAACGGTCGAGTCCGCCTACCGGCAGAATCCGTCCGCGCGCTTCCTGATGAACGTCGGCGATCTCATCTACTCCGGAAAGGATTTCGAGCAGTGGAGGGCCTGGCTGACCTCCTGCCGCGAGGTCCTTTCGCGCATCCCGCAAATGCCGGTCATCGGGGACCACGAACCGCGCGGAGTAACCAGCAAGGACCTCTGGGTTCGCCCGGAATATTTCGTCAAGCTGTTTCCCGTGCCTCCCAACGGGCCGCAGCGATTCCGTGGAGAAGTCTATTCCTTCGATTACGGCTACGCCCATTTTACGGTGCTCAACAGCTCCTTCCACTACGAATTCCGCGAGCCGGAAGCCCGCGCCGCGATGATCCGCGAGCAGGTCGAGTGGCTGGACCGGGACCTGGCGGCAACGGGCCAACCCTGGAAAATTGTCGTCTATCACGACGCCACCTATAACCTGGCCGCGGACCGCTCCGGAACGCTGACCAAGGAGCACTTCGGTCCGATTCTCGACAAGCACCACGTGGACATCGTCTTCAACGGACACGATCATGCCGTGGCCCGCAGCTTTTTCCTGCGCGGGGAAGAGCCGGTCGCCGATGCCGCGCGGGGCACAATCTACTTTATCGCCGGGCGGTCCGGCAACAACGCCAAGGACAGCCTGGGGCCCAAATTCTGGCACTCCTTCTTTTATGACCCGCAGGGAAAAACCTGCTATCTTTCCGTCGAGGTGGACCAGGATCGCCTGGCGGTCCAGACCCGGCTGCAGGACGGCACCCGGGTCGACACCCTGGAAATCAACCGCCGGGATCCGGCCATCAGCACGCCGGTCGTGCCTTTCGGCCCCTACCAGAGCGCGCGGTTTGCCGCTTTCGGCCGGCTGCTGACCTTCGGAAAGCCGCCCCGGCAGACAGCTTCCGGAGATTGGCTGGTGGACGCGGAAGCGCTGGCGGTTTGCCTGTCGGGAAGCTACGATCCGAAAAGCCGCATTTTTCTTTACGACGAAGGGGAAATCCGCCTGGACCTGTCGGGTGCCACGCCCGACGCAGACCCGGGCATGGCCTCGCTGGCCGGTTTGGCGAAGCTGGGCTTTTACGGACGGTATCTCCCGTCTCTGAACATGGTCTCCGTGGAACGATGGCGGGACTGAACCGGCGCTCTTGACACACGCTTTCTTTCCGGGATAATCTCCTTCCATCTTTTTGGGTACCTGCGATTTCACTCCGCGTGAACAGCCGTGCCTCGGGGCGGGTCCGTGCCAGCCTGCAGAGGGAAATCGAGCACGACGCTTCAATGTTATTTGGGGATGGTGGGTTCTCGAAACACTCGGTCCTTTTTTACGCCTTTTCTTTTATGCTACTTTCTTTTTCAGGAACCCACCCGACTGAAACCTTAACGCCAGGGAGCTGATCACACATGTTGTATCAAGTCAAAATTTTTCGCCTTCGATGTCTGTTGGGTTTTCTGTCTCTGATCCCGGTTCTGATGCTGCCGGTTGCCGCGCAGCTGGACCGCGCCACCTTAACTGGAACGATCACCGATCCGTCCGGCGCGGTGGTCTCCGACGTCAACCTGGAGCTTGTCTCCCAGGACACCGGATTGCGCCGCGAAGCCGTCAGCAGCGCTTCCGGGGCTTACACCTTTTCCATGGTTCCGATCGGAACCTACAACCTCACCGTCAACCACTCGGGATTCAAAACTGCGAACGTCAAGGACATCAAGCTCGGTGTCGGCGACAACACCACCGTCAACATTCCCCTGGAAATCAAAACCTCCGACGTTTCGGTAACCGTGGAAAGCGTCCTGGTGCCGCTGGAAAAAACCTCCGCGGTGGTGGGGACGGTGATCGGCGACCAGCAGATCAAGGATATCCCGGTCAACGGCCGGCACTGGGCCTCGCTGATGGCCCTGGCCCCGGGAGCCATCAACTCCGGCGACGGCAGCCAGCAGACCATACGCTTCGTGGGCCGGTCGCGCGACGACAACAACTGGACGCTGGACGGCGTGGACGCCACCGGGGTCAAGGACCCGCGCCAGGAGTCCGCCCTGCGCCTGGTGATCAGCAGCGACTCCATCGCCGAGTTTCGCGTCAACTCCACGCTCTACACCGCGGAATCGGGCGGCGGAGCGGGCGGCCAGGTCAATATCGTCTCCCGCACCGGCTCCAACGATTTTCACGGAAGCCTTTTCGAATTTTTCCGCAACGACGCCCTGGACTCCCGCAATCCCTTCGACACCAGCAAGCAGCCCTTCCGGATGAACCAGTTCGGAGGAAACATCGGCGGTCCGATCTATAAAAACAGAACCTTTTTCTTCGCCAATTACGAGGGCCTGCGGCAGCGGGTGAGCACCGAAAGCCGCTCCGAGGTGCCCAGCGCCGCCTTCCGCGCCCGGGCCACCATCCCGGACATTAAGGCCATCGTGAACGCCTACCCCGTCGGAGTGGAGCGCACCTCCAACGCCGACGTCGATTTCGCGGTGGCCGCCACCGCCCAGAAATGGCGGGAGGACGCCTTCACCGTACGCATCGACCATTCCTTCAACGAGGGCAACAACTTCTGGGGCCGGTACAACTTCGATGACGGAACGATCATTTCGCCGCGCTCGATCATCGGCGGAGATCACCAGGACAGCTTTTTCCGCCCCTCGAACTACGCCATGCAGTTCCAGCGGATTTTCACGCCCACGGTTATTAATGAAACCAAGGTGGGCATGAACCGCTCGGCATTGAACCGCTATAACTTTTCCCCGTTCAAGGATTCCATTGCCGTTTCCGGATTCATGACCATCAACAACCAGAACCAGTCGGTGGAAACCGGCACCACCTACGCCCTGCTCGACAGCCTGGTGCTCATCCGCGGACGCCAGACCTTCAAGATGGGCGGGGAGCTCCGACGGGCCCACGTCAATGTCGCCGACCCGATGTTCAACGCCAATTCGGTGACTTTCGCCAGCCGCAACGACCTGCTGGCCAACAAGGTGGACCGCGTGGCCATCACCGGCGGCAGCGCGGTGCTCGGCACCCGCAAGTGGTACTACTTCTTCTACCTGCAGGACGACATCAAGGTCACCCCGCAACTGACGCTGAACCTCGGACTGCGCTATGAGTATTACGGCATCAATCGCGAGGTCCGGGACCGCTACCGGGTGTTCGACATGTATGGCTGCAAGGGATTCTGCCCGCACGGAACGGCCTGGTATCTCCCGGACCGCAACAACTTCGACCCGCGCGTCGGCATCGCCTGGTCGCCCAAGGCCCTGGGGGGCAAGACCGTCATCCGGTTGGGCGGCGGCATCTATCACGGCCCCGGGCAGATCGACGACAAGAATACCCCGCTGGACAACGTAGCCCAGAGCTTTTCGCTGACCGCCGCGGACGCTCCCGGGCTGTCCTTCCCGATCGAGCCTTACCTTTCCAAGGCCAAGGATACCGGAATCACGCCGCGCTCGCTGCAGCGGGACATCCGCGACATCGAAAGCTACCAGTGGGGCGTTTCCATCCAGCAGGAGCTGCCGATGCGCTTCCTGACCCAGGTCGGCTACGTCGGCAGCGCCGGCGCGCACATCACCTCCCGCACCTACATCAACAACCTCGACCCGGTCACCAAGCAGCGCTACCTGCCCACCTTCGGCCGCATGGATGAGAAGAACGGATTCAGCCACAGCAACTTCAACGCCCTGCAGCTTTCCCTGCACCGCCGCGTCGGGCAGGGGCTGAACCTGGGCACGGAGTACATGTGGTCGCACTCCATCAACGACAACGGCACCGGCGGCGGAGAAGCGCAGCAGCCGCAAAACCAGCTGTGCCGGGTCTGCGATCGCGGCAACAGCCCGTCGGACGTCCGCCACCACATCACCGCCAACTGGATCTACCAGCTGCCCTTCGGCCCCGGGCAGCGCATGCTGAAAACCGGCCCGCTGTCCCGAGTCCTGGGCGGCTGGGAAATGAGCGGCATCTGGACGGCACGCACCGGACGGATGATGACCATCCTGGCTTCGCGCAGCTCCAGCACCGTGCCGGACGGCAACACCTCCTATCAGCGGCCGGACCTGGTTCCCGGGGTGTCGATCTACCCGGCGGGCGGCCCCACCTTCTCGCAGTGGCTGAACCTGGCCGCATTCGCGGTGCCGAAAAGCGGCACCTGGGGCAACGCCGGACGGGCCATCGCCGTGGGGCCCGGCCTCACCCAGTGGGACTGGTCCTTCCAGAAGCGCACTAAAATCATGGAGGGGAAAGCCATCGTCTTCCGGGCCGACATGTTCAACATCCTGAACCGGACCCAGGCGGGCAACCCCGGCCTGACCATGACCTCGACGGCCACCTTCGGAGTGATCACCAGCGGGCTGAACCGCACGATCGGCACGGGAACCTCCCGTCAGGTCCAGCTGTCGCTGCGCTATACCTTCTAAGGAAGCTCTCCTGAAATTACCGCGGGGGCCGGCCCTTCGGGTCCGCCCCCGGACTTCTCTCCCGCTTGCAATAGAAAGCAGGTTCCTCTTGCGCATAAAAAACTCTTTTCTTTCGTTTCTGATCCTTTCCGTTTTTCTGATGTCTCCGCTGGCGGCCCCGAATCGCGCCCGGAACGTCATTCTTTTTCTGGGGGATGCCGGAGGAATCCCGGTGCTCAATGCCGCCGCGGCCTGCCAAGGCGCCCCGCAGTCCCTTTTCATCCAGAAGATGCCCCACATCGGCCTCTCGGACACCTCCAGCGCCTCCAGCTGGGTGACCGATTCCGCCGCCGGCATGACCGCCATCGTCACCGGGGAGAAGACGCACAACGGGGTGATCTCCCAGTCGGACGCCGCCGTGCGCGGCAGGCAGGACGGCCGGATTCTCAAAACCATCCTGGAATATGCGGAAGAGCGCGGCCTGTCCACCGGGGTGATCACCAACGACAAGGTCAACGGCGCCACGCCGGCGGCCTGTTACGCGCACTCCAACGACCGGAAAAAGCTGGGCGAGATTTTCGCGCAGCTGCGCAAGCCGCCCTTCGGCGACGGCCTCGATCTGCTGATCGGCCCCGGGAAAACGGCGATCGCCGAAGCGGACGCCGCCGCGGGCGGTGGTGTGGAGGCCGACCTCCGGCGGATGGGCTACGCCGTCCTGGGATCGGCTGCGGATCTGACCCCGGAAACCCGCCGTGCTCTGGTGCTGCTGGAAAACGGGGATTTCGACCTGGCCCGGGCCGTGGAAGTGTCCCGCAAAATTCTTTCCCGGAATCCGAAGGGCTACCTCCTGGTGGTGGAGTGCGACCTGCACACCGACGAGCTGAAAAAGGGACTGGACCGCACCCTGCTTCTGGACTCCATCGTGGAGCAGACCGCCCGAAGCGCCGGCCGGGATACCCTGGTGCTCTTTACCGCCGATCACTCCTTCGACACGCGCCTGAAGGCCGGAGCCAAGGGCAGCCCGCTGCTGCCCGGAGAGGCGCCCGCGACAGGAACTGCCGCCACCGCCGCCCGTCCGGCCATACGCGTCGATGACGGCCACACCGGCGAAGAGGTCCTGGTGGCCGCCCAGGGCCCCGGGGCGGAAAACGTGCGGGGATTTTTCCCCAATACGCAGATTTTCCGGATTTTGATGACGGCTCTGGGATGGGAGCCATCCCGAGCGGCCCGGGCGGAGGGAAAATGAGTCTTCTGCGGCAGGCCGCTCGATTCCTTTTCGCCGCTCTCCTGCTTTCCTGCGCCGGCTGCAGCCCGGAAAGCAGCGAGCCGGCCTTCCGGCCGGAAGCGGTCACCGGAGCCTTTGCCTGGGACAGGGCCCGGGGTCAGACCATCAAGGTCAGCCTGTGCAAGCACCCCTTTGCGGACAGCCTGGTCCCGCAGCTGCCGGAATTCACGGCCCGCACCGGCATCCGGGTCGAGCTGAACGTCCTCTCCGAGGAGGAATACCGCGACAAGATGGTCGTCGAGCTCTCCAGCGGCGGAGGCACGGTCGATGTCTTCATGACCGGCCCCTATTCCACCTGGTCTTATGTGAAAGGAAACTGGGTCGAGCCGCTGGACGGCTACCTGCGCAACCCCGCCCTTACCGGCCCCGACTATCATGAGGAGGACTTCTTCCCGGCCATCATGGCTGCCAACCGTTGGAACGGGAAGATGGGCTATCAGAATTACGGGCAGGGCAGCCAGTGGGCCATACCGGTCATGGTGGAGAGCTACATCCTGGCCTACCGCCGGGACTGGGCCCGGGAGCGGAACCTGCGCGCGCCCCGCACCTACGCCGAGTTTTACGATTTCGCCCGGGCCATGACCCGCCAGGAGGGAGAAGAGCAGCGCTACGGGATCACCGCCCGAGGCCTGGGAACCTGGCCCACCATTGCCACGGGCTTCATCGGCGGGCTGCGCTCCTCGGGAGGCGGGGACTTCGACGACCGCATGAAATGCACCATCCATGCCCCGGCGGCCGTGGCTTTTACCACCCTGTGGATGAAGACCATCCGGGAATGCGGACCGAAGACCTGGACCAGCAACACCTGGTACGATGCCAAGGAGCAGTTCGAATCCGGGCGGTTCGGAATGATTTTCGACTGCGACTTCTTCGCCGCCGGCTATGAGAATCCGGAAAAATCGCGTGTGGCCGGGAAGCTGGCCTACGCCCTCCCGCCGGCCGGTCCCGACGGAACGCTCCACTCCAGCCTGTGGACCTGGGCCCTGGCTCTGAACCGCGCCGGGAAGCACAAGACAGCCGCCTGGCTGTTCGTACAGTGGGCCACCTCCGGACCGCAGCTGAAGCGGGCCAGCCTGGCGGGGAACTGGAACCCGGTTCGAAAATCGGTATGGAACGACAGCGACGTCCAGGCGCAGATGGCCCGCTGGGGAAACTACCGGGAGGTAGTGGAAGAGAATTTGCAGCGCCACGTCCGGATATGCCTCACGCCCCAGGCGCAGTTCGCCGCGGTGGGTGACCGCTGGGCCCGATCGCTGCAGGAGATCTGGAGCGGCGCGGATCCGAAAGCCGCGCTCGATGCGGCCGCGGAGGACATCGAGCGGATCGTGGCCGGAATGGAGCCCTGACCGGCCATGCGCCCTCTCCTTTCCCTGGGGATGAGAACCGAAAGCCGATGGCTTCCCTACCTGATCGTTCTGCCCGCCCTGCTCCTGACCGCGGGGATCCTATACCCCTTCGCCCTGGCGGGCTACTACAGCCTCACGGATTACAACCTGCTTTCCCCCGTCCGGAACTTCATCGGCCTGCGGAACTACCTGGACCTGCTGCGGAGCGGTGAATTCTGGAGATCGCTGGGGCTCACCCTGCTGTACGCCGCCCTGGTGGTGGCGGTGGAAGTTCCCCTGGGCCTGGGGCTGGCGCTCCTGCTGCACCTGGAGATCCGGAGTATCCGCTTTTTCCGCTTTCTTTTCATCCTGCCGCTGATGATGCCCCCGGTGGTCGCCGCCCTGATGTGGAAAATCATCCTGGCGGAAAACGGCATTCTGAACCTGTTGCTTTCCCGGGCCGGATGGGATCCGGTCCCCTGGCTGGCAAATGCTTTCTCGCTGCTCTCCATTCTGCTGATCGACGTCTGGCTGTTTACGCCCTTCTGTACGGTCATCCTGCTGGCCGGCCTGCAGTCCCTGCCCAAAGAGCCCTTCGAATCCTGCCAGGTGGACGGGGCCTCCGCCTGGTTCACCTTCACGCAGCTGACTCTGCCCATGCTGAAGCCGTTTCTGATCCTGGCGACCCTGTTTCGGGCCATCGATTCCCTGAAGATGTTCGACCTGGTGTACGCCACCACCAAAGGGGCCCACTCGACCATGCTCCTGCAGCTGAACGCCTACTACGAATCGTTCCGCTGGTACCGCATGGGCCGGGCACTGGCGTACATGATGATTCTCTGGCTGGTCGTTTACCTGAGCAGCCGGCTGCTGGTCCGCAGCTGGAGCCGGTCCATGCGCATTGCCGCAGGAAAGCCCGCCGGAGAAGCCTGAGCCATGAACCCGAAACGGAAACGGTTTCACCGGCTCTTTTCCGGTCGAAAAGCGGGAGTTCTCCTTGGGCTCTGCGGCTACGCTCTTTTTGCGCTCTTTCCCATCCTCTGGGTAGGCATGATGTCCTTCAAAAGCCACCGGGACATCGTTTCCCCGACGCCGGAAATCCTGTTCCGGCCCACGCTTGAAAATTACCGGGCCATCCTGCCCCGCAGCCAGGAAGGGCCTCATGAAACCGGGCGGATGGACTTCCTGCAGTGCTTCCGCAACAGCCTGCGGATCACCCTGGGGGCCCTGGCCCTGTCGCTGGCGGTCGGAGTGCCCGCCGCCTACGTCCTGGCCCGGCTCTCCTTCCGCGGGAAGGAAGACATCGCCTTCCTGTTTCTCAGTTTCCGCTTCGCCCCGGAAATCGCGGTCATCATACCCGTCTACCTGCTTTTCAAGGAGCTGGGGCTTTACAACACCTACCTGGGACTGATCCTGGTCTACCAGCTCATCACCCTCCCGCTGGTCGTCTGGATTGCCCGCGGCTATTTCGAGGAGATTTCGAAGGAGGTCGAACAGGCCGCACAGCTGGACGGCTACTCCTGGTGGGGGATTTTCACGCGGGTCGCGCTCCCGCTGGTCAAGCCGGGCATCGCCTCCACCGCCGTCCTGACTTTCATCTTCGCCTGGAACAACTTCGTTTTCGGGCTGATTCTCGGGGCCCGGGAGACCTTTCCCGGCACGGTGGCCACGCTCGGCTTCATCTCCTACGAATCGGTTCTCTGGGGGCAGATGGCGGCGGCCACGGTGATCACCATCCTGCCGCCCCTGGCCCTCTCCATCTTTATCCAGAAGCACCTGGTCCGGGGGCTCACCCTGGGGGCAGTCCGAGGATAGGAAAACTGCACCATGCCCACCCTGGAACTGCGGGAGGTTTTCAAGAAATACGGGACCGTCGAGGCCGTCCGGGGCATTTCCCTGGAATGCCGCGACAGGGAGTTCCTGGTCATTCTCGGTCCTTCCGGCGCCGGAAAGACCTCCACGCTGAAAATGATAGCGGGGCTGGAGCCCTTGAGCGGCGGAGAAATCCGGATCGACGGGCGCTGCGCCGATGCTCTTCCGCCTAAAGACCGCGATGTCGCCATGGTCTTCGAGACCTACGCCCTCTACCCGCACCTGACCGTTTGCCAGAACCTGGCGTTTCCGCTGCGCTCCCCGGCTTTCCGGCTGCCCGAAGAACAAATCGAAGCCCGGGTCCGGGAAACGGCCCGGATTCTCCAGATGGAATCGCTTCTGCACCGCCGGCCGGCGGAACTGTCCGGGGGCCAGAAACAGAGGGTTTCCCTGGGCCGTGCCCTGATTCGCTGCCCCGGGCTCCTGTTGATGGACGAACCGCTCAGCCACCTGGACGCCCATTTGCGGCACCGCATGCGCCGGGAGCTGAAAAGGATGCAGGCCGCCCGGCAGTCCACGGTTGTGTACGTGACCCACGACTACCTGGAGGCTCTGGCCCTGGCGGACCGCCTGGTGATTCTGGATAGGGGCCGGGTGCGGCAGACCGGTACCCCTTCGGAAGTCTACCACTCTCCGGCCGACACTTCGGTCGCGCTGCTGCTGGGCCATCCCCGGATCAACCTGCTGAGCGCGAGAATCAGGAATTGCGATACGGACAGCGACCGCCTGGTTCTGGAGAGCGAAGCCGGAATTCTGCCGCTGCCCGAGGAATTCCGCCCGCTGCTCCAGGGCAGAACGGAGGTGGTTCTGGGAATCCGCCCGCACCATATCCGCCTTGAAGAAGAAGCATCCGGGCACGGGTGGCAGGGCCGGGTCTATGCCCATGAAAACCTGGGCTACCGGAATCTGCTGGAAATCGAAGCGGGAAGCTGCCGCCTGGACGTACGCTGTCGGGAGTCGAATTTCGCCGTGGGCAGCGACACCCGGCTGACCTTTGCGGAAAGCCGCCTGCTGCTGTTCGACAAAAACACGGGAAAGAACCTGAAGGCCTGAGCGGACCGGGAAAGAATAATCGTGGCCGGGATCACTCTGGAAAACCTGGAAAAGTATTATCGGGATCCGTCCCGCAAAGAGAGAGTCCCGGCGGTGCGCTCGCTGAACCTGGACTGCCGGGATGGCGAGTTTCTGGTCCTGCTGGGACCTTCCGGCTGCGGCAAGACCTCCACCCTGCGGTTGATTGCCGGGCTGGAACAGGCCGATGCCGGAACAATACGCATCGGCGGCCGGGTGGTCAACGACCTTTCTCCGCGGCAGCGCAACATCGGCATGGCTTTCGAGAACTACGCCCTCTATCCGCCCCTGACGGTGAGAGACAACCTGGTTTTCCCCCTGCGGGCCAGGAGCGTACCGGATGCGGAAATCGAAAGGCGTTTGCAGTTTGTCGTTTCCACGCTCGGCCTGGCAGGGATCCTGGCCAAAAGGCCGAGGGAGCTTTCCGGGGGCGAGCAGCAGAGAGTCTCCCTGGGGCGGTGCCTGATCCGCGACGCCGATGCCTTTCTGCTCGACGAGCCCTTGTCCCACCTGGACAGCGAACTGCGGATGCGCATGCGCATCGAGTTGAAGCGCATCCACCACCGGACCCGGCAGACCACGGTCTATGTAACCCACGACCAGCTGGAAGCCATGGCCCTGGCCGACCGCATCGCAATCCTGCGGGACGGATGGCTGCAGCAGGTCGGCACACCCGCAGAGATCTTCGAGAGGCCCGCCAACCTGTTCGTAGCCGGCTTTGTCGGCGAGCCTCCCATGAATCGGATCGAAGGGACCCTGGAATCCGAAAGCTCCTGCCTCTTTTTCCGCCCCCGCGGATCCTCCTTTCGGATTCCGCTGCCGGATAGGACCGGCAGGGACCTGGCCTCGGCTCCCGAAACCGGCCTGGTTATGGGGATCCGCCCGAACCGCCTTTCGCTGGGCACGGACGGCGGAGGGCCCGGACTGGCAACCCGGGTCCGCGTGTACGAGTCCCTCGGTGAGGAAGGAATCCTGGAAGCGGAGGCGGAAGGGTGCACGCTGCTTCTTCTGGTCGATCCGGATCTCCCTCTGCGATCCGGAGAGAGCATCGCTGTCAGGCTGCATACCGATTCGATCGTTTGGTTTGAATCGGCCGGCGGCCGGAAGATTTTCCCCAACTAGCATTCTGAAAACGGAGCGTTTATGAAAGCGATCGTGATCGAAAAACCGGGGGCCGTGGCTCTCCGGGAGGTTCCCGACCCTCAGCCGGGAGACGGCGATGTATTGCTGCAGCCCATGGCAGGAGGAATCTGCGGAACGGACGTGCACATCCTGGAGGGCAACTTCCTGGGCCGCTACCCGGTGATTCCCTGCCATGAGTTTTCCGCGCAAGTCGTGGCCGTCGGCGCTTCCGTCGAAGGCCTGGAGGCGGGCGACCGGGTTTCCGTGGATCCCAATCTTCGCTGCGGCCACTGCGTTCACTGCCGGAGCGGAGCCGTCAACCTCTGCTCGGCCTACGAGGCCGTGGGAGTCACTCTTCCCGGAGGATTCGCCGGCCTGGTAGCGGTGCCGGCCCGGAACGTTTACCCCTTTCGGGGGCTGACCTATTCGGAGGCCGCCTTTGCGGAGCCCCTGGCCTGCGTTCTTTACGGGCAGAGCCGGCTCACCGTGCCGGAGGGCGCCGATGTGCTGCTGTTTGGCGCGGGAGCGATCGGGCTGCTGCATCTGCAGATCTGCGCGGGGGTGCGCGGGGCTTCCGTGGTGGTAGTGGATCGGGATCCCGGCCGCCATGCCCTGGCCCGCCGGTTCGGGGCCCGGGAGGTCATCGGGGGAAGCGAGGATCCCGAACAGGAGCTCCGGCGCCTGCAGCCGGAAGGCTGGGATGTGATCATCGAGGCCACAGGCTCCGGCACCGCACTGCAGGCCGCTTTCGGTCACCTGCGGCGCGGGGGGCAGATGCTGGTGTTCGGCGTATATCCGCGCGAGGATCTGCTGCGCCTTTCCTCCTTTGACCTCTTCGTGAACGACTGGACCATCCGGGGCTCCTTCACCTATCGCCACGAATTTGCCGAGGCCCTGCAGCTGATGTCCTCGGGGAGGGTGGACGTCCGTTCGCTGGTCAACCGGCAGATTGCGCTGGAGGAGGTTCCGGAAACACTCCGCCGCCTGGCGGCCCATGAAAAAACGGGCAAGGTCCATGTGGCCATGGAACCGCGCTCCTTATAGCTCCGGCATGAAGAATTTATCTTTGTCGGGTGGGCGGAAGGCCCTTTGGATTTTTTCGGAAAAACGGTCCGATTTTTTGCGAAACCATACCGGATGATACTCTCGCAAAAAGTCCCCTCTCCGTCATCCTGAGCGCAGCGAAGGATCTCCTCCTTGGGAAACCTGTATCCTTTTGGAAAGAAACCATTACAAACGAGATCCTTCACTACGCTGCGCTTCGTTCAGGATGACAGTTTAAATGGTTTTTGACTTTTTGCGAGATTAAGCCGGATGATGGCCCTGCAAAAAGTCCTGGAACTTTGGGGTTCCCGGATACGAGACTTTTTGCCGCGGCATCCTTAACGGAAAACGACCGGCAGCCACAGCTGGTAGCCGGCACCGCCCGTGGAGAGGGTGTAGCCGGCAGCCGGGCAGCCGGACGGATTGGCGGAGGTCTGCTCCTGGTTGGTAATGACCGCAACCACCAGCAAGGCGCCCGCCGGCGGCCGGTAAGCGGTCACGGTCCGGGTTACCGAGGGGCCGACCAGCCCCGGGAAGGGCGTTATCGTCAGATCTCCGGACGTCTGGGCCACAACGCTGGCGCGCAGCTGGCCGCTGCCGGCGTTGTTCGCCAGGGAGACATCGTAGCTGCCGGACGGCGGCAGGCTGATCCAGTTTAGCGCATAGTGGTTCCGGATGCTCCCCGAATAGCTGCCGCCGGCCGCCGGTATGTTCCCGTGACTGGAGGGCAGGCCGGCCGCCCCCACATAGCCTGCGGCCTCTTCGAAGCAATAAGGCGAGCTGTCGGGGCAGGCCCTCATGAACCGGGAAGCGATCGCATACCGGTGATAGGTTTCCGCCAGGCTCGATCCCTTGGCGGCCAGGCCGTTGTCCATCGCCGTCAGCGCCCCGACCCCCGCCGCCACATTCTGCCAGAAATACTGGATGACGTCCTCGCCCCCTCCCGCGCGGTTGGCACCGCCGTTGGCTTCGGCGGCAAAGCGGAAGAACAGCCAGTTGGAATAATCGCTGGCGGCATATTGCCCCAGGCAGGATGCGTAGGCCGGAGGCAGATACTGGTAGTTGTCGTTGATGTCATCGAACACTTCGTCTTCCGCGTACACCGCCATCGACTCGTAAATCATGTCGTCCTCGTCCCCGCCGACCGGGTCGCCCAGCCCATCCTGGACGGCATGGGCGAATTCGTGGGCCACCGTGACCCGCAGGGAGCTCAGCGGATCCAGGGGGAATCCGGCATAACTGGAATTGAGAACCATGCAGCTGGCCGTCGCTTCCGTTTCCACCGCCGGCGTATGCGGGTTGTCCCCGACCAGGCCGGTAAAGCTGCCGCCGATATCGGACACAAAGCCGTAGAGGCCGCCGCCCAGGGAGGCAGCCTGAACCGGATAGCGGCCGAACGTATTCCCGGCAGCCAGCGGGGGCTGTCCCCATCCGTAGTCCGTCACTTCCACCTGCCAGGCGGTCTCCAAGGCATCGGCATATTGCTGGATAGTAAGGCCGGCGTCGATCGGGATGTATCCCAGGCGAAAATGCGGGGAATCGTAAGTGGCGGTCCCGTCGGAGGCGCTGCACAGGCTGCGTGTCGCCGAAGGCCCCAGCAGGCGGTCAAAATCGGCCCGCACCGCCGCCGTAACCCGCTGCCGCCCGGTCCGCATGCGGCTGTAGGATTGCTCCAGCTCCCGGACGACCTGCGTGCCGGACCAGGGCACGGCGCTGCGATAGGCCGTCGGCAGCGATCGGTATTCGAAGACCGCATAAAGCAGGTAGAGGGAGCGGTCGGCGGCGGTGATTAGGCCCTGACGGTAATCGCCCTCGATTTTCTGCCAGGTACTCAGACCGGCCTCCGCCGCAACGGCCCGCCGGAGGAGCAATGCGGACAGGGCGGCACAGGCAATCAGAAATCCTATCGTCGTCCGTTTTCGCATGGGCTTTCCCGTTTCGGGGCATTTATACCACTGCATCTGCCTGACGACAAGCGAAGTATCGGGAAATATTTGGAAGCCGCCTGTCGCCAGGACCGGTTGCAGATTGCCTCGCCGGCGGGTATTCTTATCGCGGAGGTAAGGAATGAAAATAACCGGTTGGAGCGTTGCGGAGCACCGGGAGTTGACCCGGAGGTACTTTTTCGGCCTGGGGAGTGCCGCGGCTGCGGCCTGGAACGCCTCGGCAGCCGTCGGGGCCGGCGAGGCGCCCGACGATTCGCTGATCAAGGAGGCGCAGTCCCGGCTGCCCTACCTCACTCCCGTCGGACAGGGCCGGATTCTGGACAAAGGAAAGGCCGGCGTAGCCGGAATGACCCCGGAACAGCTGCGCGAAGCGGGGCTTACACCGGAAACCTGGTTTCTGGAAGTGGTCGCCGACACCGCCAGCGGCACGCGGATCGAGCAGCCGCTCTCCCGGGCCGACCACACCGCACTGGATTGGGGCGGGCTGATGCGGCTGGCCGAAAAGCATGCGGTGCGGTTCCTGCACCCCTGTTTCTGCACCAACGTCGACGATCCTTTCCACACGGACCTCTGGGAAGGGGTTCCGCTGCGGGAAGTCATCTGGATGACGCGACCCATGGCCGCCATCCGCAGGGTCTGCTACCAGAGCTATCATCCCCAGAGCCTTGCCCCGTTTCAGGCTTCCCTCGCGCTCGGCCATGTCCTGGAGACTCCTCCGGGACAAACGCCGGTGGTGCTGGCCTACAAAATGAACGGGCAGGTCATCCCGGCCTCCCAGGGCGGACCGGTGCGGGTGGTGGTCCCGGGAACCTACGGCAACAAGTCCATCAAGTGGACGCAGCGCATTGTGCTGACCAACGACTTCCGCGCCAACGATAGCGACGCCGCCGATTTCAACAGCGACACCGAAACGGCAATGAAGACCAAAGCCCGGTTCCTCAACCCTCCCAAGGAAGGGGCCGCCAACCGGCCCGTGGCGCTGACCGGATTCGTGCTGGTCGGTATTTCCGGCCTCCGAAAAGTCCAGTACTGCGTCCACGACCGGACGAAGGAATGGCCGGCAGACGACCCCTACCGGACCGGGGCAGACTGGAAAGACGCGGCGATTCTTCCGCCGCCGTCCGACTGGGGCGGAGGGCTCCCCGGAGGAAAGCTTCCCGGGGATACCCGCGGAATTCATCCGGATACCTCCGTACCCCTGGAATGGCCGATGCGCTTCACCCTGGCGCACTGGGCGGCCCTGGTTCCGGGTCTTCCAACCGGTGAGTATGATCTTTGTTGCCGCACCGTGGACGGCAACGGTATTGCCCAGCCGATGCCCCGTCCCCTTCTGCGAACGGGAGCCAATGCGATTCACCGGATCGCACTGACGATACGGTAAAAGAGGGTGCCGGAAGGGGGGTAAGGAACGCGGGAAGCGAACACCTTCTGCCGGCACGATTCGTTCATTCATATATAAATAGAAAGGACCGATGATCGATGCTTATGCAAATTACCTGCTTCGGATTCGTCATAATGATCTGCCTTTTGGGTATGGCCTGCAGCCGGGAAGCCTCCGACGAGGCCTCTTCCTCCGGCCTGGTGACCACTTCCTCAGGACTGCAATACCAGGACATCACGGTGGGAAAGGGAGCTTCCCCTTCGGTGGGCCGGACCGTGGTGGTTCACTATACCGGCACCCTGGAAAACGGGCGGAAGTTCGACAGCTCCCGGGACCGCAACGAACCGTTCTCCTTCCAGATCGGGGTGGGGCAGGTGATCAAGGGCTGGGATGAAGGCGTAATGTCCATGAAAGCGGGCGGCAGGCGCAAGCTGGTTATTCCGTCCGCTCTGGGCTACGGCAGCCGCGGGGCAGGCGGGGTAATTCCGCCCAACGCCACTCTGATTTTCGACGTGGAGCTCCTCGACGTTCAATAGAGAGGACACGCTTGCGCCTGCGTGGCACAAGCGGAACCCCTCGTGCAGCGCGCAGCCTGAAGATGAGGAAAAAATAATGGAAAAGAGCCTACGATGGATCACCGGCGCACTCCTGCTTTGCTTCCCCCTCTCCCTTGCCCCCGCTTGGGCGGCGCAGTCGACGGAGAACTTTTCCGCCCTGCGCATTGACCAGGTGAGGCGGGAGTTCAACCTGGCCTACAGCTCCGGAGACGCGGCCCGCCTGGCGGCGCTCATCGCTCCGGATGCCTTGTGGATGCCTCCGGGAGAGCCCGCCGTTTCCGGAAGGGAGGCAATTCGAAAACGGTATGAAGCGCAATTTGCCGGCACCCGCTCCCTGTTCCTGCTTCATCCCGGCGAGATCAGCGTCATTCTGAACATGGCATGGCTCCGCGGGGATTACCATCGCGAGGACCGGACGGCAGGCGGCGACACTTCGACCACCATCACCGGCAAGTACCTGATGACGTTCCGCTGGAGCCGCGGCGACTGGCTGATCACCGGCGACATGTGGAACGCCAGCGAAACCCCGCTGACCGTGGATGCCGGGGTGGCGCTCGCCAGCCTGCGATCGCTCACCGAATGGAGGCTGGCGGATGTGAGCCGCTCTCTGGCCCTGCTGGCCGGCACCGGCGAGGTGCGGACCGGCGACTGGAACGCCATGTCCGGTCTATTGAAAAAGCTGGCCGGCACCGGAATACTCGCCAATGCCATCTGGTTTGTGCGACCGGACGGCTACTACTACACCGTCGACCTGGGATTTACCGGCCTGAACCTTTCCGACCGCTCCTATTTTCCCGGCCTGATGGCCGGCCAAAGTGTCCACGGCACGCTGGTGCTCAGCCGATCCACCGGGAAGCGCTCGGTCATCCTCGCCGAGCCGGTCGTCAGCGGTGGCAAGGTCATCGGCGGGCTCGGGGTGTCCTATTCCGTGGACCAGCTCTCTGCGGAAATCGATCAGCGCCTGCAGCTGCCCTCGCGGATGGTCTTTTACGCGCTGGACATGAACGGCCAGACCGCCCTGCACCGCGATCCGACCCTGATGTTCGAATACCCCTCCGACCTGGGCGACGAGAGCCTGCGCTCCGCGGTGGCGGAAATGCTGTCCAAGGATAAGGGCACCGTCCATTACGTTTTCCGCAACATGCGCAAGACGGTATTTTTCGAAAAGTCGGCGCTGCTCCGGTGGGTATTTGCCCTCGGGTTCAGCGAGCCCGTCGCCGGAGACCTGCGCTGAATATAAGTCCATTTCTGTTATGTTCTGACGTCCCTTGCGGGACTGACGTTTGTGCCACGCGGGCGATATAGTGGATATTGTACCGCTGCGCTCCGCCATGGTCTTGGCAGACCCCGCATAAACCGGCACAGGCCTGCGCTTCCGGGCATAGTCCCGGCATGCACTGTTTATGGCGGCATCTTTTCTGATAATCTCGCAAAAAGTCACACATTTTAATTTCCGGAAAAAGCCAAGGACCCAAGGCCCGGCACATACTAGCCTGGTGTGGAGCGCAGCGCAGCCCCAGGCTAGTATGTCAGCGGGCCTTCCGCCCGCCTTGCTGAATACAGATCCGTGACGGCTCACATGTTCTCCCCCGGAGAAAGGAATGCACCAGTCCGATTTTTTGCGAAGCCATCTTTTCTGATGACCCGGCCCAAAGTCCCACATCTACGATTTCTCGTTGGGGAAAGCCTGCAAGGGCTTCGGATCCCTACCCGGGGTTGGCGCGCTTCGCGCCTACCCCGGGTCAGGACACCCGTAGGCAACAACCCTGTAAGGGTTGCGCTCATTCCAGCCATGCCAGGT
>CAINFC010000292.1 GCA_903847975.1 uncultured Acidobacteriota bacterium | reverse complement strand
CGGCATTTACGATTCTGCCGCGGAGGCTGATGGCCGGCAGCGGCCAGGCACCGCCCAGCGACACGGTTTTGTTCGCAGCCGTCGGGGTCGGCGGACAGGGACGCAGCGACCTCAAGGGTCTGGGCGAGTGGGGTAAAGTGGTCGCGGTGGCCGACGTGGATCCACGCAGCCTGTCGGCCACGAAACAGATTCTGCCCGAGGTTCGCACCTTCGAGGACTACCGGGAGATGTACGACAGGCTCCGCAAATCCTTCGATGCCGTGCTGGTGGCCACGCCCGACCACTGGCACGCGCTGCCCACCATCGAGGCCATGCAGCTCGGCAAGCACGTCTACACGGAAAAACCCCTGGCCCGCACGGTCTGGGAGATCCGCCGCCTGATGGAAGCGGCACGCAGGTACCAGGTGGTCACCCAGATGGGCAACCAGGGACACTCTTTCGCCAGCCAGCAGGTTTTTCGCTCCTGGGTGCAAAAAGGCCTGCTCGGTCCGATCCGCGAGGTTCATACCTGGACTACGATGCGCCTGCTGGACTCCAAAAGCAAAATCCGGGAGCTTTCGAAACCGGAAAGAATCCCGGATGGGCTCAACTGGGAGCGATGGATCGGCCCGGCGGAACATCATGCCTACTCGCCGCATTTCATGCCGGGGCGGTGGCGCGCATGGACTCCGTTCGGCACCGGCACACCCGGAGACTGGGGGTGCCATCTGCTGGATCCTCTTTTCGATGCCCTGGGCTTGCGCGGCCCGCACCATATCACCGCGGAGGTGACCCCCGGCTGGGACCCCGCGCGCGATGCGCTCGCCTTCCCGAATGCCTCTCGCATCCGCTACGAGTACGACCTTCCCAACGGCACCCCGATGACGGTTCTTTGGCATGACGGCGAATTCTGCAACGATGTGCCGCGCCCCCCGGCTCTCGAGGAAGGAAGGGTCCTGGGCAACCGGATTATCCCCGATCAGTGGAACGCCGGGGCGGTCGTGTACGGAGGGAAGCAGACACTGAAATACGGCTCCCACGGCGCGGACTCCTGCCGCGTGATTCCGGAAACCGAAATGCGACGGATGATCCGTGATATCCGGGAGGAGGAGGCATCCAAGCCCGGCTTCTGGATGGCCAACATCGGCAGCCACTTCGAGGATTTCGTTACCGCCATCCGGATCGGGCGCAGGTCCGGCAACCCGTTCGAGACCGCAGGCCTCGTCGCCGAGAACGCCATACTCGGTTCCATCGCCATACGCCATCCGGGCGTCCGACTGGAATGGGACCAGGAAGCCATGCGCTTCACGAACAGCCGCGCGGCAAACGCAATGATCGTGCCGGAATACCGGAAAGGGTACCGCCTGAAGGTTTGACCGCCTGTCTTTTCCAACCGCCGGCAACGGTACGCTTTCCTGCAGCAGAAAGGGCCGGAGGCATCGTTCAGCCGATACAGGAACGACACACGGAAACTCAGCGAATCGGTTTTCTTCCTTTTCTTATTTTTTTGCCTATATACAATCCTATGGGGACCCCATTTACCTTAAGGAGCAGTCTATGATTTCCACATCACAAAGAATACGGATGAACGCAGCCGTTTGTATTTTCCTTTGCGCCTCCCTTCCTGTTCCCGCACAGGCAGCAGAGACACAGAATTCCCTGAAGGCCGGGCCCGTGGAAAATTTGAGAGCCCTGTACAACAGCCACAAGGAATTCCGAATCACCATGGACAAGGCGTTCCTCCACATGCAGAATCCGGATCCCCATACGTCCGATCTGTGGCCGAATCCCACCGAGAAAAATCCTTGGAAAGAAAAGGGCTTCGAAGATCTTCTCGCTTTCTTTGACGAGTGGTACCACCTGCTGCCGACACCCCGTGGCGCCCAAGACGAATTCAATTACATCGAGAAGTTCGCGTGGTTCTACTACAGGAACGAATATGGCCAACGGATCGTCGGCGAGGAACCCGGGTTGGGCTGGACCAGGGACTTCGTCGAGGCCCGGGGCAAATTTCTCAGGAGCCCAGAGTCAACAGCAACCCTACAGGCATGGATGAATGACCCGGGAATTCCTATGGATCAATATATCGTTCCGCCAGCCGGATTCTGCTCGTTCAACCAGTTCTTTATTCGCGATCTGAAGCCCGGCACCCGGACGATCGCCAGCCCGAAGGATGACTCTGTGCTTGTCTCCCCCACCGATTGCGTGCTGAACATGGTCAACCCGCTGACGCCGGAGAAAAGGATTCCGACAAAACTGAACCAGCGGCTGAACGTGAGGGAGTTGTTGGCCGGTTCCAAATATGCAAAGTACTTCGAGGCCGGGACCGCCGTTTCCTGCATCCTGTTGCCCGCCACCTACCACCACTATCATGCCGTGGTATCGGGCCAGGTGGTCGAGTCGCGCGAGGATGTGACCGGAACCTATTGGGGCATCAAGGATTTTGGCGGCTTCTTTAATGCCGGGAATATCGGCTACGGCTCCAGCTATAGCGTTTTCGAGCAGTTCCGCCGCGGCTACTTTGTAATCAAAACCGATGAATACGGCTATGTGGCGATGGTTCCGGTAGGCCTGGATACCATCGGCTCGGTCGTATTCGAAGAAAAGTATAAGAACGTGAAACCGCAGAATTCCGTGCCGGTGACCAAGGGGGAAAGACTCGGCCATTTCGAATATGGCGGGTCGCTGGTGATCACATTGGTGGAGCAGGGTATCTCTTCGATTACCATCCCGCAAGGCCAGCAGATCGGGGTCTTCGGTGGGAAGAAGGCACCGGCACTCCAAACGGATGACCCGGAATTCCCTGCCGTACCGTAAGCCCCGAGGCCGTCTCTTTCCTCCTTGCGCTGTTTCGGGCGAATGATTCGCCACCTGGAAGCAGCAGGATGATGCGACGCCAGGGAGGAAATCTTTGGTTCAGCAAAGCTGGGCGGGTAAATACCTTCCCGGGCAGATGCCGAATTCCCGGCCGCTGTCGAACAGGGCCAGGACATTTTCGACCGGCGTCTCTGCCAGCAGGTAGTCGTGGCTGGGAGAAAGAATGTAACCGCCTCCCGGCTTCATGACCGCCAGGGTTGCGCGGGTAATGCGGCGCACCTCCTCCGGCGTGCCGTCGATCAGGGTGCGATGAGAATCGATGCAGCCGTTGAGGACCATCCGCTCCCCGAACATGCGCTTGAGCCGGGCCGGCTCCATCCCGCGCGCCGAGGGCTGCAGGGCCTGCAGCCCGTCCAGCCCGGCTTCGATCATCGCCGGGATCAACGGGGCGAATCCGCCGCAGCAGTGCATCATTACCTTCAGACGGTAGTCGTGCCCCAGGCGCGCCAGCCGCTGCAGGTGCGGGAGGAAAAACCGGCGGAAGGCCGCCTCTCCGAGCAGGGGTCCCGCCTGGGAGCCGAAGTCGTTGCCGATAAAAAAGATGTCGATGGCGCCGTCGGCAGCGTCGAAGATACGCCGGCTGACTTCGGCATAATAGTCGACGATGCGCCCCAGCAAGTCATCCACCAGAGCAGGCTCGTCGTGCATCTGCAGCAGCAGGTGCTCCATACCCAGCAGATCGATGGCATCGTGCCAGAAGGGAGACCAGTCGCCGCCCAGCACGGCATACCGGCGGCCCCAGGCCAGCGCCTCGGCCCGGATCCCGGAGACATCCATCCATGCCGGATCCGGCCAGCCATAATCATGAACCTGCCGCCGCGACGCCCCGGCCAGCGGATGGGACACCGGCATCCCGTAGCCGAATCCGGTGCGCTCGACGCCAAAGGGGGTGCGGTATGTCGACCCCGGCTGCAGTCCCATGTCGGGACCGCATTCGGGGGGGCCGCCATAGCGGGCGTGGACCCGGCGGAAGTCGTCCCCCAGGCGCAGCCGGACTTCTTCGGCGTCCCGCGCGCCCAGGGCCACCCTGGCCTTTTCCAGGAACTCCGGGGACATGCCGCACCAGCAGGGAACGCGGTCCGGCTCCTCATGCCGGAAAGAAGCCAGCACCCGCTCGCGGCTGTTCATCGGCACCCCGTGCAACCCGTGGGCTCACTGG
>CAINFC010000291.1 GCA_903847975.1 uncultured Acidobacteriota bacterium | reverse complement strand
GGTACCGGCTTCTTTTCCTGCAGCTCCAGGCCGGGTCCCGCCCACAGGCTCATTTGCGACTGGAATCGGCCGCGGTAAAGAGCCCGAAGGGTGTAGGCCGCCGCCGGGTCCAGGTCCGTGTAGCGCATGCGCAGGGGAGTCTGATACAAGGTCTGCGCCTGGTCCAGCCAGGAAAGACGCGCCGGCAGGGCTTTCCCGCCGGCTTCCTCCCAGCCCCGGGTAAACTCGTCCTGGGGGGACTCCAGGAATCCGGGATCCTCCTGCCAGGGGCGGGGGCGGACCAGGTGCGGCTCGCGGCCGGCATTTCCCAGGTCGTCGTAGAAGCCACCGGGTCCGGGATTCTCCCATTCCAGCAACCGGCGCAGCCAGGCCCGCTGCTTTGGAGGATCGCCGGCAGCCGAAATCTCTCCCAGTGCCGCCTCCAGCCAGGGGCGATCGTTCAGGGGGCGCTGCAGAAAGTCCAGAATGGCTCCCCTTTCCCGGCCGGGAGCTCCGTAGCGGGCCACATCCAGCTGGAAGCCGATCAGCTTCCACAGTCGCCCCCCCAGCTCGTCGATGCGGGCGGCGCGGCGGCCGATTTCTGCCGGCGGTGCGGCATCCGCCAGGATTTCGAGCGCCCGGTGAATGGCCGGCTCCAGGGAATTTCCCCGGGCTGCCTGCAGAATCTCCCGCGCCCGGCTTTCCAGCCGGGTCTCATGCTCCAGCTTGCGCTGCAGAAAGGCATCGTAAAGGGCGCGCTGCAGGTACATCAGGAAGCGCCAGTTGTCCTGCAGGGCCGGGTTCTGCGCCTCCAGGCCCTGCCAGAGGGCCCGGGTTTTTTCGATCCCGGAATGATGGTTCAAAGGGCCCTGCCAGTTGCGCTCCAGGGCCAGGAGCCCCTCCGCGGAAGCCTCCGCGGCGCGCGGCCCGAAAAAGTACTTGGCGTACTCCCGGACGATTTCGTCGGCCGGGAGGCGGGCATCCCATCCCAGGGCGGTCCAGACGAACTTGTTGAGGTCGTCGTGAACGCCGTCGGAGTAGGTGATAAACCCATCGGAGGAGTCGGCATAGAGCCGGTAGATATCCGCCTGGGCGGCAGGCCGCGGATTGCAGCCTTCCCGGCCCAGCGTGTGCGCAAAAGCCCGATCCCAGCCGGGGACCGGGTACTGGCAGCGGATATTGTGGGAAATATCCGGGTACAGCCGCACAGGAATTTCTTTCGGCAGTCTCCGGCGCTCCTCGGCCGGGTTGACCTGCGTCCAGGGGCCGTGGACCGCTCCGTGCAGGTGATGGAGCCGCAGGGCCCCGAAAAAGAATCCGTTTTCGGACTCGTCGAATCCCTGGTTGGAAACCCAGATCCTGGCATTGGGATGGAGGGCCAGCAGGTTCGCCCGGGTGTTGGCATCCAGCCAGGGGAGCAGCCGGCCGGGAGGATTATCCCCGGGATCCCCGCCGGGGATGGAGAGGTGGTCGATGACCGGCGAGGCGCGGAAGAGAGCCGCCTGGCGTTCCGCTTCCTGATTGGCCCGGGCCTGTGTTTCAGGATGGTCCGATAGGGCCGTCTGCACCGGCAACCAGAGCCACACGTCCAGCCCGTAGGCGGAAATCAGGCGGCCGAGCTGCCGGTTCATCTCCCAGGGATCTGCGGACATGAGCGGCGTCTGGTGCCCGGGTGCTGCGGGAGGAATCAGCTCGATGCTGTTGGCACCAAAAACGGCCAGGTCGCGAATATACTGCTCGAACTGCGCCAGGGTCCAGGCGTCGTAGCTGTTGGCGGTGGCGCGGAAGCCCAGCTGGTGGCCGCGGATGGCCTTGGCCGGAGAAGAGGAAAGGCGGGTGGAGGACGG
>CAINFC010000290.1 GCA_903847975.1 uncultured Acidobacteriota bacterium | reverse complement strand
TGCAGTGGAGCGATTGCCCGGTTGGCGAAGGTGTCCCCGGCATAAATCCGGACCGTCGATCCCCCGGAGTAAAAACCGACATTTCCTGATTCCAGGGTGGTGCTGCCAATGTTCCATCCGCCGATGGTCCCGTCTTCTGCAAACAGGGTTCCCTTGACGATCAGCTGCGAGCCGTTCCAGGCGATGTAGTTTCCCCCGGTGTGCCCGTCGCCGGCAAAGAACTTGTAACGGCCGCCCAGGTTCCCGCCGGTGTCGTACCCAATGAATACCCCTTCCGATTCCGTCGGCACATCGTACCCGTCGACATTGCGAAAGCTGATCAGGCTGTTGCTGGTGATTTTCCCGTACGGCCCGATGGCAATCCCCCAGGATTCAATCGGCAGCGTGGTGTTGGTGGCCCCGATGAATCCGCCGGTGGCCTGGATGGTTCCCTTGGCGGTGATGGACTGGAACGTGGCAGAGCCGTCATCGTTGATGCAATACCCGGAGGTCCCCCCCGATGCCTGGTAGCTGAGGCTCTGCAGCTTGTTGAAACTGATGAGCACTCCCGCAATTTGGCCATGCCAGGCGGCAAACTCCCCGGCGAGAAGATCCATGTAGATATCCAGGCTCGGATTGCTCGGATGCTTATAGACCCGGACGGTTTTATCGACATTGGTCATGACAAACCGCAGGACTTCGTCCGGATCGTGACCATAAATCCCGTCGCCATCCAGATGGATATGGCCGGTGCTCGCACTCAGCGTAGAGCCCATTACGGTGAGGTCTCCTTTGATCTGCAATCCCCCTGCGATCGAGGCTTTTATAAACCATTCGACCGAGTCCGGATCGTCATAGGCGGCCTTGATATCTGGTGCAAGGCAAAACTCCCCCGGCCCGAAGGCCGGCAGAACCGCATCGCCGGAAAAGGTGGCAGATGTAAGCAGGAAGACCGCCGGGTTCGGGGTAGTGTTTCCGGCGATATTCACCCTGCCTACCAGGGCGTCGGCACTCATGAATATGCCATACCAATCGTTGGAGTAGTTGCCCTCCATGGAGCCGGCGTAGACCAGGTGACTATCGCTTGGGCCTCCCGATACCCGAACTCTTACCTGCTGGAATTCGGCGGAACCATCCGTAAAAAGCTTCCAGCCGCTGCCGGCCGGGCCCTCCACGAAATTAGCGCTGGTAATGGAATTCGGGAGGATTTCCATGCTGTGGGAAACACCTTGCGAATCGACCCATGGACCGATGTAAGCCCGTCGAAGCCACACATCTCCGGCCGCCGCACTGACCGGAATCGGAACATTCCCCGGCCCGGGCAAATAACCATTGAAATCACTGGCCCAGGCGGCAAAGGCAAGGTTATCGGTTGTATGCGGGAAATCGGCCCAAATCCCGATCCCGAGTCCGGTGATCGAAACATTGGCGCCCATCTGGCTTTCGCCAATCCAGAGTCCGTTGGTTTCCCCGATGATGCCAAGCGTTCCGCTGATAGTGCTGTTGCCGATGATATCGACCTGGCCCCGAATCTTGAGCGTCGCCCCATTGGTGGCAATGCCTACCAGTTCGCCGCCCTCATGGGCGGAAGCAACCGTTCCAAAATACTGGTTTCGCACTTCACATGTGCTACAAAGAAAAACAAGGTCGTTGGCGGAATCGATGCTCTGAATCCGGCAGATTTCGGCGCCGCACATGATGTACTGACCTGCGGAAAACACCTCTGCGTAGGCCACGCTCCAGACGGTGTCCGTGGCATCGACGGGGGAAATCAGAACGGAAAGATTGTTACTGCAATACCCACTCGGCCGAAAGAGAAGATAGGGCACGTCCCCATATTCATAGGCGCGCTTCACATCGCTCGATACGCAGAAATCGCCCGCCCCGATCGAGGGGTGGACCGGATCTGAGGTGTCTCCCAGATAGTCTCCCCCGGCCGATTGGGCCCGGCTATCATAATCCTGGGCGCCCAGCAGGAAGACGGCCGGATTAGGGGTGCCGGTTCCGGAAAGATTCCGTCGCCCGACAAGACCGGTGGAGTTCATGAAAACGCCGAACCAGTCCTTTTCGTAATCGCCGAGAATCGATCCGGCGTAAATCAGTCCGCTGGTAAGTGTCCCTGGGACCGCCCCGGTGCGGATGAAAACGTCGTTGAATTCCGCGTTGCCATCCCATTGGATTTCGAAGCCCCGCGGATCGGAATAGAGCTTCCCCGACCGGAAACCATAGGAATAGATCCGGAAGTCCTCCACCATGATCCGGCCGATCGGAAAGTAGGAGGTCACTGCAGTTCGCAAGGAAGCGTTGGCGTCGCAGCCAGGTTGCCCGAAGTAGGTCCATTCCGTGTATGGTCCGTCTTTCTGTCTGGCGCGGATGGCAAAATAGTAGGTTTTCCCCGGATCCGATCCGGCCACCATGCGGGAGGTCCCGGGGAGTCCCCGGGCATAAGTGACTTCCGCTGGAGTCCCGGTGGCCGGGATGTCGGCATTGAAGCCCTGCATGGCTGAATAAGCCAGATCGAAGCATTCCACGATGGCCCCATCGATCCCCTGGGGGATATCCCAGGTCGCGGTGAAAATATCGCAATCAATCCCATCGGGCTTTCCGCCGGATTTGGCGGTGACGAAGAAATCCTCCACGGCCCAGGAGGCTTGCGCAGGCGTGAGAGTGACAATAACCCTTGGATAATAGAAGGTGTAATTGCGAAAAATGGCATCTCGGCCGGTGTTGAGCACCCAGTCGTCGGATTGTTTTTCCGCCCATTCCCCACCGGAATAGGAGGTCCCGTCCCCGGCCCAGGCCAGGCTCACGCTGGATTCACCGGTTACGAATTCTTCGGCATAAGTTCCGCACGCATCCAAAACCAGCCAGTATTTCACGCCTGCTGTCAGGGTGGCTGGAGTGGTGAAACTGAATTTGATCCATCCGCCGGCGGGATCGACGCCGATCCCCGTGCAGAGCACGTTCGTGGAGGAAGCGATCACAGAATTCTCATCCGGCCCGGTGCCGGGAAGATCGTCGACAACCAGCAGCCGGAGGGATGCTGCAGACGTAAAGGTGTTTCCGGCGCGCTTCAGCCAGAAATCCCACCGGGCGATATTGCGGCTTTCCTCCAGGACGAAGGACTGCGCAAACTTGCCGTCCGGCTGGAGTTCAGCCCAGGATTTGGTTTCCTGGTAATAGCTGGCATCGGTTTGCAGGGAATCGACCTTCCCTTCGATGGCCACGTTATTCTTGATCACGGTGGAGACCGCGGCAAAAACCGAGCTCTCGGCCCATGGCTCCAGGATGACCGCCGCCGATTCGGTCAGCTCGGCAACGACATCGAATTTCGTGGTGGACCCGCCTACGGTTGCCCCCTGGTCCCCGACCGTGTTGTCGGGGCTGGATTGAACCAGCTTTCCACGGTAAATCTTGGCGGTCTTCCACAGCCCATCCGGATCCGCGGAGGAGTCCGGCTTTTCGAATACCACGGCCACACGGCTCTTCATAGAGCCGTTGGCGTCCACCACCATGGTTTCTTCGGTGACCGAAAAGCCCGTGACCTTCGGCGGTTGGTCATAAACAGGAAGTTCAGGCGATGGCCCAATACCACCTGCAGGCAGATCGACATGGCCGTGGGCGCTTACCTTGGTATTGTTGGCGCCGGACTTCGTCAGGGCCTGCACGAAGTAGTAATACTCCACCTCGGGGGTGATGTCGGTGTCCACCCAGCTGTTTCCGGTAATGTCATATGCGACCCGGATCGCATTGGTAAAAACAGCCGAAGTACCCCGCCAGATCCAGCAGTTACGGAACTTGAGATCGGTGATCGGACTCCAGGAAACGGTGATGACGTTTATGCCGGGATCACCGGGGGTAACGTCCAAACCGGATACGCTTGCAAGTCTTTTCCTATCCACACTTGCAAGGGTCAATTTCGTGCAGTCCGAAAGATGCCGTAGCACACCGGTTGAGGATTCGGCGGCCAGCACCAAGTCGAGGGAATCTGAGTCTTCACTTGCCGGGAACTCCGGCAGTAAGGTAATCGTGCCGGCCGAGGCTTCGACATATCCGCCAAACCGCAGCCGCGAGAGTGGCTCGGTGGATCGCTTATAATAAGCCCAGACCCAGGTTGGATCATTCCCGTTCCCGGCCAGAGTCCAGGTGGCGGTCAGCTCAGAGGTGGAGTTGCTTTCGGAAACGGTACCGGCGACAACATTATCGGGCGGAGTTCCATAGGCGTAGCTGTGGTCGTTGGCCTCGTAAACCACTCCGGAAAGGCGCAGGATCGGCGCCCCGTTGAGCTGGTACTGCATCTCGAGCACCTTGACCGGTTTGTCCACCCAGCCCAGGCCGGCGGTGTTCGGGCCGGCAAAATGGCTGACCAGCACCAGCCCGCCGAGCTCCACCAGGGCGGTGAGCGTCGGCGCGGATAGCGTCAAGGTGACAAACTGGCGCTGTTCGTCACTCCAGAAGAGGCGGATCCCGGCGACCATCTGCGCGGTGTGATCGTCCCCAACCAGGCAAAGGTCCAGGTTTTCAGTGAACTTACCGACCGCTTCCTGGCTGACCAGGTTTTCGAGATTTTCCATCGTCTTGCCGTATTCCCCGAAAACCGGGTTGTAGGAATGACGCAAGGTCATCTCGTTGGCAACAGCCTGGTTGTAGGCGAGCTTGTACCCGTTTTTCAGGATCTGCCCGTCCCTGTCGCTCAAGGTCTGACCGGGCACAATGGAAGCGTCATAACGGTTGTAGCCGATGCAGATCTGTCCTCCGGGGCTCACCCAGAAGTCGAGGCTGAAGTTCTGGCAAAACCAGGCGATCACCTGTTCGTGCGTGGCCGGACTGGTTATCACCCCGGAAATCTTGATTCCAGCCGTGTCAAGCTTGTCCGCAGTCTCTGAAAGCAGGACGTTGTCAAAATCCGACAGGGTGAACCCGGCATAGGTTACCAGGTAGTGCCGGAGGGCAATCGCGGGATTTTCAATCAGGGCCGCCGGGTTGCCGTGTTTGTAACCTTTGACATCGGCGCTGATGGCGATCTCTCCACCGACATTTTCCGGATCCTCCTGATCTTCGTCGAAAAGCAAGAAAGTCCACCCGAGGTCCCCATCGACAACGACATCATAGGAGATGGTTTCCCCTGCGAGCGAGGTCAGCTTGTAGACCTGGAGCACCTCGACTTCATGCTGGGCCACCACGTACTGATGTTTTTTATCCGATCCCTGCCCGACATACTGACAGGGTACCCGGCCGCCGTCGGCCTGGCAATTGCCATAAACCACGGGGCCGCAGGGGACCAAGACGGAATCCATCAGGTCGAGAGCCGGGAACAGCGCGGAGCTGATTTCTCCGTGAATGGTTTCCTGCAGCCGGTCGGTGATGAAATCCTTGATCTGCAGGATGCAGCTGGGCCCGGTGAGCTGCACGCCGGTGATTTTCCCGCAGAAGATCTGCTGGAAAGAATCGTACTCGGTGTCCTCACGCCCGATTTTGAGAATGGCTTTCTTCCCCCGCAAGTCCACCGTGTCGAGGAGGTTGGAAAACTCCAGGGTGTTGTTGGAAAGCGTGACGGTTATATCCGAGATGGTGGGCAGCCCGGGCTTTACCGGTATCGCCCGAGTGAGCGAGCCGAAGTCCAGCACCAGCGGCTCATAAAAGGCATCCGGGCCGGACGCGGCCACGGAGGAGTAATAGCGCCAGGTCTCCGGGGCGGTGGCCACCTGGATGGCGAGTAGGGTGATCCAGCGGATCATGACAGAAATGCCCCTATCGGATCTTCCCGGAATTCCAGCATTGAGGTATTCACCCCGAGCGTGGCATAGGTGGTGTTGTAATTGTTGGTCAGCCGGCCGAAGCAGCAAGGCCCAGCTTCGATGTCGAAAATTAGAAGAAAAGGAATCATGGAACCACGCTGCTGCTGGTAGAGTGTCTTCATGGTAGCGATCGCCGCGGAATCCAGCAGCTGAAAGGGCAGCTGGTACAGCCCGGCATTGCATTTTTCATACGGCAACAGCATCCCGAATTCTGTTTCGTGGATGTCGTTCGTGTAGACCCGGCCTTCATTCCAGCCATAGGAAAAGTTGTGGCTGAATACGGTTGCAGAACCCATGACGATTTCCCCAATGCCGATTTTCGGTACTCCGCCGCCGTTTATTACCAGCGCCGCCAAGCTTGTCGGTGTGGAGAATTTGTGCCAGATGGACTGCCCGGCCACCACGGGAACCGATACACCATTGATGGTGCAGCTGCCCCCGGTGCGGAGGTTATGTCCGCAGATGCCGATGCCTGAGCAGTTGCCGGAAGCAGAAACGGTGATTGATATGGAGCCTGCGGCCCACCGGCAGGGCCGGGAGGAGCTGCCATCCTTCAGGTTATCGGCCGGGAAAGCCTCCTCCGGCGACGTTCCGGTAATTCCCGTGACCAGGTTGGTAGTGATAAATCCGCCATTTGCCATTATGCCAGTACCTGGCTCAACTTTTGTCGTGAGGAATAGGTGTTGTTTTTGAGCATCTCAATGAATTCCGGGAACAGTTTGTCGCGCATGACTGTGGTCACGTCAGCGCCATCGATAGAATTTACTGTCGGGGCAAAAATGATCTGTTGCGGAACCGCAGGCTGCGCTGTCGGGATCACTGTCTGGCCGGGATTGGTTGGTGCCGGAGTAATGGGCCGGTTGATCGGGAGACGCTGCTTCCCGGCGTTATCGGATGAGCTGCCGGAGGCGGCCAGGACATTTTGCCAATCGGGAAGGTTTTGCGACAGGGCCTGGCTCACGCCGAAAGCTTCGGTAAAAGCCTTGTTCAAAGCCGACGCATTGCCGGTCTTCATCCAGGACTCGAAGGCGGTCCGGAAGTTGTACCCGGACGGATTCCAGGCCGTGGTAACGGCTTCAAGGCTTTTCAGGAACTCATCGAGCTTGCCCTGCTGCTGGGCCAGCGGAAAGGCGATTTCGGTCAGGAACTTCGGCGAAGAGAGCAGGTCTTTGCGGATTCCTTCGTATTGCTTTTTCCCGAGCCCCAGCGATGCGGCAAATTCTTCGAAGGTCTTGGTCGAAGTGGTCACCCCGCCAAAGTCCCGGCTGAATTCCTGCTTGGCACGGTCGGCAGGTGATTTGTAAAGGAAGTTGGCTAAGGCAGCCAACCCAACCCCGGCTCCGGCAATCCAGCCGGCCGGGCCCATCAAAGCCAGCAATAGAGGAGCGAGTGCCCCGGCTCCCACGGTTCCGCCGCTCAATACCCCAGCGAGTACGGCTCCGCCGAAGGCTCCACCAATCCCCATGGTCCCCATGCCGAGAGCTTTGCCGAGCGTACCGCCGCCGAATAGCCCCCCGAGGGATGAGCCGATGGAGGCACCCAAACCTAATCCCAGGAATGTCGCCCCGTGCGCAAGGCCGGCCCACCCGGATAATCCGGCTCCCGAAGCAGCCGCACCCGATCCTCCTGTATACCACCCGGGTCCCATGCTGCCAGCCAGGCCGGAAGGAATGATATTCAAAGAACCGGCGGCATATCCTCCATTGGCACCCAGCCCGGAATAGGCGGGCGAACCGCTGTAAATCATCCCCGGAATGGCTCCGGCCAAGGAACTGGAAACGCCGGAGGTGCGAATCTGGGTGAGCATCGGGTTCAGGAATTTCATCATGAAAGCGGAAACCATCGACCCGAGCATGTCGGTAAAGGACTTTTTGATCGAATCCCAGATTCCTTTCAAGGAATCCTTGAGGGAGCGCGCCCGGGAGAGCATATCGCTGAAAGCGCCGGCGAGGCTCTTTTCGACAGTCCGGCCGATTTCCAGCCAGCCGTCGTTGATGATGCTTTGCATTTTCCCGAGCTCCATCGCCTCGCGGGTGGTTTTGTCGAGAAGCTCCGGGTATTTCTCCAGGAGGTTGCCGTACTGCTCGAAGACTTTCCGCAAATCAGCGCCCGATGCTGTCAGCTGTTGGACCGCTGCCACGACTACCGCCAGATCCCTTCCGGAATTCCGGAAACTCTCGACAGCCGACTTTACGTCTGCGGCAAATTTCTTTCCGGCGGTATCGTCAAGCGCAGTACCGATCGGAGCACTGATCAGCTCGACCAGTTTCCGTCCGGCAGCGGCAGCAATCAGCCTGGCCATCTGTTCGTTTTCTTTTAGAAGAGTCGGAGACGGCCCGGGAAGCTCCTCTACTGCCAATTTCATCGAATTGTGGATCAGCCGCATCTTTTCGAGGAGCGGGTCCGCACTCTTTGCGACCTTGTCCATCTTGGAAGCAATGACTTCGTAAATCTCGGCATAGGGTACACCTTGCTTTTCCAGGGCGCGCATGATCCCGAGTTCCTCTTCGGTGACCCGCCGCTGGTCATGGAAGCTGGTGATGCTCTTATCGATGACCTCCTTGAGCTCGTTTTGCTTCTTGATCCACTCATCCATCTCCTTGATAAAGGATTGGAAGATTTCCCGTTCCGCTTCGGAAGGCATATAGGAAAAGGTTGCTTTCTGCCCGACCGCCGAGGTCAATTGGGTGTGATCACGGGCAGCTTTCTGCAGCGCTTCCGACCATTCCGCCAGGCTCCGGGTGCCTCGATCGATTTCGACACCGTATTTATCCCGCAACGTGTTGGCGAGGTTTAAAGCGGCATGCTCTTCGGCCTGGATCTGCTCCGCGACTCCTTTATTCCCAAGCCGGTAGAGACCGCTCCAGGAATAGAATTTCCGGGTCAACTTGTCGATGGAAACACCCAGGATCTCGAACTGGGAGATCCAGCGGGTGATCTGGAAGGCAGCCAGGGCGACGCCGACTACCAGGATGGATTTCCCCAGGAAGCCGAGGCTCATGGTAACCAGATCGATTGCCGTCTTGAACTCCGTCCAGCTGCGGGCCATGGCAAGAATGCTCAGGGCAGCCATGGGGCCGCCCGCGGCGATCGACAGCGTCTTGATGGCGTTGAGCAGCTTGACCAGAGATCCCAGATACATCCCGAGCATGGGGGCGCCCAGGGCGACTGCGGCGGTTATCCCGCCTATGGCCAAGGTGGCGTTTTTGACCGAGTCCGGCAGGTCCATGAAGGCACGGCCGAGACCGGCTACGGCATTGGCCCCATCCTTCATGATCGGAAGGAAGTCCTTCTTGAACTTCTGGTTGAGCATCTCCCCGAGCGGCATCAGGGCCACATCCACCGTGTGGGAAAGAATTTTGAGATTGTCGGAAAAGGTGCGGGTGTCCGAGTCGGCCTTGGCGATCGTATCGGTGTTGGCTCGAAGCAGCTTGAACATACTCTCGAGATCAAAGCGCCCCTCGCGGATGGCAGCGACAAAGTCCGGAGCCACCCGGGCGCCGACCAGCTCCTTGCCGAGGGTCATGGCCACATCGGCCGAAGCCTTCCTGATCTTCTCGATTTCCTTGAGGATGGCCCCGGATGGATCGATACCCTGTTCGGCAAAACGGCGCAGGCTCATCCGCAACCCGGCGACAACCAGTTCGAGATTGACGCCTTCGCGCTCGAATTTACCGAGCATGACCGCGGTCTGCTCGAAGGTAAAACCCAGCTGGCGTAAAGGCGCCCCGTAGAAGGTCATCGTTTCGGCCATGCGCCCAAACTGCAAGCCGGTTACCTGGCTTACCCGCCAGAGCGTATCCAAGGCTTCGACCTGCTTGTCGGTGGCAATTCCCCAATCGCCAAATAACCGCGTGGAGATCTGGACGGCATTGCGCACATCCATGCCGGCCACATCCACAAGATCGAGCATCGTCGCGGTTAGCTCCTTGAGCGGCTCGCCCGTCAGACCGGTACGCCGATTCAGTTCGGCCATGGCCGTGCCGATCTCCTGCATGCTCTCTTCGGTCGAGGAATAGACCTCCTTGGCGAGCTTCCCGAATTCCTTCAGGGTGTCGCCGGTCGCCCCGGTACCCAGGCGGATTTCGCGAATGGCCGTCTTGTAGTCCGAGGCGGCCTTCATTGCGAAGCCGCCAATGGCGGCGATCGGCAGCTGGATAGCCGCGGCATGCTTCCCCATGGTGGCAACTTCATTTTTCAGAATGTTGCCGGCCTTGGCCATGTCCGATTGGAATTCGGACAGATTGGCGCGAAGGTTGATGAGGAGTTTTCCTAATACCTGGTTGCCCATGGTGGTTGGTGATTTAGGAGAAAGAAATTTCCCGGATTTTGAAAAGACAGCAGGTTCAGAGACACAGACCTACCCAAAAGCAGGAGGGTATGTACCTAAAAGAAGGAATGAAGCTCTTCACAAAGCCAGGATGGCTTCTGAATCACTGGGGAAAGCTGCCGCAAATGAGCCCGACAAGATATGCAGATACAATCGGCAGAGAGTAATTGCCGATCATCCAAATCGACTAACCGCAGCAAGACGGAGAGGCCGAATGCTCGTTTGTTTATGGATATGGAGGAGCTGGAGGAAAATACACGGGAGGAGTGTTTTGCGGATATCGATCTTCCAGAAAAGAAGGTTCTAAGTCCGAAAGCCAGAGGTCGACGAATTCATCTTCCTTTTGCCCGCGAGCAGCTATTTCATTCTGGTAACATTGCAGCAATATTCTAGGCTG
>CAINFC010000289.1 GCA_903847975.1 uncultured Acidobacteriota bacterium | reverse complement strand
CGCATGGAGCAGGCCGGCCTGGATGATGTGCGCCGCTATGGCGGCGAGGACCGGCAGCTCGTCCGCTATGCCCTGATGTTCGACATCTATTACCGCTTCATGCCGCAGCTGGACGAGCTGATCGCCAGCCAGGCCGCGGCCGAAGAGCGCCCGGTCCCGGTGCGTATCGCCGGAGACGTGCTGCGCCTCCTCGTGCACCGCGGCTTTTCGGCCGAGGAGGCGCGGCGCTATTTTGCCATCCTGTTCCAGATTCGCCGGGCGTTCTACTTCATCGACCGCGGGCTGGTCGGAAACAGCGAATCCATGAAGCAGCTGCGCAGCCACCTCTGGAACAACGTTTTCACGCACGACATACGCCTCTACGAGAGGCACCTTTGGAACCGGATGGAAGATTTTTCCACGATGCTCTTCGGGGAGACAGGGACCGGCAAGGGCGCGGCGGCAGCGGCCATCGGCCGCTCCGGATTCATTCCCTTCGACGAGAAGAGGGGCGTGTTCGCCGAGAGTTTTACCGGCAGTTTTACGGCTCTGAACCTGTCGCAATTTCCCGAGAACCTGATTGAGTCCGAGCTGTTCGGACACCGCAAGGGCGCCTTCACAGGGGCCGTGGAAGCTCATCCGGGAATATTTGCCCGCTGCAGCCCCTATGGGGCAATCTTCCTGGACGAGATCGGCGATGCCAGCGTGCCGATTCAGATCAAGCTGCTGCATGTCCTGCAGGAACGTACTTTTTCCCCGGTCGGCTCCCACGAGAGGCTCCGGTTCCGCGGCCGGGTCATTGCCGCAACCAATCGACCGCTGGAGAAGCTGCGGGCCGGCGGCCAGTTCCGCGAAGATTTCTATTACCGGCTTTGCTCGGACGTCATCGAGGTTCCGCCGCTGCGGCAACGCCTGGCCGAGGAGCCGGAAGAACGGAGAGACCTGATTGCTCTCATCGTCGGCCGGCTGACCGGAGAATCCTCTCCGGAAGTCGTGGAAAAAGTCCACAGCGCCATTCTGGAATCGCCCGGCAAGGATTACCCGTGGCCGGGAAACGTGCGGGAACTCGAGCAGGCCGTGCGCCGCGTGCTGCTGATGCGCGCTTACCGGGCCGATCTGCCGTCCGTGCCTTCCGATCTGTGCGGCATGCTCCAGGGGGGCATCGCCTCCGGTTCGCTTACCGCCGATTCCCTTCTGGCCCTTTACTGCCGACTGCTGTACGAACGGCTGGGCACCTACGAGGAAGTGGCCCGCCGGACCGGACTGGATCGCCGGACGGCAAAATCCTACATCCTGAAAAAAAGTTTACCCTGCAGGGCGCGCCATGAAGACAGCCGGAGAAGATAGTATGCATCCGGGGAATTTCCCGGGTCGCCGCAGCCATTCGACGGTGGCCGGTTTGGTGAAGATCGGCCTGCTGACGCTGGCCTTCTTCTCTCTCGGCGTTCCGACTGCCCGCGGAATCGAACCGGCCGATCCCTGGCTGAAAGCGGTGGCCTTCAGCCAAGGCTGGAAATTCCACCGGCACTGGCTGAACGACCTGGGAACCGTCGTTTTCTCCGGAAGCGAGGACCTGTCCCCGGGCTCCTACACCGATGACAGCCTGGTAATGATCGGCAGCGAGGGCCTCATCAAGTTTATCTCTCGGGGCGACCCGGTGCCGGGCAAGGAGGGGCAGCGGTTCACCTACCTGGGCTATCGCTTTCAGGAGCTCTCCCTGAACGATCGCGACGAGGCCGCCTTTTTTGCCATGTTCCGGCCCTGTGACAGTCGCGAACAGATCCGGCATTGCTCCCAGATACCGGGCACTGCCGCCTCCGGACTTTTCCTTTATTCCGGCGGCAGCGTTCGCCGCATCGTCACGATAGGTGACGGTTCCCCCGACGATGCTTCTCTGGTGTTTGGCGACCTCTCCTATCCGCTGCTCAACGACCGGGGCGAGGTGCTGTTCAGCGCCCGCCTGGTTTTTCCTGACCGGCCTACCGAACCGGGCCAATACGGCATTTTCCGATTCCGGAACAGTCGCCTCGAAAAACTTGTGGCAGCCGGAGACCCCACGCCGCTTGGGGATCGCTTCCGATTCGACATGCGCGACCCGCGCTATGGATTCTCCCTGTGGAGCGGGGTTCTGGCCATGGATCGCGACGGAGCGATTGTGTTCTCCGATCGGACCTCGACCGGAACCGATGCGCTCTTCCGCTTCTCCGGGGACCAGCGCAAGGCCTTCGCCACCTGCGGCTATATTTCCAGCGCCTTGTCCGCCAGCCGCGAAGGAGATGCGATTTTGGGAACTTCAGGGATCACCACCTGCCCCGCAAACGGCTACTATCGCTGGGACCGCAGCGGAAGCCTGGAGTGGGTCCCCGGCCCCCAGCAGACGCCGGCTCCGGGGGGAGGCACCTTTACCGGCACCTACACCGGCGAGTGGCCGCAGCCCGGCGGATCCGGGACGGTCCTGTTCCTGGATGGCGTCCGGGGAGGAAGCACTCTGGGCGGCTATTTTCAGTACCAGGCCGGGTCGGTCCGCAAGCTGGTCGCTTCGCAGGATCCCGCACCGGTCTATACCGGGGGCGTTTTTGAAATCTTTCGAGAAGAACAAATGGGAGGCACCTCTCTTCTTGTTCCGCCCTCGACCCGTTACTCGTTCAACGACGAGAAGATGCTGGCCTTTACCTCCGAGACCGGCGGGTCGCCCCGGCTGTTCGGCCTTTTTCTTTTTGCCGACGAGTCCGTTTCCCGAATCGCCCTCCTGGGAGACCGGGCGCCCGAGACCGCGGAGCAGTACCTGGAAAGCCTGCCGACCGGCTGGAGCGGGGGCGGCGGGGCTTACGATACCGAGGATCGAATATGGCTCAACAACGCCGGCGAAATCCTGTTCCGGTCCCGTCTTTGCTGCGGCCCCTGGGATCAGGCGCTCTTCCTGGCCGGACCCTTCCATGTGGATATTCCCAACGGCAGTTTCGAGCAGGATGGGGAAGGAGGCCTGCCGGCCGGCTGGTCTACCGCATGGAGCAATTCCGGAACGGGCCTGGTCGCCCGGCAGGCAGGCGGACAGAATTCCCCTTTCCTGGGGACGGGCCATCTACGACTGCAGACCGGGTCCGGAGGCGGAGCCGTCTTTTCTCTGTCCGATCCGATCGCAGTGCGCTCCGCAGCCACCTACCTGCTTTCCTGCCGGCTTCGCGTCAGCCTGAGCGCACCTTCCGACCGTGTCTATTTCACCGTTCTTCAGTACGATGGAAAAGGCGCCGAACTGCGGGTCGATGAGCTTCAGGAAAAGCAATCCTTCCAGGACCCCTACTGGCACGCACGGAGGATTCGCATTCGCACCACCGGCAACGCCACCTTCCTCCGCGTCCGTTTCGGGTTGGATTCCGGCGCAGCGGCCGATCTCGATGTGGACGCGGTCCGCTGACCGCATGGCCGGCCGAAGCGTGCCGCGTCTGCACCCGTAGGAAGCTGACAAAATGGCCGTGTCCGGAATGTTGACACGTCTCAAAATGATTCGGATTCTTTTGTGGATTGACAGTGGCGGGAAAAAATGCATTAAATATTAGCCATATAAAGCTTCAAACCAGGGCATGCCTCCCAAGCGGATGATAAACCGGCATGCCGGAACTTTCTATTCCTCGAGATTTCGACCTGGAAAGGAGAGGGTTATGAATGGGGTTAAGAAGTTGCAATGCGTTGCCGGTGTGGCGATCTTCGTTTTGGCAGGTGCAACCCTATCGTTTGCAGACAGCGGGACCGCCTTCGAACCATCGGCGGCCATGGAAGAGGGTACCCTGTATTTTGCCCAGATGGCAGACGGAGGCGGGTACATTACGCAAGTGGTGCTATCCAATCCCGGAGTGACGGATGTGACCGCCACGCTGGAAGCGTTCAAGACCGGAACCGCCGGTGCGCCGCTGACCGTGACATTCAACGGCCAGACATCTTCCCGCTTCACCTGGAAAATCAAGGCGCATGGCTCCCTGTTTCTGAAAAGCGCCGGAGCGGCCAGCCGGGTGGAAACCGGCTGGATTCGGGTGAAAGCCACCGGCAGCCTGGGCGGATCGCTGACCTACAGCTGTCTCTCCGGCGGCAAAACCATATCGGAGGCCGGATTGGATCCCTCCACCCTGCTGGCGGACTTCCACCTGGCGGTGGATACCCGCCAGGGCTATTACGCCGGCCTGGCAGTTGCCAATCCCGGCAGCACGCCATCGGAAGTTCGCCTGGTTCTTTACGATTCCGATGGCAACTGGAAGGCACAGTCGACTCAGCCGTTGGGGGCCATGCAGCAGATGGCCAAGCTCGTGGAGGAGATTTTTCCGGGAAAAAACCTGGCTGATTTTACGGGTACGGTGACGGCCTCCGCCACCGGCGGCTCCGTCATTGCCACCACTTTGCGCATGGACAAGGAAGTGGGGACCATGTCGAGCATTCCGGTCATAGCCGGATTCCCAGCCCCCGCCCCGCCCACAGGGGTGGCCTATGTCTCCCTATCGGGCCCCTGCTCGCTGGCGTCTGTCGGCGAGATTACCCAGCTGCAGGCCAACGCCAATTCCAGAGACGGCTTTCTGCAGGATGTGACCGCCCAGACGACATGGAAGTCCTCCCATCCGGCTGTGGCGAGCGTGTCACCGACAGGATTAGTGACGGCCGTGGCTCCGGGAATTGTCGAAATCACGGCTGCCTTTGGAAACCTGAATGCGTCGGCTGGCATCAGCGCGGCCACCCCGGTGGACTTCAGCGGAACGTGGGTCGGCAGCTCCTCCTCCACGGCCGGAAACCTTTCCTGGAGCGGGACCGTCAGGCAGACCGGCCATTCATTTTCCGCCAGCGCTACGGCAGAAGGCGGCGGCCTGAATTATGCAAGCATCTGGAGCGGCACCATAAGCGGTGCGACCGCCGTTACTTCGGGCACTCTCAGCAATGCCGGAGGCACCGTCTGTACCTGGAATGACGGCCGCTGCATCCTGACCGCTGCGGGGGAATTCAAATGTGTCAGCCCCCTGACGTGCGTCAACGGCAGTTTCAGCATGTCCTATATCACGGCAACCCGGAAATAAGGCGACACGCGGGGAGAAGCAGACCTCCCCCCCGCTTTTGTTCCTCCGTCCCTTCGGGGCTTGTGTCTGTGCCTGCGGTCCGGAACATCGGATGCCGTTCCCCTGCGCTCACTCAGAAATTAAGCTTCAGGGCCATCTGCACCTGTCGGGCATTATTCTGCTGGGTCTTGGTCACCATCCCGAAGCTGGAGCTGGTCGGATCGGAATTCGGCGCCGCAAAACGAGGATGATTAAAGGCATTGAAGGTCTCGAAACGGTATTGGAGCTTGATTCGTTCCGTAATCTTGAAATTCTTATAGATCCCCAGATTCAACTCATTGACCCGGCTGGCCCGCACATGGCCCCACCGGGTCGGGTAATGGCGCTGGTAGGTGGCGAAGTCCTGGTAAACGCCATTCCGGATGGTGTCATTGGCAGCCGGTTTGTAGCCGTACCCCGGCAGATTCTGGATCCCCGTCCAGGCCGGGTAGGCGGAAATGTCGGTATTATTGGCAGGGAAACGGATGAAATGGGACGTATCAAACCAGCGCTCCAAAGTCTGCTCCTTGCCGGAAAAGGAAAAGTCTTTCCCGTCATAATAGCCGGCAGTACTGAATACCACCGGCACGCCGGACTGGAGGTTGTAATGGCCGGACAGCTCCCATCCGCCCAGAAAAACGTCCACCAGCTTTGGCATTGTGGTCCAGAATTTCTGACCGCGCCCGATGGGAAAATGCCAAATGGGAGCGATAGACAGGTGGAAAGGACGATCCTCCCCTCCCAGCTTGTGCTCCACTACCCCGAAAATTTCACTACCCAGTAGCGAAGTATCCTCGAACAATTTGGACCAGGTGAAAGAATTAAGGATGCTGAACCCGCCTTTAAACCGCCGCTCCACTTTGACCAGCATGGCATCGTACTGGTTTTTGCCGAGCGGGTTGAGACTTCGGGTCATATCCCCCAGAATGGTAACGGGGCGGAAAAACTGGTTAAAGGAAAGATTCTGGCTGCTGGCCGTGGTCCCGGTAACACCGGCCAGCTGGTAAAAAGGATTGGGAATGAGTTCATCCCACAGCAGGCGGTCCAGGGGGCGGCCGTTGGCATCGAAGCGCGGGGCGCGCAGTTGCTTCCAGATGGCCAATGTGGGAAGGTTTCCGTTCCGGTCCTGGGGAATTCCATAGGTCTTGTTGTGGGTGTACCCCAACTCAAAAAGCCAGCCCCTGAATTCCTGCTGCAGGTGCAGGCTCCACTCCCAGGAATGCATACGGCCCGGATCCTGATTCACCCAGGTCACCCCCTGACCGAGATTGGTCATGGCACCCAGCGAGGAGCCTGTGGGCCACAGGATACCGCCCTGGAACGGATTCGACAGGGTATCGAATGGGGTGATGTAGTTGTCCTGCGTGGCGATAAAGGAAGTGCTTCGGCTGAAGCCGTTCTGCCCGCCGGCATCGTAGGAGGCCATGACAAATTTGCCGATGCCCCCGCGGAGCACCGTTTTCGGAAACAGCCGATAGGCGAAGCCAAAGCGGGGCTGGATCTCCCGGAAATCGCCGTTGGTGGCCCCTCGCTTCTGGCCGTCGACCCCGGCAAACTTCTGGGCGCCGTACACCTTGAAAGCGCTTGCCGGGACCATGGAAGCCAGCAGCTGCACATTGGCGTTGTTGGGATTATTGGCAAGGATTCGGGCATAGGAGGCCTGGGCCGGTTCGCTGATCGGGTTCAATACCGTCCCGTCAAAGACCGAGGTCAGACGGTTGAAGCGTTCGGTAACCGGCGACTGGTAATCCCAGCGCAGCCCCATATTCAACGTCAGGCGGCGGGTAACACGCCAGTCGTCCTGCACGTAGAGGGAATAGAAATGCTGCGAATAGAATGCGTTGGCATTTCTCGGAAAGCTGCCGCTGTTGGGCAGGCCGAGCAGAAAGGCGGCCAGGTTGGATCCGTTGCCGGTTCCCCCGCTCGCCGTGGCCTGCGGTCGGGTCCAGTTCGAGTTGTCGAAAGTAAAGGTGCCCTGGGTTCCAATGTTCCGGTTGGCCCGTTGAAGGACCCAGGTATCCCCCCCGTACTTGAGCGACATGTTTCCCATCGTCTGATTCAGATTGGCGCTCCAGGTGTAATAGGTGGTTGCGGTGAAGTTGCCGGCGCTGCTGGCTCCGATATCGCCGAACAGGCCGGTGATCCTGGGGAAGGAAGGCTTCTCCATCTGGGCGACGAAACTCTTCGAAAAACCTAATGCGGTGGGATCGAATCCGGCTCCATTATCGCGGTTGTCGTCCACAAACCGGCTGACGTTCCAGCGCATGTTCAATACCCGGGAGGAGCTGACGGCCCAGACGTGGTCGAGTCCCAGTTGCTTGGGTATACGCGTCTGGTAGGCGCCTGTGGCAGCATTATGAAATATATTTCCGGTCAATTCATCCTCGTGATACCAGCGGTAGGATCCGAAGCTTTTGTGGGCATTGTTCCAGGTCTGATCGATGCGAATCGCCAGCAGCGCCATCTTGTTGTCGCGTGTGGAATTGGGCACAAAGTTGTTGGTGGCATTGCTGGTGGGTTCGCTGGCGGCATTGGGCAGCGGCACAAATTCCAGAATCTTGAGGGCAATGGGATTCAGGCGATTGACGGGAATGATATTGCCGGCAAACTGCTTGCGCACTCCTTTGGAATCGGCCGTCAGCGGATCATAGATGTTGATCGGGTACTTGACCCGGTTTCCGCTCACCAGCTGCGTGGTGAAGGACTGACTGAAATCCCCTTTGCGCTCCAGTTCGGTCGGCAAGGAAAGGATGGAGAAGCGGGGATCGGAGTTGCGGGTGCCGTCGAAAGAAACAAAAAAGAAAGTCTTCTCCTTTCCGTTATAGAGCCAGGGCAACCGGACCGGACCGCCGAATGTCCCGCCATATTCATTGAAATGGATGGCGGGAACCTTGCCCCCCGAAAGGTTGGTGTGAAAGAGGTTGGCGTTCAGCTTGTTGTTCTGATTGAACTCGTACAGGCTGCCGTGATAGGCCGCGCCGCCGCTCTTGAGAACCATCTGCACGGTGGAACCGGCCTGCCGGCCCAGCGAGGAATCATAGGCGTTCATCTGGACACGAAATTCCTGAATCGCATCCGGCGGGGGTACGAAACCGACCTTGCCGCTGTCGCGTATATTGGGCATGCCATCCAGCTCAAAGGTGTTGGAGTATTCCACGTTCCGCCCGCCGTTCACCGTAAATTGCGAGGCGGCGTTGTAGGACCAGAGGTGCGCCACGTTCTGATTCTGGTCCTGAGCCACCACCCCCGGCGAGAGGGTGGCGAACAACGTGGTCACCCGCGACAGGGTGGGGATTTCGGTGATCTGCTCCTGGGTGATGACCGTGCCGGACGTTGCGGAGGTGGTGTCGATCAAAGGCGTTTCCGCCCGCACCTCAACGGTCTCCCGGATATTTCCGATTTCCAGTACGGTATCGATCTGCTTGTTGTCGGCCGCCTGCAAAGTCAACCCCTTCCGCTCGAAGGTCTTGAACCCAGGCAGGGATACGGTGAAGCTGTAATGTCCGGGAATCAGAAAAGGAACGATCCAGTTTCCCTGGTGATTGGTCCGAACCGATTGCCTGACTCCGGTCTCCTCCGAGGTGACCACCACGGACGCATCCGGAATCACCGCCCCCATGGAATCCGCCACCTTGCCCCCCAATGTCGCGCGTGACTCCTGAGCCCGACTGTCGACAGGGGCCAGCAAAGATAAGAAAATAAGACAAGCAATAACCCGATTCACCATAGTCACTCCCTATATAGATAAAAGTTACACCCGAGGAAACAGCGAAAAGATTTGCTTTTTGCGGGTCCCGCACTTTTCTTTTGCCCCGAATAATAATCCGGCTGCCGTTCATAAAGCAAATAGCGCGCTTTAAAAATCCGTTTGGATCTGCCGGCACGGAAAGACGGAAAGACCACGAAGGAAGGAGGAAGCGGACCGTACATTTTTCGGAAGAGGAAAGGGACTTTTTACGGACTTGTTGCCGGGTCATCCGTTATAATTAGCATCAAGGCATTCTTATGTTAGCTGCTAGCGGAGCAAGTTCGGAAATCTTACAGAAACAAGGAAAGGGTAAAGATGAAAAAAGCATTTGTAGCACACCTGACCGCCGTAACCATCGCCCTCGGGTGCACAACCATGGCAGCGGCAGAACAAAAGACCCCGACAGCAGAAAAACAAAAAAGCTCCATCACCGAAAAGAAAAAGACCGAAGCAACGGCCGAAGTGGCCGCCGCCTTGAAGCAGCTCCTGGCCGAGGTACAGGCGCTCCTGACCAAGGAGAACGTCCATTCCATGTATGACCGACCGAGGCTTCTCAAAGAGACTGGCGTGACATACCAGCCCGACCTGGTGGTCGCCAGCGACCTGACCCCCAGGCTGTCCTCCTGTAACCTGCGCATATATGCGGGCATCAAGATGTACGATGCCGTCTACGCCGCGGTCTTCAACAAGAAGCAGGAGGTGGCCCGATCCCTTCAGGCCATCGATGCCGCCATGATCAAACTGGACTTGCGCTCCCATGCGGACTTCAGCGGACACATCCGCGATACGGTGCGTAAGGTGGCCAGCGAAACCGGGGAGGTGGATATCCGGCAGATGCTGAACCAGCTCACCGCCGATACCATCCAGGAGCTGCCGGTCTTTATGTCCAGCAGCGAGTCCGCACATTTTTTAATGGACTGCCTGTATGGGTTTGCCCTCGAGGCCTGTTCCGTCATGGGCTATTTTCATCAGACCGACCCCAACGACCGCCTGATGAAGCTGAGGACACAGCAGCCGGCTTTCCTGGGCTGGCTTAACGCCGTGGACAATGTTTTTGGCGCATTTCAGAAATCGAACCAGGATCTTCGGGTGGAATGCAAACGGTCTCATTCCCCGGAATTCATAAAAACCGTCATGAAGCTGTCGGAAGCCGAACGCTCCGGTAAGATCACTACCAAGGAGGCCCGCCAACAGCTGGCCGGGCTCAGGGAACAGCTGACCCAATTGCGCGCCTCCATTCTCGCCGATGGGAAATAGTCGTCCGGAGCGCGGACCGCGAAGCTCTTCGGCAAGGTGATATCGGCTTTTTTTGCACAATAATCCGCCAGCCATGATGGCTTTGCAAAAAAATCGTTTTTTCGTCCGGTTCTGCCGTCCCGATGGGACTTGCCCCGTGCCGGAGCCCACCCGGCACTGAATTGCCGGGCCACAATCTTGTCGTCCCTGACGGGACTATTCCTCGGAGTCGGGTTGTTGCCTACGGGTGTCCCTACCCGGGGTAGGCGCGAAGCGCGCCAACCCCGGGCTGTGTTGCGAAGCCCTATCAGGGCTTTCCCCGACGGAAATTCGAAGATGTGGGACTTTTTGCCGGGTCATCAACCATACTGGATTCCGATTCTTCGCAGGAGGTCGAAGCCGGGCTGGCAGGCCGCAGCGAGCTCGGCAGCCTCGTTTTCGTTCAGGGACTGCCATGCGGACTGCGGTTTTCGAACCATCGACGCACAGGATTCCGCCCACGCTTGGTCCACGAATTCCTCCCCTAAAAACTTCGCGATCCGCTGGATCTGTACCGCAGGTTCCCGCAGCAAATCCTCGTAGCGCACCGTGCACACCGATGGAGGCGGCAGCCGGGAAAGAACCTGGAGGCCCTTGGCAATCTGCTGCGACCAGAGCTGGCCGCACGCCGCCAAAGGAATCCGGTAATTGCGGAACACTTCCGGATCGAAGCTCTCGGGCAGAAACGCGCGCAAAGGCGGCGGAACGCGTTCGAGGTTGGTGCGGTCCGCCGAATAGAACGGGTCCACCCCCAGCATTTCGGTCAGCATGGTGGCCAGGATGAACAGGCGGAATCCGCAATGTTCGCGAATGGAAATAGCCGTATCGCGACCGTCCCGGACGATGTGAATGAAACGGGCATCGGGAAATAGATGGTAAATCGGCTCCAGAATAACAAATACGCCGCCGGATCGCTCGACCCAGATGCGTTTGTGGAACCGCCGGACCAGCCAGTCGAAGAGCGCGTCATAATGGGCGCGAATCGGTGCTATCGGCCGCGGAAGGACAAACTCGCGCAGCTCGTCGAAAAGCGCGTCCGGGTCGGAGGTCAGGTGCGGCAGGGTGGCCTGCAGTATGACGGGCACGCCGGATTGGGCCGAAAAGCGGGCGGCCGGTGAACGGTAGGGGTAGACGATCTCCGGCATAGCGATGTCCTGCCGCAAACTCAGGTTCAGGCGCGGGCCGATCGCGCTGAGCAGGTTCCAAAAGCGCCCGCCGTCGATTTCGTCCCCGGGAAATTCGTCCGGGATGCAGCCGCCGATGTCGCACACGAAGGTGAAGAACTCGTAAAAGCTGGCCACCAGTCGATGCCGGCGGAACATGCCCGACAGCAGGGTGGATCCGCACCTTCCGGTGCCAACAATGAATGTAGGTTGACTCATTGCGGATGCGTCCTTATTCCAAATCACGAAATCGGGGTCGATTGCAACCGTATATGACAATAACGGGTGCCGGCATCCAGAACCTGCAGCCGTTGCAGGCATATTACCATTCCGTCCCTCCGCCAACAAGGGAGGATCCCGGAATGCGCTTTCATAGCGGTCCTCCACTGGGCCGGTGCCGCCCGGCTGTCTCCTTGCCCAAGGACCTTTCGCTGTTCTTTGGGACTTCCCCATGCATGGACCCGGCAGGAATTGTTTCAGGAAGAATTGTTGGTATCCGTGGCTGCCGTTTTTGAAATATAATTCAATCAGTCCCGATGGAGAGTTCCGTTGCTACGACGTTATCCTTATCGCCCTCCGTCCCGGGTCAAAAATTTTTTGAATAAAAGAGCCATGAACGATACAGCCCAACTCTCTTCCCCGCCCGGACGGAAACCCGGAACCGCAAAACTTCGTCCTCCCGATGATATGCGTCGCCAGGTCGTGGCCGCACTGATTCCCCTGGCAGCCTGCGGTCTGCAGTGGGCTTCCTGGGAAACTATCCAGCCTTTCGCCTGGTTCCTTTTTTACCCGGCGGTCTTTTTCAGTTCCTGGATCGGCGGATTGCCTGGCGGTCTGATCTCGACGGTCCTTTCCACGGTTCTGAGCTGGTATTTCTTTATCCCGCCGCAATTCTCCTTCGCGGTGGAAAAACCCGGCTCGTTCCTCACCATCGGAATGTTTGCGGTCATAGGTGTCGCCTTCGGGATCTCTCAGGACCGTTTGCGCGAAGCAGTCCTCCGGGAGGAGGAGGCCCCGGCAGGTGTTCCAACGACCGCCGACCCGCTCGAGTCCGCGGTTTCGCCAAGCACAGCGGTGCTTTATCAGGGGAATGCGGCGCTGCGGGATGCCCAGGACCGACTGGCTAAAATCAGCGCCACAACCCGGGGATTCGTCTGCTCCTTCCGGATGAGCCCGGACGGCACAGCGTGCTTCCCCTTTGGCGGCGAACGGATCGCAGAGCACTTCGGGATTCCCCAGGCGCGACTCAGCGAGAACGCCGCACCCTTTCTTGCCCTGACCCACCCGGACGATTGGGCCGGGCTGTGGGAGTCCATTCAGGAATCCGCGAACCGCCTGAGCACCTGGCATCACGAATGGCGCGTGCGCCATCCCGACCGCGACCGCGGCGAGTCGTGGATCGAAGGCCACTCCATACCCTTGCGCGAGGCGGATGGGTGCACTCTTTGGCACGGCGTAGCGACCGACATCACCGAGCGCAAGCGGGCCGAGGAACAGTCGGCCGCCGATCTGGCCGCCATGACGCGACTGCAGAAACTGGGCCTGCTGTCGGTGGTGGAAGGCAACCTGGACCCGATCCTGGCCGAAATCGTGGACACGGCCATCGCGATCAGCGGCGCGGACTTCGGGAACATCCAGCTGCTCGATCCGGAGCGCGGCGATTTACGGATCGCAGCCCAGAGCGGATTTCCTCCCTGGTGGATCGATTTCTGGGACAGGGTCTCCGAGGGGCAGGGCGTTTGCGGCACGGCGCTGCAGCAGGGTGAACGGGTCATCGTGGAGGATGTGGAACAGAGCCCGATCTTTGCCGGCACGCCCGCTCTGGACATGCAGCGCAAAGCCGGGGTGCGGGCGGTGCAGTCCACGCCGCTGGTCAGCCGGTCGGGCCGAACGGTGGGAATGTTTTCAACGCACTCCCGGAAGCCGGGCGGCCTCGATGACCGGAAGCTGCGCCTTCTCGACCTGCTGGCCCGCCAGGCCGCCGATATCATCGAACATTCCCAGAATGAGACCAGACTGCAGGAAAGCGAGGAGAAGTACCGGCAGATCTTCAACAATGTCAACGATGCCGTGCAGATCCACGAAATGACGGAGAATGGCTTCCCCGGGAGGCTGATCGAAGTCAACGATATCGCCTGCCGGCTGCTGCAATACAGCCGCGAGGAGCTGCTGGCCAAGACTCCTTTCCACGAAATAGTAATACCCGAGCACAGTATTCCGGTGGAAGAGATTGGCAGGCGCCTGATCGCCGGGGAAAGCGTCATTTTCGAGACCGGCCAAATCCGTAAGGATCGGACGGTGGTTCCGGTGGAGGTTCATTCCCACGCCGCCGTTATCGGGGGTAAGAGGGTTCTGGTCGGAGTCGTCCGCGATATCAGCGAGCGGAAACAGGCGGAGGCCAGGCTGCTTGAAATGACCGAGCGCCTACGCCTGGCCACAAACTCCGCAAAGGCGGGAGTCTGGGACTGGAACCTCCGCACCGGAGAACTGATCTGGGATGCCCGAATGCTTGAGCTCTACGGCCTTACCCCGGAGAGTTTTCCGGGTGCAGTCGAAGCCTGGGAACAGGGGGTGCATCCGGAAGATTTTTCCCGCGCCAGAGAGGAATCCAGGGCGGCCTTGCGAGGCGAGATGGACTACAACACGGAATTCCGTGTCCGGCACCCGGATGGGACCGTCCTCCACATTAAGGCGGATGGGGTGGTACTCCGCGATGAGGATGGAAAGGCCATCCGGATGATCGGGCTGAATACGGATATTACCGAACGTAAAAAAGCGGAGCAGGAGCAGTTGCTGCTCCTGCAGGAGATCTCCCGGCAGCGCGGTCGCCTGCAGGCGGTTCTGGACTCCATTCCCGCCGCTGTTTTCATTGCCGATGTGAACGGCCGGATCATCGAAGTAAACCAGGGAGTCCACAGTGTATGGGGAGGAAGCCGGCAGGCCCCCCTGCCGGAAAGCGTGGCGGGTTATGAGGTGTACAAGGGCTGGTGGGCCGGTACGGACCAACCTCTTCACCCGGAGGACTGGCCGATAAGCCGGGCGCTGAGGGGGGAAAAGGTAATCCTCGGGGACTCCGTCGATATCCGGCGGTTCGACGGCACCCGGGCTACCGTCCTGATCACGGCCGCGCCGGTTCTGGACAAGGATGGCCTCATGATCGGTGCCGTGGCAATTTGCCAGGACATCACGGAGCGCAAGCGGAATGAGGAGGAACGGGAGAGGCTGCAGGCGCAGTTGAACCAGGCACAGAAGATGGAGTCGGTGGGACGGCTGGCAGGCGGTGTGGCCCACGACTTCAACAACATGCTGGCGGTCATCCTGGGGCACGCCGAGATGGCCCTGGACCTGGTAGGACCGGACAACCCCCTGCACACCGACCTCGAAGAGATCCAAAAGGCTGCCAGCCGCTCGTCCGAGCTCACCCGCCAGCTGCTGGTTTTTGCCCGCAAAGAGACCATTGCACCCCGGGTGCTGGACCTCAACGAAACCGTCCGGAATGTGCTCAAGATGCTGCGGCGGCTCCTTGGCGAGGACATGGACCTGGCCTGGAAGCCCGGTTTGAATCTGTGGCCGGTCAAGATGGACTCCGCTCAGATCGACCAGATCCTGGCCAACCTGTGCGTCAACGCCCGGGATGCCATTACAGGCGCGGGCAGGATCGTCATTGAGACGGAAAATGCCGTCTTCGATGAGCAGTTCTGTGTCCGGCACGCGGGTTTTCTACCTGGAGAGTACGTGATGCTGGCCGTCGGCGACAACGGCTGCGGCATGGACGCCGCGACCGTCTCCCACATCTTCGAGCCCTTCTTCACCACCAAGAGGATGGGCCAGGGCACCGGTCTGGGCCTGGCCACCGTGTACGGCGCGGTGAAGCAGAACGGCGGCTTCATCGACGTGCACAGCAGGCCGGGTCAGGGAACGACGTTCCAAATCTACCTGCCGCGCCACGCCGACGGGGCGGCGCCTGAAACGATGGACCGCCCGCTGCGCGCGGCGGCGCGCGGCTCCGAGACCATTCTGCTGGTGGAGGACGAGCCGATGATCCTGGGCATGACCGCCAGGATACTGGCAGGGCTGGGGTACGGCGTTCTGCCGGTACGCACCCCGCGGGAAGCCATCCGTCTGGCGCAGGAGCATGCCGGCACCATCGATCTCCTCATGACCGACGTGGTCATGCCGGAGATGAACGGACAGGACCTGGCCCAAAACATTCTTCCCCTCTGTCCCAAAATCCGGCAGCTGTTCATGTCGGGCTACACGGCCGACGTCATCGCCCACCACGGAGTGCTGAGCGAAGGCGTGCATTTCATTCAGAAGCCGTTCACCGCCAAAGACCTGGGAGCGAAAGTCAGGGAGGCACTGGAAACCGATACGGCATGAAGCGGCAGGAACAGGCATGCCGGCACTCCGGACCGGGAGCAGGACTTTTTGCCGCGAGCCAAGTCCCGTAAGGGACAGCAGAAAAACCGGGTGGAGCCGCAAAAAGTCCGGAATCGACCCGTAACCATCTCCCAGGCAAAATCTGTTTGGAGTTCAAGCTTTAAGCTTGTGGGCCACAAGCGGAATCCCGCTTGCAGCACGCAGCCTGTACTCAAAACCGCTTTGGTTTGTAAGTTTGTTGCAGGATGTTTCTCGGACTTTTTGCACCTTCATCAAACCGGAGGAAGGTGCAAAGGTGGAACGGCGGCGGGTCGGACGGCAATCAGTCCCCGGACGGCGGCCTCCGGTTGTCGGCCTCGGGATTCTCCGGGAGGACTCCCTCGGAGCCTGTTTTTTCCGGAAGTTCCCTTTTGTTTTCGGTATGGCAGTTGGGACAGAAAGTCCATTCGGAGCGGATCGGAGAGCCGCAGGCCGCACAGATCTCATTGACATTGACCACCCCGCAGAAAGGACAATAGCGTCCGCCCTGCATGGACCGGCCGCAGCTGCGACATCGGGCGTCGCCCGCCTCATCGGGACGCAGAATCAAATAGACCGTCAATCCGAACAGAAAGGACACCATGATCAGGAATGCCCATCGGATCGGGTGATCCATTCCGCGTCCCCGGGCATCCAGGTAGGCCCAGCTGGGCAGCAAAAACCACAGAAAAAGCAGAGAGAAAAAAAGCGTCAGGGTGGACAGCACCAGAGGGGCTTCGTCCCGCCGGTAGTAATCATTGGCCGGCAGATCGGCAATTTTCAGATAAAAATTACCCAGCATCTGCCCGGATTCGCTGAGAAAGGGAATGGAGAAAATGCGATCCTCCGCGCCGGCATAGCGCAATATGTGCTTCAGCTCGTTCAGCGGCGGCTCCTTGCCGGCATTCGCGGCCTCCAGCTTCTCGAAGTCGATCTGCCGGTGATTATGGACCAGCCGCCGCAGGAAATCCTGGCGGTCCAGAAAGCGCCCTTCCTTTTCGATGGACGGCCGAAAGCGGTCATAGGCACGGTTGAGCAATCCGAACGCTTCGCTGGGAATGCCGAAAAGGAACTCGCCGTGAGGGTCCGCCGCCCACAGATACAGATGGGCCTGGGGGTGCTCGGCGAAATAATAGGACTGAATCTGCCCGATGAGAATGGGATCCACCGGCAGCCGGGTGATTTTCTTGGCCGTTTCCTCCAGGTAAGTGCGATAACGGTTTACCAGCGCTTCTTCCCGGCTTTCCTGTTCCGCTTTCCGCTTGGCTCTATCGCCCTGCTCCAGGGAATAAAACAAATAGACCGCCGCGGCAGCCGTCAAAGCGACGGCCAGGCTGATCAGGGCCATTTTCCGAAGAATCTGTTTTTTGTTCAGCATAGAATATCTCCTTGGGGGCCGTTCCCCCTAATGATTTCGATTGTTGAGATCCCGAGGGCTCGGGAAAGGATCCATGGCTTCCCACCAGAAAACCGGCGCCAGGGCCAGCGCGGAAAGCAGGCCCATGCCGGAGATCAGCAGGAGAGCGAGTCGTCCGGTGACGGGATAACGGATCCAGCCCGGAGCGGAAAGGCTTTCCTGCAAGAGGGCACCGTCCAGCCAATGGCCCAGAAGCAGGAAAAGTCCGAAGAGCAGCAGAACCCCCGCGGCCTGCCCCGCCAGGAGCGGCCACCAGGAATCGGCGGGGACATCGGGATCGCTCCTGGAAGCCACAACCCGGCTGTGCAGCCTGGTCCACACCGGAGAAGGAGCCTTTTCCACAACGTCCCGACGCAGTTCGTAAACTGCCTGCTGCAGCTGTGCCAGGGCTTGGGCGCAGCCGGGACAATGGCCGAGGTGCTTCCGCGCCGGTGCGTCGCTCGCCAGAGCCTGGTCTCCCAGGGCCAGGGCCACCATCTGAAATTCAGGCAAATGCTTGCTCATCGATTTTCTTCCCAGGATAAAAGGCGGCGCAGCTCCTTGATGGCCCGGTGAAAGCGGGCTTTCAGGGTTCCCGTCGAAGTGCCGGTCGCCGATTCGATCTCGTTGAATTTCCATCCTTCCATGCAGCGCAGCACGACCACTTCGCGCATGGCCGGGGTCAGTTTTTCCAGGGCCCGGGCCAGCCCGGTTTCCAGGCCGGCCGGTGGAACGTTGCCCCGGGATTCCCCTTCGAAGGGTTCCAGCCCGCACTCCCGCCGGTTTCGCCGGCGGAACATTTCATTCCGGGACACATTCAGGGCGACACGGTATATCCAACGGCAGAAATCGCCTCGGGAAGGATCGAAGGTCCGGGCGCTGAGCCAGACCCTCCAGAAAGTCTCCTGCAGCAGATCCTCCGCCAGCCCGCTGTCCCCGCAGTGCCGTCGAAGGAAGGCGAAAACGCGCCCGGCATAGCGATCGTAGAGGGCCTGGAAGGCCTCCGCCTCCCGGGCGGACACGAGCTGCATTAATCCTTCGTCGGACATTTTTTCGAGCTTCATCATCATTTTTCACACCCTATTACCGGGCGAAAGGGAATATGGTTGCATGGGGCCGAGAAAATTTTTCCCTACGCCCGGAAATCCGCCCGGGCAGGCGGCGCCGGACCTCCGGAACGGGAAGCATTCTGCGGACCCAAGCCCGGACCGACACTGCTGGATGGAAAAAGGGGTGGGAACTTCCTGCCCGTAATCCGGGCCATAAATGAAGAATGACGGGACAGACCGGCAGCCTGCCCCTCACCGATCGGCAGGCTTTTCAGGAGGAGTGGAAAATTCACCCTCCCCTATGGCAGGCGCCGGTACCTTTCCCGGACCAGCATGCTCAGGCCTTCCACCTGCAGGTTCAAACGAATCCGGCCTTCTTCGGCCGTAGCTTGTTCCACCGGAAAGTTGGTGGAAATGGCCAGATTGGGATCCTTCTGGCCCTCATTGGCCTTGCTGTTGACCCGATCGGGATGAAAATGGAGCATCATGCTGGTTTCATACCCTCCGGCATGATCCCCGCTGCGCCGCGGGTTTCCTTTTTCGATGGCCGTGTATTCCATGGTGAAGAAAACCGGCTCCTTCCCCTCCGGGGTTTTGAGCATGTAACAAATTTCATCGAACAGGTTCTGCTGCAGGCCCGGATTGTGACCGGAAACGATTACCACCATGCGGAACCCGCGGGCCAGGTAATTGCGGCAGGCATTGAGCATGAACCGTTTGAGCAGTTCGGTTTCAATCTGGTAAAAAGAGCCGGGCAGTTGAAACCCGGCCACCGGGTCCATGCCCAACCCATAGCCGTTTCCGGTGTCCCGGTAGGCATCGGCGGCAAAATAGATGGGAGGCATCACCACTCCCCCGATCCGCTGGGCCGTTTCCATGCAGAGTCGTTCGGCCTTTATGGAATCGCAGCCGATGGGATTCTGACGGCCGTGCCACTCCAGGGTGCCGACGGGCTGAAAGGCCACCGCAAATTTGTCCTGGATGGCCAGCAGCTCACCGGGGCGCAGAAATTGCGCCCGGACCTCCGCCGGAATGGGTTCCCTGGGAACGGCTTCCCTGATTTTTTCCGGCTCGTAGTACTTGACCATCGCCGTGGGCGGCTCCCCCGCTGCCTGTCCGCAGATCGAAACCATGGTCCCGAAAAGGATCGCGACGGGGATCATGGTGCCGGATATCTTTTTCATGTAGGCTCTCCTCGGAATTGTTTTTCTGCCATGATGTCGTTTCCGGGGAGCGATTAACGACAGCTCTCCCGGTTCCTGCCCGCCTATCCTCAGCGGAGGGAATCGGTTTCCCCGATTCACGGCCCGTGGATTGAGGAACCATTTGAAGAGCAGGAACATTCCAGGCAATACGACGAATCCCCCGGGCCGTTTATGGCTTCATGTAACAAGTCGACATGTGACTGGTCAGTATCGTTACGCTGAAAAGTCTCCCGCAATAGGAACATTCCGCATATAGAGTATCCTCACCGCCGGCGATATCCGACAATTTACCTTCGTCGATTTGGGCCGGTTTTTCAGTAGATTTCTCTTTGTCAATTTCTTTTTCGCTCATGGAATCCCCCGAGATTAATAGGATGAGTGGTTTTTCTTTTCCCGATTTTCTCTCTGCCAGCAATTCTACCCTGACAGGTATAACGGATAGGACGGGTGACCGGCTTTTTTCCTGGTTGCGGCGCAACTGGCGTTTCCGGTGGAATTCCCGGAGGTGCTGTTGATAAAATGCGAGACATGCGTGGCAGAAATGAAAAAGCGTTCCAGAAGATTGCCGGCAAAGCCCTCCAGGCCATGGTCCTCCGGGCGGAGGAGCTGAAAATCCAGGGAGTTGCCGTAATCGCCTACGCGGAAGGGGAACCCGTGAAGTCCTGGATATTCAGGATGGCGGTTGTCGGGTCCCTGAAAAAGGAACCATCCGGGAACAACAAAGGCGCCAACCTTCTCGGGATCGCTTACGCCAAGGCGGCGGAAATGGCCGAAACCCTCCGGAACAGCGGCAGCGGGATTCGCCCGCCGATGACCGGGGAGCTGGGGTGGAAGGGCGGATTAGACGTGAAAGGAAATACCGGTTATCTGATTGCCGCCTGCAGCGGCGGCCGTTCCGAGGAAGGCCTGCAGGCATCGCAGGCAGGCCTTGATGCCCTGGCCGGAAAACTGTAGGCGGGAACCCCAAAGCCGTGTTCATGAAGATGAAAAGAATCTCGGTCTTTTGCGGATCCAGCAGCGGAAATCATAGAGGGTATCGGGAGCAGGCGCGCCTGCTGGGCCGGACATTGGCCCAGCAAAACCTGGAACTCGTCTACGGCGGCGCCCGGGTAGGACTCATGGGCGCGGTGGCGGACGGGGCCCTGCAGGAAGGCGGCAGGGTCATCGGGGTGCTCCCGCGTTTTCTGGTATCCAAGGAGGTCGCCCATGAGGGACTGTCCGAGCTGATCCTGGTGGACAGCATGCACGAAAGGAAGACCCGGATGAACGAGCTGAGCGACGGAGTGATCGCATTGCCCGGAGGGTTCGGAACCCTGGAGGAGTTTTTTGAGATGCTCACCTGGGCCCAGCTGGGACTTCATAATAAACCCATCGGCATCCTGAACCTTGACGGCTTTTACGACGAGCTGATCCGGCTGGTCGGGAAAATGGTGGACCATGGTTTTCTCAAGGAAGAACACCGGCAAATGCTGCTGGTCGACACCGAAATCGATGGGTTGCTTCGCCGGATGATAAGCTACGCGGCCCCGGCGGTCAGAAAATGGATCACCCCGGAATCGGTTTGAAAACCTGGAAAAAGGAAAGGCGGAGCATGGCTTAACGATATCCGATATTCCGCCCCGAGCGGCACACACGCAAGTCCCGTATGGGGCGGCAGAACGCGGCAATACAATCTTCTTTCACCTTCATCCTCCCTGATGGCTTCGCAAAAAGTCCTAAAAACACCCGAAAACAAACTTACAAACCAAAGCCGTTTTGAGTTCAGCCTTCAGGCTGCGTGCTGCAAGCAGAATTCCGCTTGTGCTACGCAAGCTGAAGCTTGTACTCTGAACAAAGAAGACTTTTTACGAGATTGTCCTCCCTGATGGCTTCGCAAAAAGTCCT
>CAINFC010000288.1 GCA_903847975.1 uncultured Acidobacteriota bacterium | reverse complement strand
TACACCACCCCCTGGCTGATCGAACGACCGCAGGATGCCGTCCTGGTGCCGCTTTACGGCCGCATCGAGCATGCCGCCGACCGCAGCGGAGGCTACAATCCGATGTGGCTGGACTGGAAGGTGGTCATCGGCGTGCCCCACGACATGCCAATCGTCGGCTACGGAGGGAAAACGGTTAATTACCTTCGCCTGTATTCCGCCCGGGCCTCCCGCGAGCTGGATATGGCTATCTTCAATGAGGGGGATTACCTCCAGGCCGTGACCCAGAAAGTTACCTCGGAAACCATTTCCAAGGTGCTGTATCCCAGCGACTCGGTGGCTCCCGGGCGGGAGCTGCGGCTGATCCAGGAGTACTTTCTGGTGGCCTGCGCCATGCGGGACATCGTCGGCCAGTACAAGTCGCGCCACTCCGGGTTTGACCGCTTTCCCGATCAGGTGGCCGTGCAGCTGAACGACACGCACCCGGCGCTGGCAGTAGTCGAACTGATGCGCATCCTGGTGGACGAAGAATGCCTGGAATGGGACGCCGCCTGGCAGATCACGGAAAGCACCTTTGCCTATACCAACCATACCCTGCTCCCGGAAGCGCTGGAGAGATGGTCGGTTCCCCTGATGGAGCGCGTTCTGCCGCGCCACCTGCAGATCATTTATGAAATCAACCGCCGGCTGCTGGAACAGGTCCGATCCGCTTTTCCGGGCGACGAGGCCGCTCTCCGCCGTCTTTCGCTGATTCAGGAAAGCGACCCCAAGCAGGTCCGCATGGAAAACCTGGCCATCGCCGGCAGCCACTCCGTGAACGGGGTGGCCGAAGTCCACAGCGAACTGGTGAAAAAGGAACTGGTGCCCGAGTTCCACCGGCTGTGGCCGGAGCGGTTCAACAACAAGACCAACGGCGTTACCCAGAGAAGATGGCTTCTGCTGGCCAACCCCGGGCTAGCCAGGCTGATTACCCAAGCCATCGGCGATCGCTGGGTGACGGACCTGGAGGAGCTGCGAAAACTGGAGACGCTCGAAGGCGACGGCTCCTTTCCTCAGGAGTTCCGGGAGGTCAAGCGCCGCAACAAGCAGCGTCTGGCTGGCGTCATTCGGGAGGTTCTGGGCTTGTCCGTGGATCCCGACTCCCTGTTCGATGTGCATATCAAGCGGATCCATGAATACAAGCGGCAGCTGCTGAACCTGCTGCACATCGTCCACGAATACCTTAGCTTGGTGGAGGGGGGGCTGCCGCCGAATCCGCCTCGAACCTACCTCTTTGCCGGCAAGGCGGCGCCCGGGTATTTTGCGGCCAAGCAGATCATCCGGGCCATTCACGACGTGGCTGCAGTGGTCAACAACGATCCGCGGTCCCGGGAGTACCTGAAAGTTGCCTTCCTGCCGGACTATCGCGTCTCCCTGGCGGAACTTATGGTGCCCGCGGCCGATTTGAGCGAGCAGATTTCCACCGCCGGAACCGAAGCATCCGGCACCGGCAACATGAAGCTGGCCATGAACGGAGCCCTGACCATGGCCACGCTGGACGGCGCCAATATTGAGATCCGGGAGGCCGTGGGGCCGGAAAACATGCTGGTCTTCGGACTGACGGTCGGCGAAATACGGGACCTGCAGGCCCGGGGTGCCTACCGCCCCTGGGAACTCTACCAGAGCCGGCCGGCGGTTCGCGCCATAATGGACGCCTTCCAGGGGAACCGCTTCTGCCCGGATGAGCCCGGAGGGCACGAATGGATTGTGCGAAAGCTGCTGGCGCCCGGGGAAAGCTACTTTCACCTGGCCGACCTGGAGTCCTACCTGGCTGCCCATCGGAGCGCGGACCGGCTCTGGGCGGATGCGGACACCTGGACCCGGAAAGCGATTCGCAACGTTTCGCGCAGCGGCCGGTTCTCCAGCGATCGCAGCATCGGGGAATACGCGCGGGAAATCTGGAACCTGAAACCCGTTTCCCGCGAGAAGGAATAAAGAAAAGAACGATCTTTATGAATACACCACCTTCTGCCTATCCCGGATTCTTTTTCCGGCGCATTCTGGTTCCTTTGCTTCACCGCTATCCGTTTTCCGGCGGGATTCTTCGCCTGGCGAATTTCCAATGGATTTTCCGGGAGATCGACCGCAGCCCGTCCGACGTGATCGCCCGGCTGAGAAACGGGGTTCCCATCCGGGTCCGCTTCGGAGATTTTGACGGGCGGGTTCTCTACCTCTTCGGCCGGCCGGACCCGCGGGTGGTCGATCTGCTGCTCGCCCTGGCAAAGCCCGGGGAGGTGTTTTTCGACATCGGCGCCAATCACGGAGCCGTCGGATTCCTGATTTCGGATCGCGTCGGACCAGGCGGAGCGGTGCACCTTTTCGAGCCGCAGCCGGGGTTGTGTGCCCGGATCCGGGAAGCCCAGCAGGCGAGCTCCCGCCCGTGGATCGAGCTGCATGAATGCGGGCTGCTCGACGAGGAGGGGGAATTGGAGCTGTGGGAGACTCCCGGTCACACCGGAGTTGCCACGTTTGCGGGCAAGCAGGCGGAGGATGCCTTTGCCGTGCGGGTTCCGGTCCGCGACCTTAGGAAGCAGCTGCCCCCCCTGGTCAAGGGGCGCAGCTGGGGAGCCAAGGTGGATGTGGAGGGAGTGGAGATGCGCCTTCTTCCGGCTCTTCTCTCGATGCCCGGAATGCGCTACCTGGTTTCGGAGTCATCCCACCTGGATGACCCGGGTCTTTTGTGGAAAGTCGTGCGGCAGAACGGGCATGTTCTTTTCGGGGTATCCCGTTCGGTGCTGGCCTCCCGGTTGATACCCCTGGCAGGACCGGCCGAGATTCCCAAGTTCGAGGACGTCCTGATCGCCCACCTCGGGGAAGGGCCCGCCATCACCCGACCAGTTGCTGCCCGGCAAATCGCCTCGCGGCTGGTGCCTTCCCGCGGCCGGCCGGCCGCCGCCCTATAAAAAGGCCGGCCAGCAATAAGCTTCTCAACTTCCAGCGACAGGCCCTTTCGCTTTTCTTCCCGGGCTTCCTTGTCTTCCTGTAAGCATTTCTTTTGGCAGGAAAACGGAAAGATCAGAAATAGGAAGAAAGAATAGGCCGGGTGCCATTCCCCTCGGGTAAGAAGACCTTTTCCGGAGGCCTGATAAAAAAGGAGGGATGCCTCTTTCCCGCTCCGGTCTGACTTTTCCCCGGATTTTGCTGGCGTGACGAAAGGGGACGTCACGATAGGGTTTCGGGGCCGCCGGCTGCGGTATGGCGCGGCATGCCCATTTCGTGCAGCTCCTGGCGGACCAGGTGGAATTGAAATTCCATTTCTTCCAGCAGGGAACGGATGACTTCATCGGAAGGGTGGGATTCGGATTGCAGCTGCAGCTTCCCGCAAACAGCGGCCATTCGGGCCGCCCCGATTTGGAGGCAGCTTCCCTTCAAGGCATGGGCCTCTTCCCGCAAGGCATGAAAATCCACGGAAGCCAATGCCCGGCGGGCAGCCTGCAAGCGGCCCGGCGTATCTTCCAGGAAAAAGGTGAGAAGCTCCGCCATGATATCCGCATCGTCTTCTTCTTCCTCACCCAGTTTCAATTCATGCAAGACGGACAGATCGATCACTTTCGGCTCTGTGGCTCCCGGTGTCGTTCGGCGGGAGATTCCGCGGTGCAGCTGCCGGCCGCCGCGCTGCAGGGCTGCTTCCAGCTCCGAGGGAGTAATTGGCTTGGTAATGTAGTCATCCATGCCGGCTTCCAGGCACTTTTCCTGGTCCTTTTTCATGGCGTCGGCCGTCATGGCGATGATATAAGGTTTGCTGCCTGCGGGCCGGGCTGCCCGGATATGGAGCGTGGCCTGCAGTCCGTCGGTCCGCGGCATCCGGACGTCCATTAAAACGATATCGTATTCCTGGCGGGCCACGGCATCCACGGCTTCGTTGCCGTCCGCCACGGAATCCGCCCGGTAGCCCAGGCGCGACAGAAGCTGCATGGCAACCTTCTGGTTGACCGGGTTGTCTTCGGCAATCAGAATGCGCAGCGGCAGATTTTCCGCGAGCCGGGTGTGTGGAGGCAGGGAATCCGGGGCGGGAGCCGCGGGGCGGGAGCCCGCGGTGCGGTCGAAAGCGGAAACCAGGGAGTCGAACAGATCGGAAGGCCAAAGCGGTTTTTTGGCCAGGATGGCTCCGATTTTCCCGAGCCGCTGTTCCTTGCGTTCCCGGGCGGAGGCCAGGATCAGCAGGGGCAGCTCCCGGCTGCCGGCTTCCGACCGCACCATCGCTGCGAGCCGGCAGGGATCAAACTCCACGCACTCCCCGGCGCAGATCACGGCATCCAGAGGCTCCCCGGAGCGGAGCCGGGCCAGCGCTTCTTCGGCGGAGCCGGCCGTCTCCGGCTGCATCTGCCAGGACTGAACCTGCTGCGTCAGCAGCCGGCGGCGCCGCTCCTCAGGGGACACAATCAGAAGACGTCTGCCGGTCAGGAGCTGTTCCTGGGCCGGCGGCGCCGATGCCTGGGATGCGGCTTGCGCTTCTATGCTGAAATAGAAAACGGATCCTTTGCCTGGCGTGCTTTCCAGGCTCATGCAGCCGCCCATCCGTTCGGCCAGCTGCTTGCTGATGGCCAGCCCCAGGCCGGTGCCGCCGAATTTCTGCTGGATGGAAGAATCCACCTGACTGAACGATTGAAACAGCCGGTCGATGTGCTCCGGCGCGATCCCGATGCCCGTATCCCGGATGGCAAAATCGATCCGATAGTTCTCTTCCGCTATCCGCTGCGCTTTGACGGAGGCGGTGACCTCTCCCGCCTCGGTGAATTTCACGGCATTGCCGAGCAGGTTGACCAGTATCTGCAGCAGCCGGGTGCTGTCGCCGATCAGTTCGGCAGGCGTGTTCTCCTCCACCAGGTAGGCGATGTCCAGGTTTTTTCGAAAGGCCTGATAGGAAACCAGGTCGAAGGCCTGGCGCAGGCAGGAGCGCAGGTTGAAGGGGGCTTTCTCCAGCTGCAGCGAGCCGGATTCGATCTTGGAAAAGTCGAGAATTTCGTTGATGATCGAAAGCAGGTGATCGCCGCTGCTGCGGATCAGCTCGGCCGAATCCCTCTGCTCCGCGGTCAGGTCGGTGTCCAGCAGGAGGCTGGTCATGCCGATCACGGCATTCATCGGCGTTCGGATTTCGTGGCTCATCCGGGCCAGGAAATCCGACTTGGCCCGGTTGGCCTGCTCGGCTGTCAGCCGGGCCTGGTGCAGCTCCTGCTCGTACTGCTTCCGCTCGCTGATGTCGCGGATGATGCCGGTAAACAGGCAGATTTTGCCCATGCGCATTTCGCTGGTGGAAAGCTCCATGGGGAAAACCGTTCCGTCCTTTCGCTGCCCGTTTACCTCGCGCGTGGTCCCCAGCACGGTCGTTTTCTGGGCTTGCAGGTACTTCCGAAGGTAATCGTCGTGATGGGCGGCAATCGAAGGAGGCATCAGCCGGTTGACGGAGCTGCCGACCATTTCGAAGCCGGAATAGCCGAAAATTCTTTCGGCGGCGGGATTGAAGGCGTGAATGATCCCGCCGGCATCGATTACCACGATTCCTTCCAGGGCGTTGTCGACGATCGAGCGTATGTAAAGCTCGTTCTGTCGCAATGCCTGCTCCGCCTTCTTGCGTTCGGTGATATCGCGATACATCCGCAGGCAACCCACGTACTTCTTTTCAATAAAGATCGGTACGGCATCTCTTTCCACGATCCGGCCATCCCTCAGGCCGAGCGGTTCTCCTTCCGTCGCTTCTTTCGAATCCCGGATTTCGCGCAGGCGGGAGACGAATTGCGAGGGATCGGAAAACAGCTCCGAGAATTGCTCCGCCAGGTCAATGCACTCCAGGCCGATCATCTGTGCCGGAGTGAAGGGAAGGTTGAACAGGTCGCAGAATTTATGGTTCACCAGGGCGATGCGGCGGTTTTCATCCTCCAGGATAATGGCCGCCTGCATGTTGCCGATCAGGGCCAGCAGCCGCGAATTGGCCTCCGCCAGGGCGGCGCGCTCCTGCTGCAGCGCCGTTGCCAGACCGGAGGCCTCCGCCAGGGCGGTCCTCTGCGTCTGAATCACGGAAAGATAATCGACCACCTGGTCGTGCACCGCGAAGTCGGACAGGTTCAAGCCCAGCGAGCGGATCTCCTGGAAGCTGCTTACTTGCGGAGAGCAGAGGAAAACCATGCAGTTCTGCGATGCCAGGAAGGCCATCTGACCCTTGAGGACCAGGCGGCTCCCGATCGCTTCGACTACAAAAAGGGTATTTTCCCTCCCGCGGATGGCCTCGAAGGTCAGAGGAACGATGGGGCGTAGAATCCGGAAGTGTTCCGGAAGCAGGGCGCCGGGGTCAAGCTGAGGCAGAACCCGCGCCAGGACTCTTCCCGTCTGCAGAATCTTCAGCGACGGGTCGAAGACCAGATGAAACGGGAAGGAGGAGTAGAGCTGGTCGGGGGGGAGTCCGATTCCGGTTTCCATTATTCTTCCTGCCTGGGACGGTGGCGGATCAGAAACTGGTCGTGATCGGCCCCGGACTCCCTCGAAGCGAGGATTTGTACCTCGACTTCGGTCTGCAGCCTTTCGCCAAGCCCTTCCAGCAGCCCGACCACCATGGGTGCCAGGCCCGGCCGGGTTGTGTAGTAGTGAAGGACTACGGAATTATCCGTGCAGTCCGAGCACCGGAACGAGGGGGGGCGCAGCTTGGGAAAACTGACTCCGATGCGGGCATGGAGACTGTCCAGGTTCAGCAGGAATTCCTGGAATTTGCTGCCGCACACCTGGAGAAGTTCGCCGTACCCTTCCTGGGCGGTGTAGAGAATCCAGTGGCGTCCGAACTCCCGCAGGAGCTCGTCGGCCGGGATTTTCAGAAGTTCGCTGGCGGCACCGACCAGCCGATAGGAAATGGCGTCGTCGTAGGAGTCCATGCTGACAAAGTACTCGACGTCGATACCGGCTCGCTTTCGGATCTCCTGCCAGACCGTGTCGCCAAAACGGCGGGAAATCAGGCCGTGCAACGCTTTATTGACCATACCGTACATGATTCCGTCCTTTCTTAGCCGCGGTTCTGTTCCGCAAAAGCCTGCGTCTGTGCGGCGTCTCCCAGAAGCAGGGAAAACCGGGTGTTCAGGATCTCCTCGCCCGGGGCATAGCTCCGCCTTTCCAGCCGCAGGGGGCAAAACAGCAGCTCGAAGTGCAGGCTTCGATCGGGGAGATTTCTTCCGGCCGGGCGGTATAAAACAAAAGGAGAAGGGTTCGGGCCCTCGGCAATAATCCCGAAGGCATCGTCGATGTTGATCCAGCGCCCGGAGATTTTCCGGCGAGGCCCGTCCCGCATGGTATTTCGCAGCAGCCGGCGCAACGCCCGGCTGGGGAGGTCCCGGCGGTGCAGCCAGAAGGGCCGGTCCTCGGGATCGAAGCGCAGGGGCAGCGTCCCGCCGGCATGGTGCAGTTTGATTTCGAACCCGTTCCAGCGGTCGTTGGCCACCGCCAGGCGCAGTCCTTCCACGCGGGTGGCCTGCACCGGGGTGACCGCTTCGAAGCGCGAACGTACCTGGGCTTGCCCGCGCCCGGCATCGACCGCGTATTCCAGCTCCTGGGTCATAAGAATCTGCCCGCGCCAGCCCCGGTACACGACGGTTCCGCTGATCCGGAATCCATCCGCTTCCTCGCGCATGCGCCGCACCCAGACCGCCGAAGGGGACTCCCCTTTCAGCCGCACCCGCCCGAACAGATTTCCGGGCTGCCATTCGGCGAGCTCTTCGCGCTGCACCGGAACAAACAGGCCGATGGCCATCGGTTCGGTCATGGTCTTCCAGCTGAAGGATGCAAAAAGAGACGGGGTTCGGACGAAGGCGATACCGCATTCCGGACTGACCAGACGGCCGCGCAGCGGAAGGCTGTCGGGGCGCTCGGCCGGCCGGGCCTGGGTGGTGGCGGGGGCCGCCGCGCCGCCTTCCCGGCGCAGGTGCAGCCGGTAGGCCAGCCCCAAATTGGCATAACAGTCGGTTTCGTACTTGGCGCTCTGGCCGTGATAATGCGGCTGGGTGAACCTCTTGCCGAAAAAAGACCCATCCCGGTTTTCGGCCTGCTCCTGGCACAGGCAGTGAAAGCGCGCCCATTCGATGGCCCGAAGATCGGGGTCTTCCAGCCGCTGTTGCAGCCAGACCAGGGCCGGTACAATGAAATAGTTGCCGTAGGTGTAGCGCGCCCAATCCTGTCCGCCCACGTAAGCAAACCGGTCGCGGAGGAACGTCGGCTTGGCGCGCGCCCACACCTCGGGGACATGGTGAAACAGGGCGGCCGGTGGCGTCAGGCCCGCTGATTCCAGGGCGTGGCAGGCCCAGGCAAAAGAGTGCAGCGGGCTGGCCACATAGCAGAAATGGTACGCGCCGTGATTCTCCAGCGTAAAGTCGTTGTAGAGATTCACGGTGTAGACCCTTTCCCGCAGAGGCCGGCCTTCGGCCAACCTCTCGTCGCCGCGGTCGGCCGGAATGGAAAACGTGTTGTAGGCGAATTCAGAGAGCTTTTCCCACCAGAGCGGGCGGCGGGGGTGGTCCGGAAAAAGAGCGCAGGCGGTTGCCAGTATTTCGGCGTCCCAGGCGTTTTCTTCCGCCTTGGTATCTTCGGCAAGGCCGGTGGGAACGACGCGGGGCAGCTGCAGGTCGGCTTCGTGAAAGACGACGCGCGCCACCGCTTCCCGCTCCGCTTCCGCAAGCTCCGGCCAGATCAGCCGGGCTCCCAGGGCCATTCTCGTGGTCCACCAGGCGGACTGCCAAACGGCGCCCCACTTGCGGCCATCCCCGCAGGTGCCTGGTCCGGTGACGTGGCCATGCGTCAGGTAGGCCAGGCCGGCGCGGGCTTTTTCCAGAAGCCAGTCCCGGCCAGGCGTGCCGGTCTCCGGCTGGAAGCCCGGATCCGCGGCCAGCAGGGCCGACACAAAAACCACGTTGCCCATGGATCGTATCCCCCCTTCGAGGTGGGAAGGGTCGCCGAAATGCCCGCGCCCCGGAGCCAGCGAGTGCCAGGCGTTGGCTACGTAGGTGGGGAAGCGGTGCAGGCACTGCAGGTAGTCGCGGGAGTCGGGTCGGTCCTGGTTCATGGTAGCGTTCTCATTCCTGGAGGAAGCGGTAGGAAGTCTTGCGTTGTTGCCGTTCCTGATGGGACTTGGGCGTTTGCCGCGCGGAGCGAACTATCGGATATGGGACCGTCGTGCTCCGCCATGGCCCGGGTGAGGCTCCGCGTAAACCGGCACAGGACGGCTATTCCGGGGCAAAAGTCCCATCAAGACGGCAGAACCGGGCCCTTCCACCACAAGTGGCGGATCGTGCGGCAAACAGGCGCTGGAAGTTCAAGGTTGCGCAGCCCACTCGAGGGCCTAGGTTTCCCGATCCGCGTCGGACCGAAACCGGTCCTCCGCGGCTTGCCGGACGAGGAAGAATTGCGCATCCATTTGATCCAGCAGGGAGATCAATTCCGCAGCCGGTGCCGCATCCTCCGATTTTCGCTGCAGCTGCTCGCTGAGGTCCGACAGGCACGCGGCGCCAATTTGGCGGCAGCTTCCTTTCAGGGCGTGGGCTTCATCGCGCAACAGGGCCGAATTCCCATCGAGGAAAGCCTGACGTGCCGCGGCAAGCCTTTCCGGCGTATCCTCCAGGAAGAGGCCGAGAAGTTCCGCCCGGATATCGGTTTCCTCCTCTTCCTGTCCGTCCTGGAGCTGCTCGAGAACGGTCCAATCGATCACGAGCCGGGCTCCGCTCCTCTTTTCCTCTTTGGGGCGAGGGGCTGCCGATGGCTCTCCCCGGCTTCGCCGGATGGAGGCCATCAGTTCCGCAGGGTCGATCGGCTTGGTCAGAAGGTCGTTCATGCCGGCCGCGAAGCATTTTTCCTCGCTCCCTTTCATGGCGTCTGCCGTGACGGCAATGATGTACGGCGAACCGCCGGGCCGCGCGGCTCGAATCCGACGGGAAGCTTCCAGGCCGTCCATCCGGGGCATGCGGATGTCCATCAGTACCAGATCGTAGTCTTTCTCCGTGGCGGCCTTCACGGCCTCGAGGCCGTCCACAGCTGTATCCGGCTTATAACCGAGCCTTCCGAGAATCAGGGAAAGTACCACCTGGTTGGTCGGGTTATCCTCCGCCAACAGAATTCGAAGCGGCAGCCGTTCGGCGAGATTCACCACCGGATCCGCAGATTCGTTCGCCGGCGCAGCGGGAGCCGGGGCCGGGCGGGCCAGGGAAGAAACGAGGCAGCCGAACAGATCCGGCGGGCTCAGCGGTCTCCGGACCACATTGACCCCTATTCCCCGGGTGCGCAAATTCTCTTTTTCCCGGGATTGCTCCAGGACCAGGACAGGCAGGGAGCGGCAGGCCGGCTCGGCTCGCAGGGCGAATACCATCTCTTTCCAGTCCAGGGAGAAAGAACTGCGGTCAATCAGGATCGCGTCCATCCGCTCGCGACGGCGGATGCGGCTCAGTGCATTTTCCGGCGATTCGGCCAGGAAAGGCTGCATATGCCAGGAACGGACCTGACCGGAAATCAGATCCTGGACCTCCCTGGAGGAAGAAACGATCAGCAGTCGCCTGCCGGAAAAGGCCTGTTCCGGTCCGGTGGTGCCGGTAGTCTCCCGGTCCGGTGGTGCCGGTGCCTCCATGGTAAAGTGAAAGGTGGAGCCTTTTCCCGGAGTGCTTTCCACCCACAAGTGGCCGCCCATCATCTGTACCAGCTGCTTGCTGATTGCCAGGCCGAGTCCCGAGCCGCCGTATTTCTTTTGGATGGAAGAATCACCCTGGCTGAAGGACAGGAAAAGGCGATCCAGGTTTTCGGGGGCGATTCCAATGCCCGTGTCCCGGACGGCAAATTCCACACGATAGGTGTTTTCCGCAAGGGGAACGGCGCGGACCGAGGCCGTCACCGCCCCGGCCTCGGTAAATTTCACCGCATTGCCGAGAAGGTTCATTAGGACCTGGCGCAGCCGGGTTGCATCGCCGATGAGTTCATGAGGCGTATCCTCCTCCACCAGGTAGCCCACGTCCAGATCCTTCCGTGAAGCCTGGTGGGCGATCAGATCGAAGGCTTCCTGCATGCAGGAACGTACGTTGAAAGGAGTTTTTTCCAGCTGGAGCAGTCCGGCTTCGATCTTTGAGAAGTCGAGAATGTCGTTGATGATCGAAAGAAGGTGCTGCCCGCTGCTGCGAATCAGTCCCGACCATTCCCTCTGTTCCCTGTTCAGATCGGTATCCAAAAGGAGGCCGGTCAATCCGATCACTGCGTTCATCGGCGTACGGATCTCATGGCTCATTTTTGCCAGGAAGTCGGACTTGGCCTGGTTAGCCGATTCCGCGCTCTGGCGGGCCTGCTGAATCTCGCGTTCATGAAGCTTCCGTTCGGTAATATCCGAGGTGATGCCGATCAATCGCCGCGCCTTTCCCTGGGGGTCGCGATTCATTACCTGGCCCCGGCATAAGACCCAGATCCAGGAGCCGTCCTTGCACCTCATTCGGTGCTCCGCAGAAAACGCGGGAATCTCGCCCTCCAGGTGGCGCCGGATGGTGTGGAGCAATTCCTCGGATTCCCCGGGATGCAGGCGTGACAGAAACTCATCGGGCGACGGGCCGAACTCCTGGTCGGAATAACCGAGCATTTCCTTGAAGCGGTGTTCGTAGGTGACCGTATTGCTTTCCAGATTCCAGTCCCAAAGGCCGTCGCCGATTACCCGCATGGCCAGGGACCAGCGGGTCTCCGACTGTTCGAGCTGTCCGGTGATTTTTTGCGCCAGTCTTCCCACCCGGCTGGACTGTCCGGAGAGAACCAAAACCACCACAAAGATAAGCAGAGCCAGGGCACCGCTGCCGATGGCCACCACCGCGGGCAAAACACGATCGGTGATATCCAGGAAGGAGGATTCGGCCTGGATGTGCAGGGTCCACGGCCGGCTGTCGTGGACGACCAGCGGCACGGTCCGCTGAAAGGCGGCTGGCCGGCTTGGGGAGTCCGGGAGGACGGTTGCCCCGGTATGAAAAATCAGCCGCTTTCCGTCGGTGCCCGGAGCTTCAAAAAGAGAAACGGTAAGATTCGTGGAAAGCCTTCCCAAGATTCCTTCCAGGAAGGGCTGAACGCGGAAAGGGCTGAAGACGAAGCCGGTCAGAGCTTCTCTCTTTTCTTTCAGGCTCTGCAGGCCGGCCGCCTGCCGATACACCGGCAGGATCATAAGGAAGCCTTTCTGTGTTTTCCCGCCGGGTTCCTGCTCCAGATCCACCATGCCGGAGAGGCACATTTTTCCCGAATCGCGGGCCGTGTTCATGGCGGTGCGCCGGACCGGATCGGAATACATGTCGAAGCCCAGGGTTCCCTGGGACCGCTCCTCGTGAGGCTCCAGGTAAAGGACCGGGGAATACTCTGTCCGCTGGCCCGCTGGCCAGATGTGAAAATCCGGGTAGCTTTCGGACTGAATCCGGCGCACCTGTTCTTCTGCATCCTCGGAAGAGATGATCGGGGCGAAACCGATACCCTGCACGCCGGGGTACACCTGGTAGATCTGGGAGCCGGCCATGAAGTTTTTCCATTGCTCGCGGCGGACATGCTGGGAGGACTGGAACAAGGCGGCTCCGCAGCGCAGAAAAGTCTCGTAGGTCTCCAGGTGGTGGGTGATCTCCTGGGCGATGTCGTCGGTCCTGTCCGTAAACCGTTCGACTCCTCTCTCGCGAATAAAAAGGTCGGCTTCGTACCAGATCCACACGGAAATGCATAATAGCGAAGCCAGGATCAACCAGGCGGTCGCCGGATATTCCAGGATCGAAATCAGCCAGGCCGGATGCTTGCCGGCCCCGTATTCCTGTCCGTCCGGATTATTGCTTGACGATGGCATCTCGATTGGAAATATTACCGTTTGGGAAGAGGTCCCGGCGTTTTCGTCTGGTTATCCGCCCGGTGTGTGCCGCAGCGGGGAAGATGCTCTCAGCCGCCTTGGCCAGGAGTCTGCCCGGGAAATTAACCATGCGGAAGGCCGCTATTCCGCTCCGCCGAAGGAATCGGCAGGCAAGGCTATCGGGGTAGGGGCGCGCGGCGCGCGCCCCAAGGATTATCCGGGTGAGAAAAATCCTGCACAAGAACCTTCCCGTGCACGGATGGGTTCCGTCCCCCTGAGGAAACGACTGGCAAGGTTATTATGGCGTAGGTGCGCAATTCGCACGTCTCTACAGAATTCTTGTTGGAGATGTCGATTTTCCGGACAGACTCCTAGCGGTTTTGGGAGGAGGAAGGATCCTCCCTCTCTGCCGGGGCCTGGGGGGACAGTCCCAGAACCTGACCCAGGTATCGGAGAAGCAGCCGGAGGTCGTGGCCCAAACCGTGGCGGACGGAATAAAACACCTCGGCCGAGTAAAGATCGTCCGCGGAAGGGTTCGGGCCATACTGAACCAGGGCCTCGGTGATGACTCCCGGCTTGGCCTGCAGGTAAAGCGCTTGCCAGTCGCGGGGGAGGGCCTGCACCTGCTCGCGGGTCCGCGGGGCAACTCCCACGAAACGGCAGTGGCCGCGGGCCACATGAATCAGCTGGGGCAAGGCAGTCAGAACCAGGTGGCGCAGACCGCGCGTGCCGGCGGCATCCTTTTCAAAGCTCCAGAGGGAGAATGTTTTCCAGTGAAACGGATCCGCGGGAGCCGGCAGGCGGACGACGCCGCTCCGGCGCAGCACAGGGCCGGAGCGGAATGCCGCCAGACAAAGAGCCGTAAGCAGGAGAACCGGGGAGCACAGGACCAGCAGGAACGCGGCGGCGAACCGGGAGAACCAGCCGTGCAGCTTTTTACCGAAAGAGATCCCGGAAATCCCGCTCAGGATGAAATCGTCGGTAATGGAGACGGCGACGCCCACCTTGACATTGACCAGCCGGTTTTTATCCACCAGCACGTGATCCAGCTCGAGAGCCTCCCCCACGTAGCTGCCCGGAAAAATCACCGAGTCGGCCACTGTACAGCGGGTGTCGAGAACGCAGTCATGACCGACAATGGCCCCCGGCCCCAGCCGCACGCCTTTTCCAATCCGGCAGTTCTGCCCGATGAAAACCGGGGGGATCAGACCGGCAGACGGATGGAGGCTGACGTTCCGCGAAATCCAGATGCTTTCATCGGTCTCCGTTCCGGAAGGCGACAGGCCGGGCATCTTTTTGGCCAGCAGGGCGCGGTTGGATTCCAGGAGGCTGTCAAAAGCCTGAACCCGGAGCATTTCCGGCACCTCTACGAGCCGGGTGCCGGGCTGCTCCTTCAAGTGCTCTTCCAGGCGGTTCTCGTCCATTTCACCGATACCGTCCAGGGCGGCGGGCTGCAGCCGCCCCCACCCGCTCCAGGCGAGACGGTCTCCGCTCCGGTGGTAATACAGGGCCGGCCCGCCGGTGTCCGGGATAGGACCCGGGTCAAGGAGCGGCAGGCGATCGGCATGGGCCAGAAAAAACTCCGGCCCCCGGTCCGGAGTGGCGATCAGCGGAAGATTCCGGTAGGGGTGCAGCGGGTCGCGGGCCAGATGGAAACGGAACCGGCTTCCCCAGCGGGCGCCGTCTCCCAGGAACTCCTCTATTTTCTCCGGCATGTGGCTGAGGATAAAATCGAATTCGGTAATGCCCTGGTCGACCAGGAACTCCACGACGTGCTGGAGGAAAGGCCGGTCCACCAGCGGAAGCAGAAGAGCCGGATTCCGCTCCTCCAGCGGAGACAGAGCGGGACAGTGTGCGGCAGCGATTACGATACAATTCATCGACTTACCTCTCCGTATTAGATGCCTTTGGGGATCTCCGGTCCCGGCGGGAATATTTTTCGACCAGCACCCGGTACATGAAAACGGCATTGCCGATCAGGTAGCGCCTCCACATGCGTCCGGGCTCCTGGTAGAAGCGAAAAATCCACTCGAAGCCGATATCGCGCATCCACTGCGGAGCCCGCGGAATCCGGCCGGAGTAAAAATCCATCAGCCCGCCGACCCCCATGGCCACTTTGACCCCGGTTTCCGGAAGGTGACGGCGGATCCACTTGTCCTGGCGGGGCGCTCCGAAGGATACCAGCAGCAGCGAGGCCCCGGAGGCAGCGATTTCCCGCAGGACGGCCGGTTCCTCCTCCGGGGGGAAGTAGCCATGCCGGCAGCCCGCTACCCTGGCGCCGGGATAGTTCTGGGATATCCAGTCCCGCACCGCTTCGGCAATACCGGGGCGGGCGCCCAGGAGATAAAGGCTGTGCGGGCTTTCCGCCAGCGCCTCGCAGAGTCGCGGAAACAGGTCGGTCCCGTTGACGTTCTGCCGTATCTCGCGCCCGAGAAGCTTTCCGGCCAGCTTGATGCCGATTCCGTCCGCCAGGCACAGGTCGGCGGTGCGCAGCACAGAAAGGTATTCGGGATCGCGGTAAGCCAGGTTGGCGCAGTCGGCGTTGACGAAGCAGACCTGACGTGGCTGGGTGCCATTCAGGAAGTCGGCCATGGCTTGCACCGCCTCGGACATGGTCAGGTTACGGATCGGCATCCCCAGGATGGTCAGGCTGTCCGGAGCGTCCGTGCTTCCCTTGCCGTAAAAGACGGCGGGGATAGCCCGCAGCACGATGCCCAGGTCCCCCCAGACACTCTGGCTGTCGACATATTGCCGGTCGACCTGCGCCTCGGAGTCGTAGGCGATATTCCCTCTCTGCCGAAGCCACCAAAGGCCGATCAGTCCGGGTTTGACATCGTACCGCCGGCGTGCCATACGGTCGCGCGGGCTCAGCTCTCCCGGGCTGACCGGGCGCGGTCCGATGAAGGACATGTCGCCTTTCAGAATGTTGAACAGCACCGGCAGGGAAATCAGACCGAGCGATTTCATGATCCGGAACAGCCGGTTCGACCGCGGAGCGAAGGAAAGCTGGTCAAACTCCCTGCACCAGCGGCCCAGCCGGGGGGTGCGCTGGAAAACATGTCGTCCCGTGGCCTGCCAGAGCAGAATGGTGCGCAGCATCATGGGGGCCAATAGCAACAGCAGCAGGGCCGCGGCGGTGAAATCCAGCAGGCGCTTGGCGGCCGAGGCCGAGCCGATCAGCAGCGGCCACACGGTTCCCTGAAGAAGGCGTCGCAGACGCGAGCGCGCCAGGCCTCCTCTGGAGAACCGCCGGAACAGCTCCTGGCGGTCTTTTTCCCGGTCGGACGGATCGGAGTAGTCGGGGGGCATACGAAGTCTTAATAGGCGCCTCGGCCCAGTATAACAGCGGGAATAGTCTGCAGCAGCAGCTTCAGATCCAGCCAGAGACTTTGGCTCTCGATGTACTGGATGTCGAGCTGCACCTGCTGGGCAAAGGGTATGTCGCCCCGGCCGCTCACCTGCCATATGCAGGTCAAGCCCGGGATGACATCCAGCCGGCGGCGGTCTTTGAGCGTATACAGGGCCACTTCTCTCGGCAGGGGCGGACGGGGTCCGACCAGGGACATATCTCCTTTCAGAACGCAGTAGAGCTGGGGCATTTCATCCAGGCTCAGCTTACGCAGGAAGCGGCCGATCCAGGTGACCCGTGGATCCCGCTTCATTTTAAAGGTGATGCTGTCCTTGTGATGGCTCTGGGCCAGAATGGCATCCTTGAGTTTTTCGGCGTTGACCACCATGGACCGGAATTTAGGAAAAGGAAACTCCCTTCCCCAGCGGCCTACCCGGGTCTGCCAGAAAAGTACCGGGCCCCCGTCGGTCAGCTTGATGCAGAGAGCCAGAACCAGGAACAGGGGCATCAGGGCGACCATCATCGATCCGGCTACAGCCACGTCCAGGGCCCGCTTCAGAAGGCGGGCGCCGCCGACGACCATCAGCCAGAAGTACTTCTTTCGCGCCAGTCGCCAGCGGCGGCTCCAGCCGGAACCGCCGTATCGGCGGTACAGTTCTTCGGTGAGCTCGAACCGGTCCCGGTAATTCCGGTCGGAGGGCGTGGCGGAAGTGCGGGAAATCCGGCTCCCCTCGGGCTCGCGGACGGAGACGGGCGTCATAGGTCCTTCAGCATCCGCAGCAGCTCCTGCTGCTCTTCGTTCAGGGATTTCTGGGGGCTGCGGGCATCGCCGGCGATCCAGCCCACATTGGCTCGCTCCAGATCGACGACCCCTCCGGAGGAGTCGATGCAGTACTTTCCGGATATCATGGCATTTCTCACAAAGGCTTCCCGGCCGATGCGGGTGTAATCGAAGACCAGGCTTTTTTCGATGTGGGAATCGGCCTCGATCCGGCAGCCGCTGCCGATCATGGTCGGTCCGACAATGGTACAGCCGGGCTCCAGGGTCGAGCTGCCTCCGACGAAGATGGGGGGGGTAAGGTGGCACCGGCTCAGATCCGCCCGCACGTTCAGTCCGAAGCGGATTCCAGGCCGGACTTCCGTGCCGGGAACCCGGAACCCGTGGATATTGCCGATCAGAGCCATCTGCATCACTTTGTAATAATCGGTGATCTTGCCGATGTCCAGCCACTGAAAGGGGAGCGTCACCCCGAAGAAAGCCGCATCCCGGCGAACCAGATCGGGAAACAGCTGCGAGCCGATGTCATAGTTGGTGCCCGAGGGAATGCGCTCGAGAACCTCGGGTTCAAAGACATAGATGCCGGTGTTGACCGTGTTGCTTTTCGCTTCGGCCACGGACGGCTTTTCCTGGAACTCCCGGATCCGGCCGTCGAACGACCTCACCACCACACCGTAACTGGAGACCTGGTCCCGCGGGACCTCCGCCAGGGCAATGGTCGCGACTGCCTTGCTTTCCCGGTGGCGGGAGAGCAGTTCGGTCAGGTCCAGGTCGATCAGGGCATCGCCACAAAGCACCAGAAAGGTTTCGTCAAAAAAGCCGGAGTGATCCTGGATCTTCTTCAGTGCGCCGCCGGAGCCCACGGGAGCGTCCACGATATGGCCGTCCTCCAGGTATCCTTCGAAAGAATAGGCGATTTGAACCCCGTACCGGGATCCGTCGCGAAAGTAATCCTCGATGGTCGGGGCCAGGTAGCTGGTGTTGACCATGATCTGCCGTATGCCATGGCGGTGCAGAAGTTCGATCAGGAACTCCATCACCGGTTTCCTGATGATCGGGATCATCGGTTTGGGGATCGAATAGGTAATCGGCTGAATCCGGGTTCCCCGGCCGGCTGCCAAGATAATCGCTTTCATACTTGCATCGTCCTTTCCGCGAGGAGTTCACGGTTCAGCGCTGAAAGGCGCGCAGAGCTTCGTCCCGGGAATTGTAAATATCGAAAATCCGGTGCATGCGCACCAGTTCGAAAAGGGTCCGGACCGGCTTGGTCATTTCGCACAGCTTCAGGTCTCCGCCGGCGCTGTTCAGCTGACGCAGGCAGGACAGAATCGCACCCAGGCCGGAGCTGTCCACGAACAGCAGTTTCCCCATGTCCAGCACCACTTTTTTATTGGCTTCCAGGATCGGGCGGATTTCCCGCTTGAAGTCCTTTTCGTTGCTGGCGTCCAGGTTTTCTCCCGACAACACCACCATGGCAATGTCACCTGCCTTTTCTACCAGTTGCACCATTATTGCACTCTCCTTGTTGAATCGATTGAAATCTCTTGACCAGTCGGACCTGATTGTCCCCCTGGGCAGTCTGGGAATAGCTCACCTCGTCCACCGCCTGAGAAATGATATAGAGCCCGAATCCGCCCTCCCGGTTTCCGTCGAAATCCGGGGGCGGCGCTGTCCCGGGATCAAAAAATTCTCCCGGGTAAGTCACGGTAATCACCGCCCGATGGGGGCGGCTTTCCGCCTGGATTCGGATAAGGTACCCCGGCTCTTCATGGCAGGCGTGGCGGACGATATTGGTAAAAACCTCTGTCAGGGCCAGATCCAGAAGATGAAAGCCGTCTTCATCTTCATGTGCGTCCCGGGCATACACTTCGCGCAGCCACTCCCTCAGGCGCCCGAGCTGCTGGAAACGGCTGGACAACTCCAGCTGCGTCACCAGTGACGTTTGCGCGGGCTCCTGTCCCCCGATTCGCACGGCCACACAGGTTAGGTCGTCGGCGAAGGCTTCGGTCCGCGTAAAGGCGGCCAGGTCCTGCCGCAGAGTCCGGATGAACTCGTCGGGCGGTCCGCAAGGGCAGTCCTGAAGGCTCCGGGCGAGGCCGGTTTCCCCAAAGAAAGCACCCTCGGGATCGCGGGCTTCGGTAATCCCATCGGAATAAAACACGATCATGTCTCCGTCGCTGAATGGGACCGTGTTCTGGGTGTAGACCTCGCGCATGGAGACCCCAAGCGGCAGGTTGTCCCCGCTGAGCATCCGGACGCTGCCGCTGCCCGCATCCACATGAATCGTTTTGGTGTGACCGCAATCCACCAGGTCAAGCTGTCGGGCGTCCAGGTCGATCCGGGCGTAGCAGAGGGTTACGAAGCAATCCAGATCGATCAGCCGTTCCGACAGTTCCTGGTGAACGGCATTGACGATCTGGGCCGGGGAGGGGGTCGTTCCGCTCCGGGCAACCGCCAGCAGGCTGCATAGCGAGCGCAGGATCTGGCTCTTGGTGGCCGCGCCCACCAGGGCGGCGGGAATCCCTTTGCCCATCACGTCGCCGACGGCGATATCCAGGCAATGGTTGGAGTGGCGGATGTACTCGCAAAAATCGCCGTCGACCTTCCGTGAGGGTATCATGATAACGCCGATCTGCAAGCCGGGGATATCCTGCGGGGGTTCCTTGAAAAGCAGCATTTGCTGGATTTTGGCACCGATTTCCAGCTCGTTTTTAAGCCGTTCTCCTTCCAGGGAAGCCTGGTGAAATCGATCGCTTTCGACGATAGCGGCCGCCTGCATGGCTACGCTTTCGATCAGGCGGATCCGGGTGGAATCGAACGGTACCGGCTCGGTGTCGTGCCATAGGGCCAGGGCGCCGATCAGGGCTTCCCGGGTTCCGGCCGGTGCGATCACCAGGCTGACGGCGTCGGACAGCTCCGGTTCCGCCTGCTGGGAATCGGGGCCCGGAGTTCGGGCGTTCAATACGGTGGTCATCCGGTTGCGAATCGTTTTGCCGATCAGCCCTTCTCCCGGATCCCGATCGGGCCAAGGGACCGTATTCCGGCAGGCAACCGCTTTCAGGCGCCCTTCGGATTCGATCCACAGCACGGCCTTGAGGCCGGCATGAAAGGTAACAGCTCTTTCCAGAATCCGGTTGAGCAGTACCTGTGCCTGGTGAATCTCCCGCAGATCCGCATGGATCCGGAAAAGGGTGTCAAGGCATTCCCAGCAGGCGCCGATTTCCGTGAGCAGCGATTCCTGCTCGGCATCCCGCTCGATTTCCGCCCAGGCCATACCGACGATTTCCACCAGGGCCGACAATCCCGGGCCTCCCGCGGCACCCGGGCACAGCACCACGAGGCCTTCTTCCGGGGCCATTGGAATCGGTACCAGGGCCAGCGAGTCGCCGGCTGAATCCGCGGGCGGCAGGCCCGTCAGGCTGCGGCACCGGCAGGACTCGTGGGCTTCGAGCCACTCCAGGTTTCCATCCAGGGAAATCCCGAGAGCCAGGCCAAGCCGGCGGGCCAGAGGGCGCACCGTCTGCTCGAGCCGGCCCAACAGCTTCGGCCACCGGCTGTCCGCGGCGGCGGTCGGGCGCTCCGGGCTAGGGGATTGGTCGTTCCGCTCGTCCATCGGGTCGGGTATCAGTCCGTGTCTTCCGTTTTCGGAGCTGCTCCCAGCTCGCTTAATGTTTTCAGAAGTACCGAGGGAGCAATCGGTTTGCTGCAAAGCGAATTGGCTCCGGCCTGCTGCATTTTTTCCAGCCCTTCCTCGAAGGATTTGGCGGTCAGCACCAGAACCTTGATATGGGCGTGGACGGGGTCGGAGCGGACGGATTTCAGGACCTCCAATCCCGACTGCTTCGGCAGGACCACGTCCAGAACCATGGCGTCCGGACGGAAGGACCTAACCGTAGCCAGGGCGTGGTCCCCGTCGTGGGCCACGGCCACATCGTAGCCTTCCCTTTTCAGAACGAATTCCAGGAACCGGGCGATATGCCTCTCATCATCCACCACCAGAATTTTCGTTTTGCGTATCATTCATCCCCCGCCGCTGAAATCATTCTACACTGTTATCCTTCTTTGGCGTTAAGCCGCAAGGACGGCCGCCACCGCCCCACGCGGTCCTGAATCACGGCATGGAACCACAGCCGTTCCCCCGATTCGAACACCCAGCGGTCCACGACCAGCAGGACGGCCAGGGAGTAGGCCAGCCCCAGCGCCAGGAGGAAAAGAGCCAGGGTCCAGCGGCTGACATGTGCCTGGGCCAGATGCACAGGCAGGGAAAGAACCAGTCCGATCAGGTAGGGCGCTATTCCGGGAAGCGCCACGCTCCGCAGGTAGGAGCCGTCGGATACGCCCAGCAGGCGGTTGGATCGCCGAATAAAATAGACGACGGAAACGATCTTGGCCGCGCTGACGGACACGGCAATTCCGAAGGTTGTCCAGCCGACAAGAAGGTAGCTGACAGCCAGGAAAATCACCACCGCCACCAGATTGGGAATAATGTAATGCATTTCCTCTTTCGGCCGGCCGAGGCCTTTCAGAATGGAGGTGCCCGGGCCGGTCATCAGGTGGGCCTGGGTGGAAAGGCAGAAGACCACCATCAGAAAAGCGGTTCCCGGATAGCGCTTTCCCAGCCAGACATCCAGAAGGGGCAGGGGAGCGGTAGCCAGCAGCCCGCAGACAAAGGCCGTAGCCAGGTTCATATATCGGGCTCCCTTGACGTACAGCTTGCGTGCCTTTTCCTGCTCCTCGGGCTTTCCATCCAGTCCCCCCTGCAGGTAGGAGGCGGCCGGCACCAGGGAAGCGGCAAATGCGTGGGGAACCGAGGAGGCCATGTTCGGCAGCTTCTTGCCGATATCCAGGAGCCCGGCGGATTCCAGCCCCACCAGGGGGGCGGCCAGGGCGCGCTCGATGGAGTTCAGGATGATGGAAACCAGGCTGAGCAGCTGTACAACTCCCCCAAAGGAGAAGAGCAGATGGAGGGAAGGCCGGTCGAAAAGCGAAATAGAAATTTTCAGCCAGGGGAGACGACGAAAGGCAAAAAAAGCAGCAAGGAGGATTTCCAGCAGGATTCGGATCAGAAAGGCTTCCGCCAGGCCGCGGATTCCCCTTCCGGCGCCGATCAGTATAAAAATCAGAGCCGTTTCCACCAGGTAGGCGATCATCCAGCTGGTCTGCACCACGGCCAGCTTCTGGACGCCGGTCAGGGCATCCCGGAATCCGGAGAAGGCGATGGAAGAAAGGAAGATGGCTACCACCAGCAGCACTACTTCCTGGGCGTCGGTCTGGAGAGGGGCCGGGACGTTGAGGTATTCGACCAGGCGAGGCCAGCCGAAATAGAGCAGGACGAAAAGCGCGGAGCACAGAGGAGTGGTTACCATCAGGCCGGTGGAAAGCAGAGCGTTGGCCCGCTGGTAATCCTTCCGTGCCGAGTACTCGGCCACAAACTTGATGTAGACATTTGAAATGCCGAGGGTCGACACGCCGAGGTAGGATACCAGGATAAAGGCGGTGGACCAGAGTCCGTAGGCGTCCAGGCCCACATGGGCCAGCACGAAAGGAGGTATGAAGAACCGCGTCAGGAGATAGCCGATGCGGGCGCTCATGTCGATGACCACATTCGTCGACAGGGTGTCGCGGACGGTTTTGGAATGGTCTTCTCCCGGCGGGGAGACCGGTTCAACGTGCACTTTTGTCCCCGGTTCCATCGGCTGGCTGGAGTCCGTCGGCCGTTTGCGGGTCGGCAAAAAGGGCCCGGATCCACTCGGCTCTCCATTGAAACCAGTCGCTGCGCGTATTTCGGAGAGCGCGATCCCGGGCGGCGGTCGCCAGGCGTACGGTAAGAGCCCGGTCGGCATCCAGCTGCTGGATGCAGGCTGCCAGCCCTTCCACATCGTCCAGCGGCGCCAGGAGCCCGTCCGTTCCGTCCCGCACCGTATCGATGCTGGCCGGCGTCCGGAAAGCAACCACCGGGCAGCCCCCGGCCATGGCGTCGAAGAAAGCCCTGCCGAAATCGGTGGTGCGGTGGGGCATCACAAAAACATGGCCGGCGGCAATGGCCCGATAAATCTCACCCCCGGGGGGGAGCGAGCCGGGAAAGGAAACCCGGTCGGCGACTCCGGCGGAATGTGCCAGTGCCCGGAGCGACCCGGTTTCTTCCCCCTGCCCGTAAACCCGGAGTTCCACGCGCCGGTTCCAGCGGGCCAGAAGGGAAACCGCGCCGACAAGAAATTCCAGGCCCTTGAGGGCTTTGTGCCGGCCGGCGGTAACCAGGACAAGGGCGGCCCCGCTTTGCAGCTGCGCGCATTTTTCGCTGAACCGGGCCGGGTCGATGATGTCCTCGGTTTCGTAGCCCGGCTGACGTATGGCGATGCCGTTGCGCGCTGAAAGCCGGTAGCGGGTGACCGCCGCCGGAGTATGCAGAAAAGTGAGGGAAGCCGTGGCCGCGCTCCGCCGGACGCGCCGGTCCAGCGCCGCCAGATTCTGCCGGCGCCACCGGTACCGGAACGGGCTTTCGGCCATGCGGACCCACTCCCACTCCAGCATGTCGAAGAAATCCTCGGCAATCACCAGCAGCGTCTTCTTCCCCATCCGGACCGCGCAGTCGTGGGCGTAGCTCAGGCACACGTAGGGCGGGAAAAAATTGGAAGTATGGATCAGGTCCGCCTCGGCTACCTCCCGGCGCAGGATGGCAGAGATTTTTCTGCGGGACCAGAAATCCCGCGAGGAGCGCATCGGGGGAAATCCCTGAAAACAGATCCGGGAGTCGGCTCCCAGAACCGCCGCGGTCGGCCCCCAGGTCTTAAGACCCTCCTGGCCGTCCAGTTGGGGTGCCGCCACGCGGATCGGTCCGATGGAGGCGGCCAGCCCGTTCAGATCCCTGGCCCACAATCCGTCCAGCGCAACGGTGCCGTCCCGGTTGCGCGCGAAGGGGATGTGGGTAACCAGGAGGTAGCGGAAATGGGCAGGAAAAGGGCTCATAGATCTCCGTGCAGGATGTGTTGGTAAAGCTGGATGGCTTCCTCTATTTTGGCGTCCCATCCATATTTCTGCTCGGCCCGCTGCCGCCCGCACTCACCCTTCCGCCGCCAGGCTTCGGGGTGGCGAACCGCATCGCGGAAGGATTCGGCCAGCGCGGCAATGATGGTCTCCGCATTCCGGGGCGGAATTGCCAATCCCACTTCATCATCGACGATTTCCCGGGGTCCGCCGTACGCGACGGCAATCACCGGCCGGCCGGCCGCCATGGCCTCCAGCAGGACCGCGCCGCCGGACTCCCGCACCGAGGGCAGGCAGAAGAGATGGGCCCGGCTCATGTGCCGGGATACCTGATCGAGAGAAAGAGCGCCGGTAAAGGTAACGATCTCTTCCAGGCCCCGTTCCCGGGCTGCATTCTGCCAGGGCTGGCGCATCGGCCCCTCGCCGACCACGGTCAGCCGGACCGGGAATTCTTTCCGTACCCGGGCCATCGCTTCCAGCAGAAAAGGAAGTGCTTTGAAAGCGATCAGGCGGCCGACAAACAGGAGCTGCAGGGGCTCGGTCGGGGAAGGCGGGGCCGGCCAGGGGTGAAACGGGAAGCGCGCCAGGTCGACGCCGTTCTCCAGCATGGGCCGGCAGCGGGAGCGGTAGCGCTGCGGAAAATCTTCGAGGGTGGACTGCGTCGCCGTCAGGATCAGCCGGGCGTTGCGGGTCGAACCCAGCAGGGCATCGGCCACTTTTCCCAGGTTCCGGATGGGATACACCCAGCCGGAGTCCTGGTGCTTCAGTTCCGGAAAGGTGGTGGGCGTGCGCAGGCCGCCGTTCAGCGGCCCCAGGATGACCGGCCGGCGCAGTCGTGCCAGGGAGGTGGCGGCTACCGGGGAGACGGGGGTGACGGCATGAACCAGGTTCCAGCGCTGGCCCTCGGCGAGGCGGCGCTTCAGCATCTTTCGAGCCACCCGGTCGTAGAGAAAAAAGTCCAGGGAGGAAACCAGGAACAATGCGTGTTCGCTGTTGGCAAACAGCCGGGCCGCCATGCGGTAGAGGGGGCCGGCAAACCATTCCGTGTCCGCAAAGAGTACTTCGGTGCCGGGCAGGGGCGCGCCGGCGGCGGCAAGAGCCGGGCGGTTGCGAATGTGAGTAGCCAGCACCAGCGGGATCCGCCCGGCCAGGCGGGAGTACCACTGCCAGCCGATCTCGGAGACCGATCCCATCCCGATTCCGCATTGGTACGCGGAAAGGATCAGCCGCGGGGTGTCTTTCATGTGGTGCTCCGGGGGACGATCGGCCGGGCGGGGATGCCGGCCACGGTGGCCCCGGCGGGTACGTCGCGGGTGACCACCGCGTTGGCGCCGACGACGGCGTCGTCTCCGATGGTGACGCCCGCCAGCACCGTGACCCCGCGCCCGATCCATACGTTCCGCCCGATGGAGATGGGCTCGGCATCGTGGCCCGAGTCCCGTATGCTTTGTCCTCCGCCGAAGCGGTGTTTGGCGTCGCGGATGCTGCTGTATTCCCCGATCATGGTCCCGTCACCAATGGAAATCCGGGAAAAGGCGACCACGTGCACCCCGCGCGAGAAGACGACGTTGTCGCCGATCCGGATGCTGCCGTCCTCCTGGGTTTCCAGGTAGAGCTCGCGGTAGAGGTAAAGGTTTTTGCCCAGGCGGATCTGCCCGGTGCCTCTCACTTCCGGCACGCCGAGAATGACCACCGACGGATCGAGCGGCCAGGCGAGCCGGGATGCCAGGCGGGCGTGGGCCCAGACCCTGCCGAGCGGATCGAGGATTTTTCCGGTCAGCGACGCCGCGGGCTGAAGCAGTCGCGTCATCAGGCTTTTAAACATGGTCCTCAGGGCTGCTTGTACTCGATCAGCTTCCGGCTGCGCCGGGCTTTTCGGTCGAGATGGTACTTGATCTGCCCCACCAGCATCGGTATCTGCTGCAGGTGGGAATGAATGCCGTACAGAAACCGGGTGATCCGGTCCGGGGATTTCCAGGCCACCTTGCCGGCGGAGCGTGCCGCCAGCAGAAGAAACAGAAGGCAAGACAGCAGGGGGGGGAGAACCGAGCCAAGCAGCACGGCCGCCGGAAGACTCAGGACGAAAAGGGCCGTCCAGAAGGTGCCGCGGATCAGGTTGCCCCGGGCGTCCGCTTCCCAGAAGGGCGAATCGGTTCCCGCAAACCGGGAGGAAACCGCGGCATAGGCATAGCCGGTTCGCACCGCCCGCCGCCAGTACTGAGACCATCGCCGAATCGCCAGGTCGTGGCCGGTCATCGGGTGGTCTATGTGCAGGATCTCGTAGCCGCGGGCGCGCATGCGGCGGCACATCTCCGGCTCTTCGCCGGCGATCAGCCCCTCGTCATAGCCGCCGACCTCCTCGAGTACCGACCGGCGCATCAGGGCATCTCCTCCACAGAACTCGGAAATGCCCGGGGCGTAAATCCAGTCCAGGTCCAGGACCCGGTTGTAAACGGAAGCCCGGGTGTCGGTCTCGCGCCGGTGCCCCCAGACGACGGCGGTCCGCGGCGCGGAAAAATGGGGCAGCGAGAAGGCTACGAAATCGGGATGAAGAATGGTATCGCCGTCGAGGAAAAGCACATACTCTCCGGAAGCGACGCGCCAGCCCGCGTTCCGTCCCAGCGCCGCGGTGGGTCTTTCCGGCTTTACCCGGACGACACGGGCACCCAGGGTGGAAGCGATTTCCACGCTGTTGTCGGTGGAATCGGAATCGACATAAATCATTTCCCTGCCGGCCGAGGCCGGCAGGCGCATGGCGCAGACCGATTCCAGACAGCGCCGCAGCCGCGGCCCCTCGTTTCGGCCGATCACCACAACCGACAGAAGAATGTCGGAAATGCTCATAGCCTCTTTCCTTCCAGCAAGCGGCGGTAATCTGCAATGCGGGCCGAGGCGGAAAAGCGGTCCTGCAAGGTACCCGCGGCCGCCTGAACCACACCGTTCAGCCGCACGGCGGGCAGGGCCAGCAGCTCTTTCAGCCGGGCGGACAGGGCGTCGGCATCGTTGGCGCGAAAATGGAATCCGGTGACGTTGTTCTCGACCAGGGAGCCCGCCCCGCCGGAATCGGCGACCAGCACCGGAATTCCGGCGGCCATTGCCTCCAGGACGGCCAGGCCGAACGGCTCGGAAGGGCAGAGATGCAGAAGGAGGTCGGCGGAGGCCAGCTCTTCGTCCACCGCCGATTGAAATCCCGCAAAAACAACGTTGGGATTGTTTTTTGCGGCGCGCTCCCGAAGCTTCTCCAGCTCCCAGCCGGTGCCGAGCACCCGGATCGGCAGGCAGCTGAGTTCCGGCGTCCGGTCCAGGGCATCCAGCAGCAGATCGATGCGCTTGATCGGGTCGACCCGGGAAACCACCACGATCCGGCTGATCCCGTCCGCGGTGAAGGCCGCGCGCCGCACCGCGCTCTGCACCCGGGATTCCGGCAGGAAATTTTCAATGACCTCGACCCTGTGGGGCGCCACACCGTTGGCAATCAGCCGCTCTTTGACAAAGGCGGATACCGCCACGAAGGTTACCCGGCTGTGGTGCAGCCGACGCTTGCGCCCGTAGCTCAGGCGCTCGTCCGTGCCGCCGTGAACCACGTGCAGGTGCACCATGGGCCGGCGGTAGAGCCAGTTCCAGGCAACAGCGGCCAGCGAGTGCACCACTCCGGTGGCCAGAAACACCAGGCGGCGGCTCCGGGCGAAGAAGGGACGAACGGCAAGAGCGAATTCTCCCGGGCTGCCGAACGGCACGGCGCTAAAGCCCATGCGGGCTGCTTCCTCCAGGGCCGGTCCTTTCGGGGCCATGATCACCGGATCGAACCGATCGGTCAGCCCGGCTGCGGTCCAGAGAGCCATTCTCTCCGTTCCGTAGAGGTTGCCGCTGTGAAGGGCGTAGATCAGGGGAATGCGCATGCCGGCGGTTTTTCTCAGGGCCACAGCCAGGGGGAAAGCAGCGTGGAGGTTTTTTTCCCTCCGGGAGCCGCCGCAGAAAGAAACTCCGCGGACTGCAGCCGGTTGAGAACCGCTCCGGCTACCCCGGGGTTGGCCAGCTCCAGCTGCCGGGCTGCCCGTTGCAGATCCTGTCTTTCCAGTATGTGGGCACGCAGGACCAAAAGGGTTCCGGGGACCACCCCGGCCAGAAATTCGGCATCGGCGGAGGCCAGGATGGGCGGGGCATCAAGGATTACGAAACGATAGGCGGTCGCCAGGTACTGCAGCACATCGCGGATCCGGCGGAATTCTCCCAGGTGGGCGTCTTCGATATTCTCCCCCAGGGAAATCCGGTCCGGAAGGGAACCCGAGGCGGGAACGATGGCATTTGGAGCCAGGGCGGAACTGGCCAGCACGTCCTTCAGTCCGGGATGGCCATGGCCGTCTTCCCGGTAGCGCTCATCGGGATGCAGGGCGTTGGCCTCCACCGCCAGGGAGGGGAAACCCAGCTCGGTGAGCTTTTGAGCCAGCTCCAGGGTCAGGGTGGTGGTGCCGTCTCCGGGATGCACCGAAGTAAGGCAGAAAATCCGCGTCCCTTGCGTTTGCGCGTCCCGTATCATACAGCCGGCCAGGCGGATCAGGTGGTCCTCGTAAACCCTGCGGCGGGTCGGGCTCTTTTCCGGGAGCCAGACCACCGGCGGGAATCCCAGCGCCGATTCCGCTTCCCCGGGGCCGTGGATCCGGGGGTCGAGGAAGTCAACGGCCGTCGGGGCCAGCAAACCGATCATGAAAGCGGCAACCAGGCAGAGAGCCAGCAGTTTGCGACGACCTCCCTGAAACGGTATTTCCGGCGGTCGGGCCTTGGAAAACATGCGCACGAAGCCGGGCGCCTGCGACTCCAGAATCAGGTAGTCGATCCGGTTTTCGACGGAATCAAGACGGCGCCTCGCTCTCTCGATCTCCCAGCCCAGGTTTAAGGCTTCGTGGAATCGGGCGGCATACCATTGCGTCTGGGTCGCCTGCGTTTCCATTTCCAGTTGCAGCTGCCGCTCCACGTGATGGGCCTTGCTGGCCTCCGCCTGCCTTTGGGAAAGGAGGGTTTTGACGTAGAACTGCGTCAGGCTGGAAGTCTGCTGGAGAAACTCGTTGTCGATCGATTTCAGCTCTTCCTCGGCGGCCTTCCGGCCGGGATGTTCCGGGGTCAGACCGGCGATTTTGGATTGCAGCTCGCTGCGCCGCAGATTGAGGTTGGCCACGTAGCTGCTCAGGGTGGGGTCGGTTGCCACCTGGGCGCGTACCATTCCACGGGCGGTATCTCCGGTGCCGGGGGCGGTGCCCGGATCGATCACCGACAGCTGCGCCTCCGCCTCGATTCTCAGGCGGCGAGCCTGGGCCAGCGCCTCCCGGCTTCCTTCCAGCAGGCGATCGTAGGGATTGGGCAGAGCCTCCGAGAAGGTGGTGACCCCCAGGTCCTGGGCAATCTGTGTCCGGGACTCGACTTTGTTGCTGATCTCCTTGACAATTTTTTCGCGCTCTTTCCGCAGGTCCTCCAGCCGGCGGTCGCTGGCATAAAACTCCTCCTTCTTGGATGTTTCCAGGAAGGTTTCCACCACGGCGGTGATGGTTTCCGCCAGGCCGTCGGGGTGCTCGTCTTCCAACCCGACCACGATCTGGTAGGTGTCGCGAATCGGACTGATGTCGAGGGAGGCCTGCAGTCGTTCGGCGGCGCGCCGCGGGCTTTCGTCTTCATGCTGCCAGTAGGACCGGTTCGGTCCCAGCCGATCCAGGGACTGGAGAATAATGTCGTACCGGTTGATGGTTTTCACCTGCTGCTGGACGTATTCCCGATACTGGGAGTTGGACTGGAAATCGAGCTCCGGGTCCTGCTCGAGGTTCCGGGTGAAGCGGGGGGAGACAAAGACGACGCACTCCGACCGGTATTTCGGAGCTCCCTTGATCCAGGCGACCGGCGCACCTGCAGCGGCAATCAGAATCATGATGCATGCCGCCATGAATTTGTGATTCCACAGGCTGCGCACCGGGTTGATGCCCCGGCCGGGATAGACGCGCTTCGGTTCCTCCGCGGAGGTTCCGGCGCCGCGGTTCATCTGGATCCGGGAGGGCGGCAGGACGGCGGGGGCGCTGCGGAAGTCCCCTTCCGGTTTTGCCGGCTCCGGGCTTTCCCGGAATGTCAAGGGCTCTCTTTCCGGCACCGTCGCCTCACTTCGGCCGGAGCGCTGCCCCGAGGAGCAGGTAGGTGGTGATCGGGTTTACCTTTTCCAGGACATAGCCGAACCGGGCCAGGGTTCGACGCGGAGCGTAGATGATATCCCCCTCTTCCAGGGAAAAATTGGACTTGGTGTTGGGAGAAAGGATCTGGTTGAGCGACAGAATTTCGCTGCTCCCTTTGCTGGGCCGGATGAGCTGGATTTTGTCCGCGGAGGCATTCAGGGTCAGCCCTCCGGCTTCCGCAAGGGCATCCAGCAGGACCATCTCCGGCGTCAGCCGCATGGCTCCCGGCCGCTGCACCTCGCCCAGTACGTAGACCAGCTGGTCATCGGCGTCGGGGAGGTACACGATGTCATTGCGCCGGAGACGCAGATTCATGGCCGGGTTGGCATCCTTCAGAAGCTTGCGGAGATCGATCCAGACCACCCGGTCGCGGCCGCGAAAGACCGCACAGCGGGTCAGTGCTGCCTTATCGGCTCCTATCCCTCCGATCGGCAGGCTGCCGGCTTCGGTAATCACCTGCAGCAGCGTGGGGGGGACGTCGAATTGCAGCGCGCCCGGTTTGGCGACCCGGCCCAGGATGAGAATGCGGTTGGAAGTGTACTTGTCCACCCGCAGGGTGACCGAAAGGAATTTGTAATAGCGATTCAGGGCCTGGGTAATTTCGGCGACCGCCTCGTCGCGGGTCAGGCCGGCCAGGCGCAGACTTCCGGCCACGGACTGGCTGATGATTCCGTCCGGTCCGATTACGTGCCGGGCCGACAGCTCCGGGTGTCCCCATATTTCGACGGTGATTTCGTCGCCTTCTCCCAGGCGGTAAGGTTCGTCTTCCGGCGCCTCGAATTCCGCCAGGATCTCCGCCGGAGTAATTCTCTGTTCCCTTGGCGCTCCGGAGTGAGCCGCGGCGGATGCCGGCGCCTGGGCGGCGCTGCTGCCGCACAGCAGTAAAAGGCAGACCAGGGCAGAAACAGCTCGGGTATTCCCGAGGATCAGGAAGAGAAATTTTCTCCCGCGGGAAACGGTCACCTGCTTGGATCTCCTGTTGTGAGCCTGTTGCGAACAGCCATCAACGAAAACCTGAACATTTGGCCCCCAAAAACGCCTTGTTAAAACGAAAATGGGTTGATTGGTACGTGGTAATTATAACCTATTTTCCAAAGCAAGACGGGAAGATCCTGCAAAGGGCAGAACCTGTCGCAACTTTGTGCCGCTTTTCCCCTTCCCTGAGTTCCTTCCAGGTCTTCCGATCTTCCTGTGAAAAGATTGGGCTCACAGGAAGATAAAGAAGGCCGGGAAGAAAAGCGAAAGGACCGGCCGCCAGGAGATGGTGTCTTTCGATCGGACCATCCGTCAGGGCCGGCCCTCAGGAATCGCGGCGGCTTTCCGCCTGTGCCCCGTCCTCCTGGATGACCTTGCGCGGGCGGATCTGGGCGGGAACGCCGACGGCGATGGACATGGGCGGAACGTCGGTGAGCACCACGGCATTGGCGCCGATGGCCACGTCGTCTCCGATGCGGATATTTCCCAGGACTTTTGCGCCGGCCCCGATGTCCACGCGGTTGCCGATGACCGGTGCTCCGCGAACCCCGGTGCGCCGCAGGCCCACGGTCACGCCGTTGCGTATGGTAACGTCGTCTCCGAAAACCGTGTCTCCGCTGATGATGATATCCCCGAAATGTTCAATCCGAAATCCTTTGCCGATGGTCACCTCGCAAGGCAGGTCAATGCCGGTCAGGATCTGCGAGGCCAGCTTGAGGACGTGGTAAACGAAAGAGAAGGGCAGCCGGAGAAATTTGGGCCGTATCCGGTAGCGCCAGCGCCCGTAGCGATAGACCACCAGCACCCAAAGACCCTGGCGCCGCGGATCCCTTTCGTGTGTGATCCAATGATCGCGCAGGTTTTCGAACATGCTCCCTCCCTTCACCCTTACCAGGGCGTCGGCGGGGCGATCCGGCCCCCGCGGGTTTCCGACCAGGCGCGCTCCATGAGCGCCGACAGGGTGGCGGACTCCTCCGCCTTGGCGGCCCGCGCGGGATCCGCGCTGCCGCGGTTCTTCCAGGCCCGCAGCTTGTGCCAGGCCCACTCCATGCGGGCCACCGGCCAGACGCCGGCGCCGTGGTGCTTGCGGTAATACAGCAGAGCGCTCCTCATCCGCCAGAGAGTCAGCTGGGCTCCGGAAGAGGACATGGTGAGCCGCTTCACGGTCTTGGAAGATTCGCCGCCGAGGTGCACCACGACGATTTCCGGCCAGTACAGGACGGAATAACCGGCAGCCTTGATTCGGCGGCAAAGCTCGACCTCTTCGTAGTAGAGGAAGAACCTCTCGTCGAAGGGTCCTACTTTTTCCAGCACCTCACGCCGGAGAATGGAAAAGGCCCCGGGGACCCAGTCCACTTCGGCGGCCTGGTCCGCAGGGGCCCAGGTGCGGTCCAGCCGGCCGAAGAACCGGGACCGGGGGCGTGCGGCTGCCAGTCCGGAAAGGGTCAGAAAATCGTTGAGCAGAGAGGGGAACATGCGGGCCGAAGGCTGCCAGGAGCCGTCGCGTCCCACCAGGCGAGCGCCGGCGAGGCCCACGTGCGGGTTCCGGTCCATTTTCTCCACGGCGGCCGGCAGCGCCCCGGGCTGCACGAAGGCATCCGAATTGAGCAGCACGATGTATCGCCCTCGCGCCAGGGGGAAGGCGCGATTATTGGCGGCGGCAAAGCCCAGGTTCACGCTGCTGCGGATCAGTTTGGCCTCCGGGAATTCCCTCTCGATCATGTCCGGCGAGCCGTCGCAGGAAACGTTGTCCACCACAATTGCCTCGTAGCGGACCCCTCCGGCATTGGCTTCCAGGGTTTGCAGGCACTCCCGGGTGAGCGGGCCGGTGTTGAAGCTGACGATAACGACGGATATATCCGGCCGGATGTCCGAACTCATAAGGGCTCCTGTTTCCGGGGATTTGCACGTTCCGTGCGTACCCACTCGGCGCTGCGGCGCGAAGTCAGGGCGATGATCGGCAGAATGGCCAGCTTCCAGAGAATGTAGGCTGGAGCGGCCGCCAGGGCCAGAAAGTCCCTCGGTCCTCCGCCCCCTTTCAGCAGCGCGGCAAAAACGTGGAGGCCCACGACCGCCAGTCCCGCCAGCGCTGCGGCCCGAACGGCGGCCAGCGGGGTGAAGGCCGCGGCGGCCAGCAACACGATATGAAAAGCCAGCGGCAGCAGCAGCAGGTCCAGCAGCGGTTCCAGCATCCGCCAGCGGCCGGTCAGGATATCGCCGAGCAGCCGGGGGCCGAGCCGGACGGCCATTAGCAGCCTTCCGCCCTCCCAGCGCGCCCTCTGGGTTGTGGAGGCCCGTCCGCCGGTGGGCATGTCCCCCCACACGATGCTGGAGTGGATGAAGCGCACCGCTCGGCCGGCGCGGACCAGGCGCAGGTGGTACTCCAGGTCCTCGACAATGGAAACCGCATGATAAGGGACTGCCAGAAGGGTTTCCCGGGACAGTCCGAAGCCGTTGCCGTAAATTCCCGACGACAGCCCCCAGCGGTCCCGGCCCCTGGGCCGAAGGACGTTGTAGGCCAGGAGAGCGGCATTCATCCAGCGGGTGCGCAGGGAAGCGTCGACATTACGGACCTGGTACCGGCACTGCACCGCATCGGCTCCGGCCAGAAAATAGCGCCGGGCCTCGGCCATCAGGTTCGGTGCCACGACCGTGTCGGCGTCCACGATCAGGAAGGCATCGATGCCTTCCGGCAGCAGTTGCTGAAAGGCGTAGTCCAAAGCATATCCCTTCCCCCGCCTTTCCCGGTCGTGGCGCACCAGCACCCGGGCTCCGGCACGGGAGGCCCGTTCGGCCGTGGCGTCGGTGCAGTTGTCGGCCACGACCACTACGGAGCGCTGGCCCGCAGGATCGCACTGCAGCAGGCTCTGCACGGTCCGCTGGATGCCGGTCTCTTCATTATGGGCGGGCACGATCACGGCGAGGTGAAAAGGGCGATCGGCCTGGACGGCAGGCGCTTTGCGGCCGGGCAGAAGGCCCCCCAGGGTCAGGAATAGCAGTTCCAGGGTGCCGGGCAGAGTGACCAGAGCCAGAGCGGCTCCGATGCCAAGGGCCATCAGGGACAAAAATTCCATAACCTATTTTCCTACGGATCAGAGGTTAGCACGGCGAGGCCGTAAGCGGGAAGCCTCAATTTCAGTTTGTTGCCGGCCGGGAGGACCGGCTCTGCGGCGATACGGACCTCCTCCGATTCCTCGTTGCTGGCCTCCGGGTCGGAAGCTTCGAGCCGGAGGATCCGGTTGGGATAGAGCGAATCCGCCGATGGAGGAAATTCGAGGGTTACGGTAATCGGCTGGGAGGCCGAGGAGACGAGCGCGGCGCTCCACTTTCTGTTCTGGTGGAAGGCGGCGGCGGTAACCTCCGGCAGGTATTCCGGGATCGGTATCCGGTGCCGGTCTCCGCCGATTACCTGGTTCAGCAGGCCCACCGCCAGGCCGGTGGGCCGGAACCGGCGGGTAGAACCCAGATCGCGTACCACGCCCCAAAGCCGGGTATATTGCTTGTTCTGGGCCAGGTAGGTGTCGAAGCCCGCCAGCACGTAGACGCACTGGCGCTTCATCCCCCAGGCCAGCGATTCGAGGATGCGCCTGGCCAGGGCGGAACCGGAGGCCATGCCGGCGATGGTGGCGTCGCGCTCCGCTGCGGATGCACTTCCTTCCGTGGTGTGCAGGTTGACCTCATAGACACCCAGCGAACGCCCCATCTTCTCCATGCCCGTGGCCAGCATCTGGCCGAAGGAATCCCGGGCGAAGAGCTGCGCCAGGCGCTCCGCGCGGCCCGTTCCCGCTTCCAGGCGGTGCAGGAAATAGGGGGCCACGGCCAGCATGTCCGGCAAGGCGTGCCCGGCGACATCGAGGGCATAGGAGGGGTACACATACTGGCCGTTGGCCACCGAAATCAGCCGGACCGAGCTTCCCGCTCCCTGGCGGATCCGGTAGAAAGCCCGCTGGAAGGCCTGGGCATGGGCTTCGGGGTTGGGTATGCCCGCGGGGCGGAAAATGGAATTCCAGTTTTCGTTGCCGAATTCCACCAGAACTTCATCGAACCGGCTGGTGTCGGCCTGATTCGCCAGGAAGCGTCCAAAAGCCAGGTTCTCCTCGTCGGAAAAAGTGGGCGGGACGACGATCCAGGGGCGCGCGTGCAGCCGGCTGCACAGATCGAGAAATTCGGGCAGCGAATAGAAGTACTTGGCTTCCTCGACCCCGGGGCGGTATCGCGAGGGGACGCGTGCCAGGGGAGAGGCCAGCCGGTTTTCCAGGGTGTCGCCCAGCTGCCCCTGCCAGTCGCGGAGGTAGCCGGGCTGGAGCCGGGCCAGCGCTTCCGTCAACTCCCTGCGGAAGGGGGAGTCTGCGCCCGCGGCGGTCAGCTCGACATCGTCGAGCAGCACCTCTCCGCTGCCCGTGGCCTGGAAATGAAGCTGCAGCGTGCCGTCCGGTCCGTCGTCGCTGGCGGAAAACTCCAGGTTCGTTCTGGCCCAGGAGCGGGAGGGCTCCAGGGTGCGCTGCAGCATGGGCGGGGCCCCTTCCCGGCGAAGCTCGACCTCGAGCCGCGAATCTCCCGGGCCCTGCCTGCTGAAAAAGGAGAGCCTCCAGGGCCCCTGCAGCGGGAGCATTTTGCCCGCCCGGCTGCCGATGGCGTCAAAGTAGGTGTGCAGGACCGCCTCACGGCCGGGAGCCGGCTTCAGGACAACACTTCGCTTACCCGGACTGCCGGCCGGAACGTCGCTGGATACACCCACAACGGAGGAGCTTTCCTGCGGAAACCACCATTTGGAGGGCAGCTCATCGTTTTTAAACCGGGTCAGGGCGACGACATCTCCCGGAAGGAGCGGGGGAAGGACCGTGGAGGAGATATATCGCGGGTATCCGTCCGTGTCCTTCTGGCGCGAATCGGAGAGCGTTCCGCGCCGGCCGGCCGAAAGACCGGTTCGGACATCGTATTCCGCGCCGGCCCAGAAGCCGTCCGCCCGGCCCAGGTATTCGTTGTCGTCGGAAAAGGAAAGAGTATCGGCCTGCCTGACGATGGCAATGGCCCGGTCGATCAGGCCCTCAAAGCCGGGGTTCTTTACAATGTTGGAGCCATACTGCTCCGCTCCCCAGGAGGTCCAGGTGCCCAGGTTCATGCCGATGCGCGGCAAGTCGCTCTGCGCGGCAGCGGGATCGACCGTCAGCGGGACGGTCATCGGCCTCTGGCTGCTCCGGAATTCCTGTTGCGGGTCAGCCCAGGGAAAAAAATAAAGGCCGGAGGACAGCACGGCGATCAGCAGCAGGGCCCCGAAGATTCTCATGAACAGCCCCCCAGCCGGCGCTGAAAGACTTCCGCCATGAGAAGAGTATTTTTCCCCAGATTGTATTTTTCGATCACCCGAAGCCGTCCGGCCTGCCCGATTTCGCGGCAGAGCCCGGGATTTTGCTGCAGTCCGGCAATCGCTTCCGCCAGCCCCTTCTCATCGGAAGGAAGGACCAGAAACCCGTCGATTCCATCCCGGATCAGCTCCGGAATTCCGGTAATACAGGTGGTGACGCAAGGGATTTCCATCGCCATGGCTTCCATTAGTACGACCGGGATGCCTTCGGCGAAGCTGGCCAGGGCGAACACATCGGCCCGGCGGTAGTATTCGCGAATCTCGTCCTGGTTGACGGACCCGGTGAAGGTCACCCGGGCCTGCAACCCGCGTCGGGCGACGGATTTTTCCAGGGAAGCCCGATCGGGTCCGTCGCCGACCAGGCAGAGCTCGACGTCGCGGCCGCTTTGGACCAGCCGGTCCACGGCGGCAATCAGGATATGCTGTCCCTTGGCTTCCACCAGCCGGCCCACGCAGAGCACGTTGAAAGGGGCCGGCTTTTCGCGAAACGGCCTGGGGACAAAGGCATCCGGGTCCACCCCGAGGGGGCAGACTTCGAATTTCGGCCATTGCTCCGGAGCGGACAGCTTCATCAGCTGGCTGCGGGCGTACATCCCGATGCAGCAGATAAAGTCGGAGCCGGCGATCTTTTCCCGCAGCCGGTAAGCCTGCACGTCATAAAACTCATCCGGTCCGTGCACGGTAATCGACAGGGAAATCGGAAAGGCCCGCCTGGCGATGAGCCCGACCGTGGAAGCCGGCGTGGCGAAATGCACATGCAGGTGCCGTATTCCGCGGCTCTGCATCCAGACGCCGACCATGACCGCTTCCACAAAGTACAGGATGCCGAACGCCACCTGCCGGAGATCGGCTCCGCCCAGGGACAGGGAAAAAGCGAGGCCCTGCAGGTACCGCAGCGGGTGCGCCAGGAAGGCGCGCAGGTGAGCGCTGCATGCCCCGGAGACCCCGGCCCGCTTGATGTAAAACGTAGCGGCCGCTTCGGCGCGCTCCTCGGCGGTCAGCCGTTCCGGGGGGCGATCCGGATCGTTGACCGAAGCCGTCTCGATGCGCAGGCCGGCCTGCCGCAGGACTGCCACCTCACGAAGAATAAAGGTATGGGAGATGTGCGGATACCGGCTTACCAGGTAGGCAACGGAAGGCTCTTGGCGATCGGTCATTTGAGAATTCTCCGGAAGGAAAACGGCTTGGAAGAGGCAACCGCCGCGGGCGCGGACCCCGCGGATTCCCGGCCGGACAGCAGGTATCCTTCCGACCAGCCGGTGATCAGGTAAAACATGGGAATGACTTGGTCTCCCATGAACACGGTGGCGATCGAGAATCCGATGGCGAGATAGATGCCCAGCAGCGTGAATCCCAGGGTGCTGCCCCGCAGAACGGGAGGAGGCTGGCGCATGGAGTGGAGGAACAGGCGGACGCTCATGACCAGAATGATCGAAACCAGAAAGCCCACAGCGACCACGCCGTGCATGAGTGCCAGCAGCAGGTAGTAGTTGTCGATGGAAGGCATTCCCAGGATTTTAGGCCAGGTGTTTCGCCCCCACCCCAGGATGCTTTTCTCCAGAGCAATTTCGACATAGCGGTCCATCAGCTCTTTGCGGTAGGCCGCCGATTCCTGGGAAACGGTTTTGGCCTCCTGCCGGCTCACGGAAGCATAGGAGAGCAGATAAAACATGGCCGGACCACCGACAAAGAGCAGCAGGCCCAGGACGACCAGCAGCGCCTTTTTGCGGTCCTTGGCCCGGCCGATGGCGGTGACCACCGCGGCCAGAACTCCGCCGATCCAGGGGCCGCGGGCAAAGGTCATAACCATGCCGGCGATGAGGCCCAGGCGAATAATCATTCCCTTGGACAGGCGGAGCTTCGGGAAATGCCGGAACGACTTTTCCCAGTGCCCGCTCCACTCCAGCCAGCGGTGGATGCGGAATCCGGAAACCAGCATGATGCCGGCAAGAATGGCGTGGCCGTACGGACCGGCAATGCGGGCGAAGCCGTAGCGGAAGGTGGTGACCCAGCCGGTCCCCTGCCAGGGGAACAGGCGGTCAAAAAATGGCTTGTAGGGAACCACCGCGAATTTGAATTCATAGACCGCGGTGACGGCGACAAGGAACAGCAGGAAAACGTAGCGTTTGGCAAATGGTACGCGCAAGCCGCTGGGCTCGATCATGCCTTTGGCCAGCACATAGGGCAGCAGAATCCAGGAAATATTGTCGAAGGTCAGGTTCTGAGCTTCCTTATATCCGGCGTTTACGTATTCCGACAGGCCATTCCAGGCAACCAGTCCGAAGACCAGAACGTCGCCGAGAGAAAATTTCCATTTATGGCCTTCCCGCATCAGAAAAGCGAAAGCGATCGGCAGGATGGCACCCTGGTTGAAGGTGACTTTCGGTATTCCGGGGACCGTCCAGCGATAGTAATCGGGCAGCAGCAGAAAGACCGGCAGGTAGACGTTCAGGAAGGCGTACTGCGGCGATTTCCGAAAGGTCACGATCGCCGCGATGATGCCCGGCACAATGGCGAGGATTTCCATACTTTAAAAAGAAGGAAAATCTGTGCTGGTATAGCTCCGCCCCCTCAGCCCCATGATCCGCATGCCTGGCGATTTATCCAAACCGTTTCGGCGTGTAATCATTATCCTCTAAACAGAACGGATCTGCAAAAAGTCCGGGCGCAATTTAGGAAGCGTTGTGTTATATTCGTTCCATTTGTGAAAGAATAGCAGATGGGCAAAAGGAAGTTTTTCAGGCACCTCTATTTCCGGGTTCTGACTGCGATCGCTATCGGCGTGGGCCTCGGTTATTTCCTGCCCGAGACCGCTGTGGCCATGAAGCCGCTGGGAGACGCTTTTATCAAGCTGATCAAAATGATCATCGCCCCGGTTATTTTCTGCACCGTGGTGAGCGGCATTGCCGGCATGGACGATATGAAGAAGGTCGGCCGCGTCGGGGCCAAGTCGCTGGTCTATTTCGAGGTGGTCTCCACCCTGGCGCTGGTCATCGGCCTGCTGGTGGTCGGCATCATCCGGCCCGGAGCCGGAATGAACGCGGATGTCTCCCAACTGGACACCCAGGGCCTGGCCGCCTACACCGCCAAGGCCCACTCCCAGAGCACGGTGGATTTCCTGATGAACATCATCCCCAGCACCGCGGTAGATGCATTTGCCACCGGGGATATTCTCCAGGTTCTGTTTTTTGCCCTGCTGTTCGGCTTTGCGCTTTCCATGCTGGGGGAGCGCGGAAAGCAGGTTCACCGGCTGATCGAAGACATAACCCATGTCCTTTTCGCCATCGTCAACATCATCATGAAGACCGCCCCCGTCGGGGCGTTCGGGGCCATGGCCTTCACCGTCGGCAAGTTCGGCCTGGGCTCGCTTTCCAAGCTGGGCCTCCTGATGGGCAGCTTTTACCTGACCTGTCTCCTTTTCATCGGCCTGGTACTGGGGGCCATTTCCCGGCTGTGCGGCTTCGGGGTGCTCTCCTTCATCCGCTACATCAAGGAGGAGCTGCTCATCGTGCTGGGCACCTCCTCTTCCGAATCGGTCCTGCCGCGGATGATGTCCAAAATGGAAAACCTGGGCTGCAGCAAATCGGTCGTCGGCCTGGTGATTCCCACCGGCTATTCGTTCAACCTGGACGGCACCTCCATCTATCTCACTATGGCGGCGCTGTTCGTGGCTCAGGCCACCAATACGGAGCTATCCCTGGGGCAGACTCTTACCATCCTGGGGGTACTGCTGCTGACATCCAAAGGAGCCGCCGGGGTGACGGGAAGCGGTTTCATTACCCTGGCCGCCACCTTTGCCGCCATTCCTACCATTCCGGTTGCCGGGCTGGCCCTGATCCTGGGGATCGACCGCTTCATGTCCGAAGCCCGGGCGCTCACCAACCTGATCGGCAACGGTGTGGCCACGGTGGCCATTTCCCGCTGGGAAAACGAGCTCGACATGGAGCGCATGGGGCGGATCCTGCGCCACGATACGGACCTGGAGGCGGAAGAGCCGGAGCTGGTCACCGAAGGCCTCACCGCTAAAAGCGAAATCCTGCAGAAAAGCTGAAATCGCGGGGAGACTGGTAGCTGCCGGGGCTGGTCGGAAGCCCGAAGCTCGGCCCTTTTTTCCAGTTTTTTCCTTCGACCGGCAGTTCGGTAAACGGATTGAAGGCGGCCAGCGTAGAATCCCCTGTCCGGCTGATGAGGGTGGTGTTGAAGCCGGTCACCCGCAGGTTGTTGAAGATGTTGTTGCTGACGGCCCGAAAGAAAATCTGGGCGTTGGGCAGCCGGGGCAGCGGTACCTTGCGCGTCCAGGAGAGGGACAGGTCCGTCCGCCAGGTGCTGTTGAAGCGGAACGCGCCGCGGCCGGAGATGAAATAAGTTACCGTGGAGGGGGGAAGCAGGTAGCCCGGGTTGGTAACGTAGGGCCGGCTGTCAACCGATATGCTGTGATCGTAAGGCTGCCCGGAGTCATAACGCTGCATCCAGCCCAGGGCAAAGCGCCCGAGTTCCGCAAGCACGGGAAGATCGTAGGTGGCCCAGAGACGCACCTTGTGGCGCTGATCGGCGTTGAGATAGCCCGTCGGGTAATTCCACCGGGCCTGGCGGTATTCCGGGTACTGGTCGGCGCTGGCCAGAGAGACGACCGTGGTCGAGCTTTCCGCTTCGGTGCTGCCCCGGGCGTAGGATAGCATCCAGCTGCCGTTCATCTGCAGGTTGCGTATCAGCCGGTAGCTGAACTGGGTGCTCAGCCCCTTGTAATTGCGCTGGACGGCACTGGTGTTGCCGATTACATCCAGGTTGAACTGCTGGCCGGTTCTGGGATCCTTGACTACCCCGGTGGACATGTTGACGTAGTCGCCATAGAAGTTTCCGAACTTGCGGTAAACGAAGTCCAGGCGAAGAGACCCGCGGTGGCCCAGGGTGCGGGTCACGCCCGCCATGGCTTCCCGGGTGCTCGCCGAGCGAATCCCGGGGTCGACGGCAGTGTTGACTCCCGGGATGCTGGGTTGCTGGCGGGGGGTGCGGCTCGTGCCGCCGTTGGCGTTAAACCAGTCGAAGAGAATCTGCAGGGCCTGCTGGGCGTCCAGGTAGGGGCCGGTAGAGCCGGTGTTCACGCTGGGCCCCTGGTAGTAGAAGCTGTAGGAAGCCTGGCGTCCTGCCGCCGAAGCCTGGTCGGCAATCCCGGTGATAAACAACCCTACATACTGTGCATATCCCAGGTTGGCAACCCACTTTCCGTTTCCGAAGAGATCCAGGGACAGACCCAGGCGGGGGCTGTAGCTGGAGGCGTTGCCCACCGGCTTATCGCCCTGGTCCCGCGTGCTGTTTTTGTCGTAGCGCAGGCCGAGGTTGAAGGTGATGCGCCTGTTCAGACGCCAGACGTCGTTGAGGAATCCGGAGTAGGTCCGCAAATCGTTGCCTTTGGTCGGCTCGAAAACCGGCAGCCACTCGACGTAGGTGGTGGTTCCGGTGCGGAAAATCGGGTAGATCGTCTGGCCATCGATGATGGCGCCGGTAGACTGCACCCGGAAGCTGCTGGCTGAAGAGTTCTGGTTGTTCTTGCGCATCTCCTTGAAGAGATCGAATCCCCCCACGAGATTGTGCGAGCCGAGGCTGTCGGTGGAGAGAAAGTAATTCAGCTTTCCGTAGGCATCCCAGTTGTTCATGAGGTTGACGGCATCCGGGCAGACCGCACAGTAGGTCGGAGCGTTGAAGCGGGCCTGGCCGCGGGAGCGGTCCCAGATGGGCGTTCCCTTGAGCAGGTCCATGTAGCGGGAGCCGACGCCGGTGGTGTCCATCCTGCGGACGGAATACTGGACTTCGGCAAAAAGATTGTTTTTCAGTACCGCCTGGTAGTTGGCCGCCAGCAGGGATTCGTCGATGGTATCGTCGTACAGGCTGGCCTTGTCCATGATGGTGCTGAAGCTGTCGTTCTTGGTGGTGTAGGCCCGACGCAGATAGGAAACCAAAACAGTATTCCGCGGATTGATGGTGTAAGTCAGTTTCCCTTCGCCCCGCCGGTCATTGACCTCCTTGGTATAGTTGAAGCCGGTGTAGGGAGTAGTATTGTTGTAGGTGTTTTTCTGCAGCCGTCCCGCTCCGAAAAACCAGAGCCTGTCCCTTAATACCGGCCCGCCGAGGGTCATTTCATAGGCCGGGACAACCGCATCCAGGTTCCGGTCGCCGGGATAAGGCGTAAGAGCCTTCCAGGAGTCGTTGGTGAAAGTGGTGCGGAAAGAACCGCTGAACTGGTTTCCTCCCGACTTGGTGATCATGTTCACCACGCCCCCCTGGAACCGGCCATATTCGGCGGAGATGTTGCCGCTGGAAACCTTGGTTTCCTGGATCGCGTCTTCAATGTAGAGCGTGCGCGGCTGCTGGCTGGTGTTCTGATTGACGTTGACTCCGTTGACCAGGTAAAGGTTGTCGTAGGACAGGGCCCCGGAAATCATGGTGTTGCCGTTGGCTCCGTTATTGACGGCAGAGGGGGAAAGAAGGGTGGCGGCTTCCAGGGTCCGGCCCAGGGGAATGTTTTCGACGGTCGTCGATTTCACGGTACTGGCCACGGTCGCCGTGGCGGTCAGGTCCGCGGCCGCCGCGGTGACCGTCACTTCCGTGGCTACGCTGGCCAGGGTCATTTTAACGTTCACCGGCAGTGTCTCCGCCATCTTCAGGTGGACGGTCTGCTGCACCCGGCTGAAGCCCTGGCGTTCGAAGGTGATGGTGTATTCCCCGGCCGGAAGGAACGGTAAAATGAAGTCACCGTTCGCCGAGGTCATCGCGGTGCGCACCCCCTGAAGAACGGGGGAGGCCACCCGGATGTTCACATCCGGCATGGGAAGGTCCGAGGGATCGACAACCTGTCCGGAAATTGTCCCGGTCGGATTGCCCTGAGCAAAGGCGAAGCCGGAAGCCCAAAAAATCAGCAGAAGAATGAATCCAATTCGGGAATACATCATGCGCTCCTTGGTTTGGGTATTTGAGGTGATTAAACCTTGTCAGGGAAGCTCCTGTGGCCGCGGATCAGCGGATCGCCGGGCGAAGAAACGGGCTGATCCCCCTGTCTTTCAAAAGGGCGTAATCCGGAAGGTTGCCCAGGCCGATTTCGCGCTCCGGATTCAGTTCGCCGAAAATCTGCACCAGCTTCGCCAGAGAGGCCAGGTGTCGGCCCACCCTCTCCTCCAAGGGAAGGCCTTTCCCTTCGTAAGTCACATACAGCAGCCCGCGGCGCGCGGCTTGCAGAAAAAAGTCATCCCTGCCGTCCAGGATCAGCTGTTCGCTGGTCCGCCCGTGAAGCCGGTCCTGGATGGGATTGGCTGTTTCCATAAGCAGAGCGGTGGTATCGGTATGATCGCCCAGTTCCCGGTGGCTCATCCCATGCAGGTTTTGGGGGGAAGGCTCGAGACGCAGCTTGACTCCGGCGCTTTCCAGGTCGATGGACCCCAGGGAGGCGATTTCCCGAGCCCGTTCGTGGAAGATGACGCAGTTGACGATCGGGTTCATCGGCCGGGCTTCGTGCAGATCGATCGTCAGGTCCACCTTTTCGCGGCGGATCAGGCCGGTGATGGCAAAGGCGATTCTCTCCGTGAAGTTACCGTCGGGCCGGCCCGGAAATGCCCGGTCCAGATTGCGCACATCGAAGTCGGAAAGCAGCTGGCCGCTGGGGTAGTGCGTGTATACTTCCGGATCGGGCCACTGGTGAACCGGATTGGTCAGGCGGCCGCCGAAGCGGAACCAGCGAGCGCTGCCATCCTCGGCGGCCATGGTAAAGCGCACCGGAAATCCTTCGGCGGATTCCACGTGGGTAAAGGCGCTGGCGTTGGCTTCCGGTATGACCAGCATTCTTCCTTTCTCCAGCCGGGCATTTTCGACGAGCAGCACCGCGGAAAGCATCCCGGCCGGCTCGTTGGCATGCACCCCCCCCAGAACCAGCAGGGTTCCTCCCGGTTTCCCGCTCTCCAGGAAATAGACATCGGTATCTCCTGCAGTACCCCGCAGGGCAGGAAGGCAATCGCTGAGCCGCGTCACTGCGGATACCCCCGGCCCGCGGACGACGGTCTGCTTTTCCGACAGGGAGCGGAATTCCCGGCCGGTCAGCAGAACAGCCGCCAGAGCCAGACCGAGAAGCGAAACAGAATAAAGACGTCCGGGCATGGCAGGCGTTGGCTATTTAATGAGCAGAGCCCGGAGAATGAGCGGAATAAGCATGAAGGCCATAACCGCCTTCTGCTGTCTGCCGGCCCGGGTGCCCAAAAGCTGCCGGCAGATCAGGAAAACCAGGTAGGCGCATAAAAGCTGGTATAGGATGGTGATCATAGCGAACCTTCTTTAAAGTCGGAGAAACGGCAGGGAATCCGCAAAAATGACCAGCAGCAGGCCGAGCAGGCCGACTGCCAGGTTGGGAACCAGGGAAACGGTCAGAAAGCGGGAGTAAGGATCCCGGCAATCGGCCAGGATCATGGCGCTTTTGCCGAGAACGGCCGTAGGCGGCGCAATATTGGCGACACAGGCGATGATGCTGAGCCCGACCGTTGCCAGAATCGGATCGCGGCCGAGTAGGGCCAGCATAAAAGGGATGCCGAAGATCGAAGCGACTCCAAAGGCGCCCAGCACGCCGCCGAGAAAGCAGCAGGCGATGAAAATCGCCGAATACAGAACATAAAGAGGAAGACTGATGGAGCCGATAACCAGCAGTCCCCGGACGCCATTGGCCGCCATGGCCTGAACCAGCGCGCCCACGGTGAGCAGCACGGCATTCACTTCCAGCGTTTCCAGGAAGGCTTCCTGGGAAACGGCGAGGGGTGATTTCAGCCTGTTTCCAAGAAGATACGCCGCAGCGGCACCGAGCAGAAACATGAGCGCCACACCGATGGGCGGAAGGCTGTGTGGAGCCAGGCGGGAGAGGACCATCAGTCCGACCACCAGGATCATTGGACCATAAACCCGGATTCCTTTCATCTTCTCGGGGATCGGCGGAAGAGCCTGAATGGCTTTTTCCCGGTCCAGCGGACCTTCCAGATGGCGCAACCCCAGGTAAAGGGCGGAAAAAACCGCCAGCGGGACGGTGAGCAGCAGCAGGGGCAGGAAAAAGCCGAGGTAAGGCATGTTGATGCCTGCGGCAATGATCATAGCCGGCACATTGATCGGCGGGGCGAACGTTCCAATCACGCCACCCATGGCGATAAAGGCGGCCACTTTCACCCGCGGCAGCTTCATCAGCAGAAGCAGCGAGGACACCAGGCTGCCGAAAGCAAACTGCCCGGCAGCGCCGGGGCCGGTCAGGGCTCCTGGCAGAACTGTCAGAAACATCAACAGGACCAGCAGAACCCTGGGGTAGCGATGGAAGGCGATCACCAGATCGCGGGCCATGGCGCTCAAGGCACCCGATTCCCGCTGGACGTTGATGAAGAACTGAGCGGAACAGATGATCAGAACGATGGGCAGAAAGGTGAAGCTGCCATCCACCAGGTGCCGTAGGGAATCGAGCGGAGGGAAGCCGGCCAGAAGAAGGCCGGCCGCGGCGGACACCAGGATGGCCAGGGAATCCGACAGTCGTCCGAAGCGCACCGCGGCCGCAAAAGCGCCGGACATGACCAGAACCAGAAGAAGAGACTGGGCCGTTTGGGCAGACAAGGCTGTTTCCTTGGGAAAAGACTACCGGGTGGTCACCAGGGCCTGTATTCTCTGGCCTACTTCCCGGGTCTGTTTGACGACTTCCAGGGGAATCTTTTTATCCTGCGTCAGGCGGGTGAAAAAGCCATCCTTATTTCCGTCTTCGGTCACCAGGACATAGTCGGCGCGGGAAACGACCGGCAGGATGAACTTGTCGGAAAGCGGCCCCTTTCTCGATTCGCCGCCGATATGAACAGCCAGGATCTTTATTTTGAGCTCCCTGGCCTTGGCCAGCAGGCCGCTGACTCTTTCGACTTCGCCCTTTTCGTCGATGCCCGCTTCGCCGAGGCCCTTGGCGCTGCCCCCCATGACGACGACCAGCGTTTTAAGGGACTTCAGTCCCTCCGGCTTTAGGGTGTTCTGAAAGGTATGCTCCACCTTGAGCCGCTTCAGCAGGATGCTGACCGTAAAGGCATCGGGACTCTGTCCGCAGGAGGTGACCGCCAGGGGCAGTTCCGCCTGGAACGTGCTTTGAGCGGGGGTCGGACGATCCGCGGAAATCAGACACAACATCAGGCACCACGTGGAAATCAATGGAATCGAATTCAACCGGGATTTCATGACCTGCTTCTCCAAAAAAAGGAACGATAACATCTTTTCAATAGCCGAGGGCACAGCCGCCGCGCCGCGGATCCGCTCCCCCCAGAAGGGTGCCGAACTCCGGATGAATCAGGATGCCCTGCATGCCGCCGAACACCTGGGCAAAGGGCTGCTCATCCATCCGGATCCGGTTTCCTTTCTCCACCAGGGCCTGGCGCGTGTCGGCGGCAATCCGGTTTTCGAATCCGATGCTGACATCGGCTCCCGCTTTGTAAAAATCGGGCTTCGCCCGGAGTTCCATCCGTGGAGCTTCGATCGCCTCCTGGATTCCCATCCCGAACTCGACCACATCCAGAAAAACCTGAAACTGGGTCTGCCCGATCCCTTCTCCGCCGGGAGTGCCCCAGACCATAAACAGCTTGCCGTTTTTCATCGCGATCATCGGAGAGTTGTTCAGCAGGGAGGTTTTGCCGCCATCGATGAAATTGGCGTCCCCCCTGTAGGGAGAGAAGGAGCCGAACCGGGTGGCGTTGTGAAAGATTATTCCCGTTTTCCCCACCACGACCTTGGTCCCGAAAGTTCCGATCGTAGGGGTGCAGGAGACGGCATTTCCTGCCGGGTCGATGATGTCGAAATGGGTGGTATGGATGTCGTCCCGGTAGGAGAACTCGGCAGGGAGCGGGCTGTTTCTGTCGGCGGGGTTCAGGGCCCCGGCGGGCGGAAATGATTCCGTTCCCTTCCCGGTGGAAGCCGGGTTTCCTGCCGCTGCATAAGGGCTGGATTTATCCAAGGAAATTTTGCTGCGCCGCTCGGTTGCGTACTCCTTGGAAAGCATGCCTTCCAGGGGAGACTGCACAAATTTCGGATCGCCCAGGTAGCGGTAAACATCGGCGTTGACCAGCTTAATGGCCTCCGAAAGCAGGTGCAGATACGATGGGCTGTTGTGGCCCAGGCTTTTCAGGTCGAAAGACTCCAGCAGGTTGAGCACCATGACGGTCTGAATGCCGCCGCGGGAAGGCAAGCCGCTGCTATAGACATCGTAATCCTTGTAGCGGGTATGAACCGGTCGGGTCCAGACCGGACGATAGTCGGCGAAGTCCCTGGCGGAAAAAAGACCTCCGTTTTCCTGGTAGAAGGCCACAAACTCCCTGGCGATTTCTCCCCTGTAAAAGAGGTCGTAGGCCGCCTGCAGGGCGTCTTTGCGGCTCTTGCCGCTTTTGCGCGCTTCCTGCTCTGCGGCAGCCAGACGCCGGAAGGTTCCGGCCAGGCCGGCCTGAATCAGCCGTTGGCCGTTTTGCGGAAGCTTTCCCTGGGGCAGGTACACTTCCGCGGTTTCCGGAAAGATTTCCAGGGTGGATTTGACATCCTCCAGCGTTTCTGCCAGGTAGGAATCGACCGGGAACCCATTTTCGGCATAATCGATGGCCGTTTTGAAAACCTGGTCGAGGCTCATGGTCCCGTATCGCTCCAGCAGGTAAACCCAGCCGCCGAAATTGCCGGGAACGACACCGGAGAGGTAGCCGGCCTCCTGATCGCGTTTGCTGCTGAATTTGTCCGGCGTGGCGGCATAGGGGGCGGCCCCGGTCATTTGCAGGGACAGCACCTCGCCGGTTTTGGCAATATATAATGTCATGAAACCGACCCCGCCGATTCCGGAGCGCGAAGGCTCCACCACGTTGAGGGTAGCGGAAACGGCGACGGCGGCATCGAAAGCGGTGCCTCCCTGACGCAGAATCTCGATTCCTGCCATGGTAGCCAGGGAATGGGCAGAGGAGATCATTGCCCTTGTGCCGACTGCCTGATATTGTATTGCTCCTCCCGGAGCCTTTGCCGTCGACAGGAATAGAAAAAAGGCCAGAAAGAAGATCGGCCTGGCCGCAGCTTTCGCCGGTACATATATGAATGACATTTTTCCTGACTCCTCGATTAAAAAGTGACCGTCCGATTCTCCCGGAAATCTCCATGGAATGTCTTTAAATCGGAATAAAATCGTTCCTAAAAAAGGATTAAACGGTCGCTAATCCGTCAACTCGGCCGGGTTTGCATGCCAACTCGGCTTTGTTGTAGACTGGGGAAGGGAGGTTTATCAGCGATATGCCTTTCCATAACCGACGGTGAGCCGATGGAACCGAGCAAATCCTATGAATTTGGTCCCTTTTATCTGGATGGCGACGAGCGCGTGCTCCGGTGCGACGGTCAGCCGGTTCCGCTGACCTCCAAGGTCTTTGATCTCCTGGCGATTCTGGTACGCAGCCATGGTCGGCTGGTGACCAAAGAAGAGCTGCTGCAGCAGGTCTGGCCAGGCACCTTTATTGAAGAAAATAACATTACCGTCAATGTTTCCATGCTGCGCAAAGCGCTGGCCGAGGCAGCCCCGGGAATCTCCTTCATTGAGACCGTACCCAGACGCGGCTACCGCTTTAAAGCCGATGTTCATGACGTTCCGGGCGCGGGCCCGCCGGCTGCTCCCTTTACGGAGCCGGTATCGGGCCATTCGGATCAGGAAGCCAGGGGCGGATGGAATGGCGAGATGGCCGGGTCGGTTCCGGATGGGAAAAAACTGCCCGGAGCTGCGCCGCTTTACCGTTATGCAAGATGGATCGCCCCGGGTGTTCCGGCTTTGCTGCTGCTGGCTTGGTTCGGGTGGTATTTCATGACCCGCTATTCCCGCGAGTCGGCCTCGCCCGCTCACCTATCCATTGCCATCTTGCCGTTCCGGATGATAGCCGTCGGTTCGGGTGACGAGCTGCTGGGGCTCGGGCTGGCGGACACCATGATCGCCCGACTGAGCGAAGTCCGCCCGCTGGTTGTTCGCCCCACCCGCTCGGTACTGGGGTACGGCAATTCGAGCAAGGACATCCTGGATGCCGGCCGGGAGCTGAAGGTGGATCTGGTTCTGGATGGAACCGTTCTCCGTTCCGGCGGACAGGCCCGCATTACGGCCCGGCTGATACGCGTTTCGGACGGGGTGGCCATCTGGTCGTCCCACCTGGATGAACCCTCGGGGGATATCTTTTCCATGCAGGATTCCGTGGCCAGGCAATTTGTCCCCCTGCTGACCCGGGAACTGGTGGGAAGGGAACAGGATTCGTCAAAATCCCGGGTTGCGGATAACCCTCAGGCCTATCAGCTCTATCTGAAAGGATTGGTTTTCTGGAATAAAAAGACAGAAGAGGGAATCCGCAAGGCCATCGCACTGTTCCGGGAAGCCATCGAAGCAGACCCCACGTATGCCATATCGTACTCCGGCCTGGCCGACTGCTACCTGACTCTCGCCACCTATGGGGTTTTGCCCACGGAAGAGGTTTATCTCCAGGCGCAGGCGGCTGCCCGGCAAGCCCTGCACTACGACGCCGGACTGGCGGAACCCCATGCCACGCTCGGTACCGTCTTTCTTTATCACGACTGGGACTGGACCCGGGCGGAACAGGAATTCAAGCAGGCGATTGCCCTGAAACCGGATTCCGCCATTGCCCGACAGAGGTATGCGCTGGGCTTGATGAGGACCGGGAGGTTTGCCCAGGCCCTGGTGGAAGTGAAGCTGGCCGAACAATACGATCCCCTGTCCCAGACCATAGGAGCCAATATCGGCCAGGTGCTTTACTTTGCCGGGCGCTATGATGAAGCGATCGAAGATTTACGCAAAAAAATGAAACGGCAGCCTGACTTCTGGCTTCTGCATCGTGTTCTGGGGGAAGCCTATCTTCAAAAAGGCGATTTCCGGCAGGCGATCCTTGAATTGCAAAGTGCGGTGCGAACCGGCGGTGGTGCCCCTGTCCAGGCGGAGCTGGGGTACGCCTTCGCCTCTGCCGGCGACCTGCCGGAGGCCAGAAGGGTGCTGGCGGAGCTGTTGACCCTGGAAAAGAAGCAATACGTTGCCCCTTTCTGCTTTACTTTGCTTTATGCGGCCCTGAAGGAAAAGGACCGGGCCCTGGAATATCTGCAGAAGTGCTACGAGGAGCGCTCCCGCTGGCTGGTAACGCTGCCCATCGATCCCATGCTGGAAGGGCTGCGCCCGGATCCGCGTTTTCAGGCTATCCTTCGCAAGGTAAACCTCCAGCCCAGGTGAGTCCCGGGAGGCAGGGAATCCTTCCCTTCTCTCATGAAGCTGTAAAAATTTCCCGTTTGCCGGCGACTTGGCCCTCCGCCTTTTTCCCGCTCTTCCTTCCTTCCTGTGAGCCGGACAATTCACAGGAAGACGGGAAGATCGGGAAGGAAGAAAGAAGCCGTCCGGATATTTCGGAAGGGAAGAGGGACTTTTTACCGCTTCATCTTCTCTGATGGTTTCGTAAAAAGTCCGTGAACCCTGAAGGGGTTCCGTAACACAGCCCGGGGTTGCGCCGCAGGCGCTACCCCGGGTAAACGGATTTGTTTTAAAATCAGCC
>CAINFC010000287.1 GCA_903847975.1 uncultured Acidobacteriota bacterium | reverse complement strand
TGCTATAATTGTCCCGCCTCCGCAGCCAGCGTAGCTCAGTGGTAGAGCAACTGATTCGTAATCAGTAGGTCGTCGGTTCGACCCCGACCGCTGGCTCCATATAAATCAACAACTTGCGGTAAATTACTTTTCATTTTTTTGCCTTTTCTTGTCAGTGCCACGATTTTGCCACGTTTTTCGGTCCAAAATTGACGTATAAGACTCACCTTCCTTCGGCATCCACTTCGAGTAATACCGTAGAGTTGTCGTAGCCTTTGCGTGGCCCATTTGTTTGGCCACATATCCGATCGGGGCACCCGAGGAAAGTAGGATCGAGCCGAAACTGTGCCTAAGGTCATGGATGGTTCTATGGCGCAAACCGGCGGACAGTTGCAGGTTCGAAAAAAAACTACAGAACCTTGCGTAGTCAAGTCTCTTTCCGACGTTGTTGGCGAAAATTAGACCTTTGGGATTTAGGTTGGGATCCTTCAGGGTTTGTTCCAGGTACTCGCGCTTTCGCCTTTGGAGCATATCTAATGCCTCCGGAGAAAGGTCAATGTCCCTCATGCCATACTCAGATTTTGTGAGTCCGACTTTTCCTTTCAGCCTTGGGTTGCAGGATATCGCCCTCTGTATACGTACTTCTTCGCTTTCCCAATTGATGTCACCGAACTGAACGACGAGTGCTTCGCCGATCCGTGCTCCGGTTCGGAACAGGAAAGCGATCAGGTCACGGTATACTTCCCGCCGCTGCAATGCGGCCAGCTCCAACTTTTCAAATTCCTCCATTGTAAAAGGGTCGACTTCATCTTTTACCATGCGTACGCCAGCCAGTAATCTTCCTACACTGTGGGTTGGATTGGATCGGATCAGCCCGTCTCTGGAAGCCTCTGAGAGCAATGAGGACAGGGTGGCAATCATGATCCTGGTTGAATTTTTGCTATAGCCCTCAGCAATCTTCTTGGTGATGAATGTCTTCAGCAACTTATAATCTATATCAACTAAAGCTACGGATCCGATCTCGGGGATAATGTGTTTTTCTGTCGATTGACTGTATGACAGGTGCGTGGCTGGCTTCAGGTTCGGTTCGATGTCTGCAAGCCACTGCTTTGCATATTCCTCGACGGTGATTTCCTTCTTTTTCGGTTCTTCCTTCTTCTCGTCAATCGCCGAGGTGAGCATCCAAGGATCGCCTACATTAATCAGGTGGTTTACTTGTTCGGCAAACTGTTGGGCTAACTTTTCAGAATTTCTACGGTTTCCGAATCGTTTCTCCTTTCGGCGGCCTTTCCAGTTGATAACTACGCGCCAGCCTTTATTATCGTAATGTAGTTTTGCTGTCATGATCTGATCTCCCTCATGGTCGATAGAATTCGAATTGCGTCAGGCATTTCGCGTTCAGCACAGCGTACAAACCGCTTCCGATAGTCTTCAAGGTCACTCATCCGGACAGTTATCAGGCCACCCGGATTATCCTGGTAGTACCGCATCCCGTTCGTGATGTACCGGCGGATACGCTTTTCTGAAAGGCCGGAAAGTTTAGATAATTGTGGGATAGTGATCCACATCTACCACCTCCTTGCCGATACCTGCTTTTGTTCGATTACCTTAATTCCCGGGATTCTGGTTTGAGCTTTCATCGCGGTGACAATCTTGCCGATTTTGGAGTGATCGATGCTGAGGTATTCCCGCGGAATCAGGGCCTCATTCACCACCTCATAACTCCACACCGACTTGATGGAAATCCCGTCCGCCTTAGCGGATTTGGGGAGAGTGATGAGCGGTGCCGGGGCCGTCAACACTTCCTTTATCAGATGATCGGCAAACGCCACTTCACCCTGCTGTTCAAGGAGTGCGGCTTCTTCCAGACACCGAATCTCTTCCGCTTTGCGGGCTTCCTCGGCCAGGCGGCGCTGCTCTTCCTGGCGGATCCGTTCCTGTTCCTCATGGTAGTCGGCCATTTTGGGCTTGAGGATGGCTTCGGCTTCTTCCAACGGTTTGAGGTTGGCTTTTTTGTCGGAGACCAAGGCCTTGTGCTGCTCGTAGGCCCTTTTGATGTGCGGGTCGTAGTGTTCTTCAATCTGCCGGGAGATCGTCTTGATCCCCCGCAGAAGCTCACCCGCCCGGTTGTAGTCGTTGTCGGTGGTTATCACCAGGGTCTTGGCGATGGCCAGCGTTTCTCGGGCTTCCATCGACTCTTTGTCCACCAATGCTAAATTCCCGCTGATCATATTTCGTACCCCATTTCTTTCTTCAGGTTCCAGAAATCCAGGCAGGCCCGGAATCTGCGCCACCAATGGTATTCGCTGAACTCTTTCACGTTGTAGCGCCCGTCTCTTGTCAGCTGGACGCATAGCTTCATTTTGGGGATAGTCGTTAGGCAGCCGGCATAGGCCGCGAGTTGCATGCCGGTTATGTCTTCGATCTTGGCAGATGTTTTGATATCCAGGAGGACGGTGTTGCCGTCCGGGAACCGGCCAATCCGGTCCAGGGTTCCTGCATACCAAAGTGTTGGATGGAAAACCACTTGTTCGGTTTCCTCAATCAGAAAGCCGGTTCGCTTCCGGAACTCGATCCAACCGTTGACATAACCGGCGATGGCGGGTCCAACCGTTCGATGTCCAAATCGTCCATATCGTACAGCTCGCACGCCTGGTGCACGTGCGTACCCCGCATCGCCGCGTAGCTCAGGGTTTCCGGGTCAATATCCCTGTAGGTTCCCATGACCTTGAGGATCGTGGTCACCGACGGCACCTGACGCAACGAAGGCAGGTGCCTGTAGGTATGGTCTTCGGCCTGAAACTCGATCTCCGGGTGGCCTTTTCGGACCAGGTCATTCATTTACGGCCTCCAGTTCATCGTTCACGGGTACCTCCTGAAGGGAGTTAATAATTGCCTCGTATTTGTCCCGGGTGATATCCCGGGTGTGCTCGAATCCAAAACCGTTGATGAGCTTGCGGACGTCTTCGTTTTCCCAGCCGCAGCCCTTGGAAATGGCAAACATTCTCTTGGCTTGCGCCTCGCTGATGAGGTTCCCGTTCCCGGCCGGGGCCGAAGGAGCTGCCTCGCTCTTCCTTTGCGGAGGGGCAATGGGCGGGCGAGAGGCTTGCGGGCGAGGTTGATCCGACTGCCCGTTTTGGTTGAGGATCTCGGCCGGAAGATCCTCGATATCCTGCGTGAAGATATCGGAGGCGGCGGTCACCGTGAGAGTCATGTCGACCAGGGCTCTCTTTTTGGCCATCTTCAGGACCGTATTGGCGATGTCGGCCGGATTGGTGCGGATCTGATTGATGGTGCCATTATTGCGAAGGTACTTTATCCTTCTCCGGTCCTCCGGGGTTGCCTCGAATTCGGCATGGCAGACCGCCGAGCGCCACTTGTATTTTTCCTCGTCGCTGGAACATTCTCCAACGCCAGCTCCGAGGAAAGTCCCGGTGCAGGAGATCGCCCGTGCCGTAACCCGGTACCGGATACAGTCGGTAAAGGACAAATCCTCGCACTGCGGATCGACCGCGATCCGGAAAGTAGCCAAAATCTTCTCGGCTCCTGGTTTAAGGAGAGTTGGCTTGTCCCCGCAGCCGGGAACTTTGCCGAAATGCTGCCCGTCCTGCATGGTCGTTCTCATCACTTCCTGGATGAGGTTGATCTGCGCCCGAACCTGGGCCACGGTCAAAGGGGCATCGTTTGCCGTAACCAATGCTTGACTTTCACTCATGGCGTGATATCCTTTCATTGAGCTTTTTCTAAAGTGTTATTGAAGGCCTCGGGTGCCACCGAGGCTTTTTTTATGTCCGGCCGAATCGGGTACCCGACCTCCGGTTTCCGTCCTTGCCTTGCACCTGCTTTCATGACTTTTCTTTTTTCCTTTCAAACCGCTAAGTGTTGCCAAATGATTATTTATACTATTTTACTATCATAGCGATTTGTTTTATAGAAGTCAATCGAAAAGCAATTTATTACGAAAATATTTGAGGATATTTTGGGCCATAACCGGAAAAGATCGAAATGGTTACGCATTTTCGATGATGTTGTTCAGAAGGCTTTCCGCCACCATCCGGTCCGAAAGATCGATAGCCAGCGGGCGGGAATCTTCCGCCCATTGCTGGATGCAGGAAGCGATGGACCGAATTTTTTCACGTTTGGTCCATGATAGATCGCAGAGAGCGATTTGGGACGCCAGCCTGGTTGCGTTGCCAGCCAGCAAACTCCCTTTTGGGAAATCGCATCCCCCGGACCAAGCCGCATGATTCTGGATTATTTTGATTGCCTTTTCCCTGGCGACGATTCGCATTTCGTTCTCCTTTATTGGGAAAACCCTTGGAAATTTTTTCCGGGAGCAGCGGTTCCATACCTATGCGCGGAATTTCTTTCGCGGATAAAGAATGGCAAGTAACGGAACCCCGGTAATTCCGGAAATTTTTCGGGCCAGATCCGGGTTCGGCCGAGCTTTTCCGTTTTTGATCATATTCATAAAGGACTGGCAGATCCCGAATTTTCTTGCCAGCTGAACTTCCGTCAAAGACTTATCTTTCATGTAGGATTTAATGCTGTTGTATTTCATTGGCCTATAATATCAACAGAGTTGCTTTTTGTCAATAAAATATTATTTATTATTTATAATGTGTGGTATAATATTATATTATTTGATAAACGGAGGATTGAAAATGAATAGTCTATCGAAAGCCGTGGCCATCAAGATCAAGGATTACATGGATTTGCACGGCATGAACCAGATACAAATCAGCGGTCTGATCGGCCTGGGACAATCGATGATATCAATGGTGTTAAATGGAAAAGCAGATTTATCAACGGAAAATATTGAAAAAATTTGCCGTGCGCTTGGAATTCAATGGAAGGATCTCAATGTCGACTTCGAAATTGTGGAAAATCCGGAGCCGGAAAATATCACCCGACTCAAAAACGCCATCACTGGGCTGAAGGACGCGCCCGCCGAGCTTTTGCGTATCGTGGAAAGCGTCGTGGAAAACACCGCAAAAGCCTCATTGTTATTTTCACAATTGGCCGCGGGAGCCGAGGCGGTTGCGACACCTGCCCTGGTGTCTTATCCCGTGAAGTCGGAAGGGGAGCAAAACCCGGTCGACAACCTAACCGTTTCCGAGGCGATCCACGAATACAGGACCTCGGTACCTATTGACCATAACATCGATTCGCCCCAGCCTCCCATGTGGTCCCGGGTCCGCTTCTACTCCAAAATCGCCGCCAATTCCGACCCGCAGTGGACAGAGAACGAAAGCCTGTGGTGCACCATCATGCACAGCAAGGTCAAGGATACCGAGTTTTGCCTGGAGGTGGACGGAAACAGCATGGAGCCGAATTTCCAGCAAGGCGATTTAATCCTCCTGGATTCCGATTTGGAACCTCGGAACGGCGATGTTGTTGCGGTTTGGATCGTGGAAGGGGTGGATATGGGGTATACGTTGAAGGTTTACCACCGAAAGGATGACCTCATCACCCTTACCCCCTTTAACCTAAAGGACCACAAAGAAAAAACGTACCCGATTGAGATCGTCAAGGTTCAAGGGGTAGTAACCGAATTGGTCCGGCGCAAAATCAAGTCTCTAAGGAAATAGTTCGTGTCGTTTGTTCTTCATTGGCAGGGGTTTGAATAAATTGACAGGTTTCCGGCAAATCTGTAAGAATCCATCCGGGTGCACTACTCATCAGCCCAGAAACCGCCCATAATCGTCAGGCATAAAGATCGCAGGTAATAGCCAATGAACCTTGAACTCCAGGAACTGTTAAACTCAGTCGAACAGGCAACTGGCTATACCGTTTCTGTGACCACCAAGGAGATTTCCACCCACGCTTCCTTTGTCTCTGCAACTCCGGAAAGGCCGGTGCATGCTGTTTTCATAAATCCCAAGTATGCCCAATGGGGCGATTATCTTCTGGCTATGCAATGCTCGATGATTCTCATAAAATGGAAGGACATCACCCGGATTCCTGACTTTTCACCGGATCCGCAGATAGTAAACAATCAGATTCGAAACATTTCCGGAAAAATGGAAAATATTCCTGCTCCGGCAGCGCAAAAATTCTCCAGTATGCTAATTAGCGGCCTTTTGCAGCAGCTCAATTCGATTCCGATCCAAATGATGGCTGTGGAGATATGCCGGGACCGATGCCCAAGTTTGCATCGACAACAAAACGAATCGATTCAAAACGAGCTCCGAGAAATGACTTCCGTCCTGGATAAAAAGATTCAGAGCACAACCCCTCAGGAAATTTTTGAGCGATGCGTCGCTATGAATGCCGCTTATTCCTATCATTGGGCAGAGGTATCAGGGGATGCGTCTATAACTCTATCTTATCAAGCTGCCGGGTTTTGCGCAAAAGGGAAGGAACTTCTGGGAGCATATAAAACCATTGACCCGAAATCGGTTACACGTTACCAGGAGACGGTCGATTCATGGGCTGGTTATCTGAACCTTAACGGATGGTATACATGGCGGTACAGGAGCAACCGATGACTGCAAGTCCTGATAGAATTATCTTTCGCTTTCATCTCTCTGAACTCGACCCGAGCCTCCTTCCTGTTGAGCCCTCTTTGCTGCAGGCCGGTACATCTCCGGCGGCAGAATCTATCCGCAATTACTTTGAAAAATCATTGGGCTTTGATTTGGCCGAAATCCATGTCGATTTTCAGGGAGACCATGTCAATGTCGAATGGAAACCACGAACCCCAAACTCTGAAAAGGCTTTAATCGGTTGGGCGGTCGATATTCTCAAGGCGGGAGCCTATAAGATGGGGCAAGTGGTTTTTTCGGTTTTAGCGGAAGCTTTCCCGGAAAATATTGTAGTACTTTGCAATTACGGAATGCTTCTCAGCGATCTGGGGCATCTGGACAAAGCAATTCCAATTTTAGTCAAAACGACCAATTTGGAACCGGATCACGCCAACGCGTGGAATGCCTTAGGAGTTGCTTATCAGAGAAAAGAGCAGGACGAGGATGCTCTTTTTGCTCTGCAAAAGAGCCATTCCATAGATCCGGAAAACATCTATACCATCCGAAACCTTGGCGGTTTAATCGCAAAGAAGGATCCGCCGAAAGCGTTGAATCTTCTTAAGAAGGCAGCCTTCTTGCTGCCCAATGATCAGGGAGCCCAATATGGGTACGGCCTTTGTCTCCGGTTGACAGGAAATCTTGCAGAAGCATCATCCGTGCTGCACAAAGCGATCGATGTCGCGCCTTACTCTGAACTCGCTGAATTATGCCGAAGTGAACTCACGGCGATTTCTCACGAAATAATGAGAGAAAAAGGCGGCGGCGTGCGAATGGACGTAGTGATGTACTGCATTGCCGCCATGGAGCGTTATAAGGAATTGGGCAGCGAAAAGACGAAAACGATCGCTTTTGAAATTGCCATGCTGGGTCGATCCGGCTTTGATATTAACAACCCATCCAAAAAATACAAACTGAAAAGCCTTCCGGGAGAATTTACAGGACTGCAGCTTGTAGCCTATATGTACGTGGGTCTCAAAATGGTAGACCCTTCCCTAGACTCCGGCATCGATTTTTCGCGCGAATACGAGCATGCCTTGCAGCTCTATAAGACAAGGTAAATTTTCAGCCGGAGAGTTCAAAATCCCCGCTAAAGGGGATCGTGGAACTTGCGAAGAAATGCCTCCTGGGAACGGGTTTCCACGGCACCCTCCCGGGAAGCGCGCACCATCTTCAGGGCCTGATTGGGATCGAATCCAAGAGCAAGGTAGCAGCAGGCACCCATCGTACCGGCGCGGCCGCGCCCTCCCAGGCAGTGAAGGACCACATTTTCCCCTTTTCGGGCGGTTTCAACGGCCAGGCAGGTCACTCGTTCGGCTTGCTCCATGGTGGGTGGATTCAGGTCGACCACTGGTTCGTGGACTGTCTGTATATCAAAGTCAATAGCCCTTTCCAACAGGTTGGAGATTTGATAACGGTCCATTTCCCATTTTTCTATCAGGGTGACCAGCAAAGAGGTGTGAAACTCGCAACGGAGCCGCTCCAAGTCCTGGTCTAAATCCCGGTACCAGTCGGCACCATAATAGGATGGACCTTTTTTCCCTGGAGCAAAAGTCAGTCCGATTTTCCCATTTCCAGGCAAAAGCAGATTTTCCAAACCCTGCAGCCAGTCGACTTTGATAGGATCGCTGTCGCTGGTTCGAAATCCTGTACAATCCACCGGACTCTCCTTTTTGAAATGGGATCCTCTCCCGTTTTCCGATTGAAAACATTATAGCGCTTCTCTTTATGGCTTGACCCGGTTCGACAATACCGATAAGATCAAGCCATGACGGTCACGCATTTTGATCTTGCTATTCCAATCATTTACCTTTACAACTACCTTTTCATTCCCATCTGTTTTTCTTGAAGGACTTGGTTTATGTCGCGAAACGATCAGGTTACCCGCCAATGGATGCTGCTACAGAGATTGGAAAATGCCAAAGGAATGACGCTTTCTCAGCTGGCTGCTTCATTGCCGGAGGATTACGCCTGTCATCCCCGGACGATTCGCAGGGACTTGGAAGCCCTGCAAACTCGCTTTCCTCTGGTGCAGGATCGCATCGACGGCGAAGCGTACTGGAAATTACTGGAAGGTTTCCGAAACCTTCCGACCCTGACCTTCTCAACCACCGAAGTCCTGGCCCTGTTCTTCAGCCGAAATCTGTTGAAACCCCTGGAAGGAACGTACATGAAGGATTCCCTTGATTCCGCCTTCTATAAAGTCGCTGCCGCCTTCCCCGCTGAAGGATTGAGTTACGTCGAGCACCTGCAGGAGAATTTCCCGATTCGTCCCGGCCCCCACAAGGTATATCTTCGGCATCATCGAACGATCGAACAGATCACCCGCGCCATCGTTCGGCAGCACACATTGCAGATGCGCTACTTTTCGGCCTCCCAGAATAGGACTCAGGAAAGGAGCTTGGACCCATACCGACTTTGGTATGCGGCTGGAGCCCTTTATCTGGTGGGTTACTGCCATGAGAGAAAGGATGTTCGCATGTTTGCCGTCGATCGAATTCGTTCGCTGGCCATCTCCAGCAATTCTTTTCAACCCTTGCCGGACTTCGATTTCAATGCCTACATTCAAGATGCCTTTCTGGCGATGCGCGGCAAACCGATCGATGTAGAACTCCTTTTTTCTCCCTCGGCAGCATCCTGGGCTAAAGACCAGATCTGGCATCCCAGCCAGCGATCTGTCCTTCGGAAGGATGGGCGTCTGCGCATGACGCTTCACGTCAGCGATACTCCGGAATTATTGGGATGGATTCTCCATTTTGCTTCCGAAGTGCAGGTAGTCCGTCCGGAATCGCTCCGGGAAAAATTGCGCCAGGAAGCCCGCCGGATTCTGGAAAACCCGTAATTAAAATTTGCCCGTGAATAGGCCAAAGGGGGCTTTATTCCGGCTCTTCGATTTGTCCGGCTACCGGTCCGAGGGTCATCCGTCGAAAAATAATCTTTTCGGAGTGACCTTGGATGTCACACCCGCATGGGATCCTTGGAATATGTTTCAGCTCGGAAGAAGCGGAGAATTACCTTCAGGATTTTTCCCCGATTGCCCTCAGAAGAGGCAAGGGAAAAGGCCTCTTTACTTACGATAGCCAAGGATAAAAGAGATGCTGCCCGGCCTATGGATGCCGTTCAGGTCGCGGAGGCCCACCAGGCCGTCAATCGGCTGGAAGCGGCTCTGGCATCCTTGCCCGGCAGTCGCTACAAAGAGTCGGGACTTTACTACCTGAGGGAACTCCATTCAGCCATGAAAGAAAGAAACTATAACAATTGCTCCAAAATGGCCAAAGAACAGGCCTATCGCCGCCATACCAGCCGAAAGGTCTGGCGAAGGTCGGAAAAATGATGGAATGTCCACATTTGTCCATGTCCATATCCATCGATTTATCCTAAAATTTCAAAAAAGAAGTAGTAGGGTTGCTATTTTATGACAAGCAACCCCGGATGTTTTGCAATTGGGTCAGAAACAGGCAGGCAAAAAACTATTTTGAGGCAGGCATTTGGAAGCACGTCGCACCAGAAAAAAAACCACAAATACGAAAATCCGGTTCCGTTTTTCAGGCCACCAAACCTTCACCTTTCGCTATGGATGGTTAGAGAAAGGCGTCCGCGGATTGACCGAATCTCATGATCTTTTCCTTCGGGAGGATGCCCCGGTTATCCTTGGCGTAGGGAAAAATATGGTGGAGAGCATCCGCTATTGGTGTACCGTGACCCGATTGGTCGACGAAAGTGGCCTCGGGAAAAAGCCATCCGGTACCGTTCTTAAGATCACGCCAGTTGCAGAGAAACTTCTTGGAGATAACGGGTGGGATCCCTATCTGGAGGATGATGCCTCCTTATGGCTACTCCATTGGCTCCTTATAGCCAACCCCAAGAGTTGCACTACGAGCCAAATTGCCTTTTCCTGGTTTCACAAACCCGATTTCACCAAACAGGAGCTGCTCGGTTTTGTCGCTTCCTTTGCAGAGAGGCATTCCGTGGCGGTAAAGGCATCCGTCCTGTTAAGAGATGTCGACTGTTTCCTTCGAGCCTACCTGCCTTCTCCTATGAAAAGGAAAACAACCATTTCGGAGGAAGGCTTTGATTGTCCTTTTCAGGAGCTTGGCTTATTACAGTCTTCTCCTGATAAGGATTTCTTCCGATTTTGCGTGGGCCATAAACCTACCTTGCCCAGCCAGGTTCTTGGCTATGCTCTCTTGGACTATTTTGACCTGGCTCACCCAGGCAGAAATACAATGAGCGTACAGGAATGTCTTTACGGGATAGGCAGCCCCGGGCAAGCCTTTAAGCTGGATGAAAATACCTTGATTGTGCATTTGGAGGAGATGGAAAAAATCACCCATGGGAAGATAATCCTTGATGAAACCGCAGGTTTAAAACAAATCTATCGTCGAGAGGCGGTGGATGGAAACAGCATGCTTCAATGCTATTATCGAGGTGATTCTTGCCAATAGCCAGCGCGACACGCCATTTTTCCGATTTCACGGAAGTCCGGCAAAGATTTCTACGTTCTATACACCTGGAAAGGGATTATCAGAGCGCCGATCAGAACAGAGAATACATTCTCACTCCCACAGCCCGGCATGTTTTACGAAGGATTTTTGAGAGCCTCGCCGAGCACTCCCTCTCACGTGCCTGGTCTATCACTGGCCCGTATGGTGTGGGGAAGTCCGCCTTTGCCGTCTTTTTGAGCAAGCTGCTCTGTCCCACTCTCCCCGGAAGGGAGGATGCTTTACAGGTACTCGCCAAGTCAGATTCCCCCTTAGCGGCGGCAACCGCTGAAAAAGTCATCGGCAAAGGCTTTCTTCCCGTGGCCATTACGGCCCGACGAGCTCCGGCCGCCTTATGTTTGGTCGAAGGCATCCTTCCATCCGCCCGCGCATTAGAAGGATCGGCAGCAATAAGTCTATCCGGCGAATGTGAGGCAGCCCTTCAAGACTCCCGACAGGGAAAATCCATCGATGCCCGGCGTATAGTCCGCTCGATCCGCCACCTCGCATCCGCCGCCATCGAAAACGGATTTCAGGGTTTGCTCCTGCTGATCGATGAGCTCGGAAAAATCTTCGAATATGCCGCTCGTATGCCCCAAAAGTCCGACCTTTTTGTACTTCAGGAACTGGCAGAGCAGTCCTCCCGAAGCGGCAACGTTCCCTTTCTTCTGATCGGATTCCTGCACCAGTCGTTCGAAGAATATGGTCTGCACCTGGACAACCTGACGCGCAAGGAATGGGCCAAGATTCATGGCCGTTTTGAGGATATTGCTTTCCTGGAACCGCCGGAACAAGTAATGCGAATGGTTGCCGCGGCGATCTTCCGAGCGGAGCCCCTTCCTGCAGGGCTTCGAGCCAAAATCAGAAATATTGCCGGGTGTTGTGCTGAAAACGGGTTCTGCCCGGCAGGAATTCAGCCGGAAGAATGGCAGGAGCTCTGCGAACGGTCTTACCCACTTCATCCCGCGACTCTGGCCGCCCTACCCTTTCTTTTTCGTCGCTTTGCTCAAAACGAGCGCTCTCTCTTTTCCTATTTGGGCAGTCTGGAGCCGGGTGGTTTTCAGGATTTTCTTCACAGCCAACCCTGGGAGACCCAGGAAACCGTATTTCTCCGCCTAAACCGGATTTTCGATTATTTCACGCTCAATTTCGGAAGCGGATTGTTTCGACAGCCGCAAGCCAAACGTTGGATGGAAGCGGCCGATGTACTGGATCGCCAGGATAATCTGCATGCTGCGCATGTCGACCTGATTAAAACCATCGGCGTTCTGGGATCCCTGGGTGACTTTAGCCCCTTATCGCCGACGCTTTCCATGATCTCCCTTTCGCTTTACGATACCGCACGGTTTTCGGAGGAACTTCTGCTTGCCATTCGCTTTCTGGAGGAGCAGTCCATCGTTACCCACCGACGATTTAACCAGACCTATCGTATCTGGGAAGGAAGCGATGTGGACATCGAGGAACGGATTGCAGAAGGAAAGCGTCAGCTCCGAGGATCCATTTCCCTGGCCGACCACCTGCAAAGGTACCTGCCTGCCCGTCCTATGACGGCCCGGCGCCACAGCTTTCAGACCGGCTCCTGGAGGTACTTCCAGCTCAACTACGTGGAAGATCCGGAGACGATTCTCAAAGGCTTGGTTCCAATGACCGGCGCAGCCGGGATCGTGGTGATTTGTCTCTCTTCCTCATCGGCTATGCTCCAGGATTTTCTTAATGCAGCCAAAGCAACCCCACCAGATCGCCCAGAACTCCTGTTTGCCCTTCCACAGCAAATGGGGGAAATTCAAACGGGAGTAGAAGAACTGGCTGCCCTGCGCTGGGCATGGGACAACACTCCGGAGCTTCAGGGAGATCGTGTTGCCCGGCGAGAAATCTCGCTGCGACTCTCAGAGTGGGAAAACAACCTGCGAAACATGGTGGAGACGTTGTTGGACCCCCGTGAGGAACCGGAGGGGAGTGAGTGTTTGTGGTTTTGGAAGGGAGAACGTCAGGCGGTTAAAAGTCGTGTTGACGTCTCTCAGCTGCTCTCCCGTATCTGCGATCAGATTTACGTTCTTACTCCCAGGGTACGCAATGAATTGGTGGTCCGACGAGCGCTTTCCTCTGCCGCCGCTGCGGCTCGGCGTAACCTGATGGAAGCCATGCTCACCCGCTCCGAGCAGAGGAATCTGGGTTTCAACGGTTACCCTCCGGAACGAAGCATTTATGAATCCGTCCTGAAGAATACCGGAATTCACCGTCAGGTTGCTCCGGAACACTGGGGTTTTAGTGACCCCCCAGCGGAAAGCGGTCCCAATATATACCCGGTTTGGGATTTCCTGCGTCAAGAGATCTTTGCATCGGCAGGCACGCCCCTGCCGGTCAGTCAACTGTTTGGAAAGCTCGCGGCTCCGCCTTATGGAGTGCTGGAGGGGATGCAGCCCATACTGCTCTGTGCTTTCATGGCCGCCAATGCCGAAGAGACGACTCTCTATCGGGAAGGCACCTTCCTCCCTGAACCGGGCATCGCCGATTTCGAGGTGCTTATGCGCCGCCCCGAACTCTATGCTGTAGGAGGTTGCCGCCTGGATGGAATCAAAAAGGCTATCGTCGAAAGACTCGCTAAAGGACTGGGAACACAGCCTGCAATAGTACCCGTAGTCCGGGCGCTTTTTCGTATGGTCAAGGGTTTGCCTGAATTTGCTTGGAATACGCAACGTCTTTCCGAGAAAACCATTCGCCTGCGTGAAGCATTCACCAAAGCCAAAGCCCCCGATCAATTCCTTTTCTCCGATCTGCCGACGGGTTTGGGGTACAAACCATTCTTTGGCAGCGGGACGGAAACCGAGATGATTCCGATATTCTTCTCTACGCTGAACGAAGGACTAAAGGAATGGGCTGATGTAGCCCTTATTACTTATGGTAATGCGAAAAACCAGCTACTGCATGCCTGTGGGCTGGACACAGATGAAAATGGTTGGCAGCGTTTGCGGGAAATTGCCACCCGACTTGAGCCACGGGAGAGCGATCCAGCGATGCTTTCCTTCCTACGGCGCGTGATCCAGGCAGAAAGAAATCAGGAAGGCGTCCTTTCTGTCCTGGCCATGGTAGCTAGCCGGCCTACGGCTAACTGGCAGGATACAGATGTGGAACGTTTCCCCCGTCTGGCCCTGACCCTGGGAGAATCGATTCAACGCACCGAGTTCAGAGCGGATCCGAAGAACAGGTTGCTAGCCCACACGGCAAGGCTCACTCTTCAGGAACAGGAACAAGCTCATAACCTGGTTGGGAAACTCAAGCAAAAGCTACAAGATTTTCCCACAGGACAAAACCCAATTATTATGCAAGCGGCTCTCCTACTGCTTGCCGAAGAATTAACGGAAGAGTCTAAAGATTAATCATGAGCGCCCCCCCCAACACACACGCAAACGAAAACGATCCCTCCTTTCGGCATATTCTCTCTCTTTCCGGCGGCAAGGATAGTACAGCCCTGGCGTTGTACTTGCGCGACCGGATCCCCAATTTAGAGTACGTGTTTTGTGATACCCAAAAGGAGCTTCAAGAAACTTATGACTACCTCAATAAGATTGAAGTTCATTTGGGTAAACCGATCATACGCATAGTTCCAAAAATAGGATTCGATGACCTTCTTAGGAATAGAGGCAATTTTCTTCCTTCCCCTCAGGTTCGTTGGTGTACTGAAAACTTGAAGATTAAACCATTTGAAGAATATATAAAAAATGATCAAGTGATAATGTACATTGGAATTCGAGCAGATGAACCTAATCGTAAAGGCTACATTTCAACAAAACCAAATATTTACGCCAAGTTTCCGTTCGTTGAAAATGGTATAGGCTTAGATGGTGTAATGCGCATTCTTGAGGATAGCAATCTGGGGCTACCTGCTTATTATTCCTGGCGTTCTCGGTCTGGCTGTTTTTTTTGCTTTTATCAACAGAGAAGAGAATGGGTAGGTCTTTTAGAAAAACATCCAGGCTTGTTTAAAGAGGCAATGGATTATGAAAGAGAGGATGCTTTAACTGGCGAAAAATACACTTGGGTTCAAGGTGAAAGTCTTAGTGAATTGTCTCAACCGAAACGAATGGAAAAAATAAAAGAAGATTATACAAAGAGAAAATTAGCTGAAACGCCGAATTTTAAAAACGCTTCACTTCTTTCAACTTTCGAGAGGCAGTTTAGCGACGAAAACAATGGTTGCATTATATGCCACTTGTGAAGTGTGTGCTTTCCTATATCACATGAACTCAAGATTTATTTATTTGGATAATAATTCGACGACACAGTGTGCCCCTGAAGTCGTAGAAGCTATAGTACCTTTTTTTAGAGAGAAGTTCGGAAATCCGGCTAGTCCACATTACTACGGTAGAACTGCAGGCAAGTCCATTGCGCTAGCACGTGAATTAATTGCTGATTGTGTATGTTGTAGCCCAACAGAGGTTATTTTTACGAGTGGGGCGACAGAATCTAACAATCTTTCAATTTTAGGAGTAGCCCAATCTGTATTAAAAAAGCGCAAGATAGTGACTTCTACTGTCGAACATAAGTCCGTTTTAGGCCCATGCGCAGCATTACAGTCGAAAGGCTATACGATATGTCGAGTTCCAGTTGAAAACGGGGGACAAATCAATTTAAATAAATTAAAAGCCGAAGTTGATGAGGATACTTTGCTCCTGTCTGTTCAAGCCGCGAACAATGAAACTGGCGTCATTCAACCAGTAGGTGATATTGCAGATGTAGCACATTCATGTGGAGCACTTTTTCATTGTGACGCCGCACAAGCATTGGGGAAAATCCCAGTTTCCGTTAATGAATTTCGTGCAGATCTTCTATCGTTTAGTTCACATAAGGCATATGGCCCAAAAGGTATTGGCTTTTTGGTGGTTCGTGAAAGTCTAAAAAAATTTCTTTCTGCTCCCTTAATGTATGGGGGCGGACAAGAGGATTATTTGCGTCCTGGCACATTGAATGTGCCAGGCGTAGTTGGGTTAGGTGCTGCGTGTAAACTGTGTAAAGAATTTACTGTTCCCGATATGGCAAAAATTGGGAAGCTAAGAGCAAAAATTGAGGAAAGAATTGCCAGGATTTTCCCCAACGCACAAATCATTTGCCGTTTGGCCGATAGGCTGCCAGGTACTTCAAATATAATTTTTCCTGGCATTCCAGCCGATTTATTGCTTGCTCGAGCCCCTCTGCTTTGCATGAGTATTGGGTCTGCCTGTAATTCCGGAACATTATTGCCATCACATGTCTTGCTTGCCTTGAATATCCCTTCGGACCTTGCCCGTTGTGCAATAAGAATTTCTTTGGGTCGTTACAATACTGAGGATGACGTAAATATTGCTCTCTCACATCTCGAATCTGCAATTAAACAAATCCAATAATAAATCAAAGTTATTTAAAGAACATAAGTGAATGGTCCCATTTTAATGAGCACAAAGATAATAGACCTCTTTGCTGAGCTTGAAAGCCTAGGTAAAACCCTCAGTGGGTACAAACCTCACAAGCACATTCTGATATTAGCCATCATCAATTTAATCAAGCAGAAATATATTACTAATAATCAAATATACTACAACAACCTTTTACAAAATGAATTCACAAAACTAATAAAGATTTATGGATCAGACAATGACAGAAATAGACCTTACAACCCATTCTATTACCTAAAAACAACTTCTTTTTGGACACTGATTGCACATGCAGGGCTGGATTTAGATTTAAAAAAGATACATACCATTGCAGGTCCTACAATGTTAACGAAAATTGTAGACTATGCAATATTGCATATAGATTTCTATGGACTTCTAATGAATGTAGAATCTCGCACAAGAGTAGAAGAAGTAATTCTAAAATGTCTGTCTGAGAGAAAGACAAATAAAGAGATGGGGAATACATTGTCGAGCATTAATAGGAATCGAGATGGGAAACTGAATCGCCTGCTTTTACCCACAGACCTTAGTACAATAAAAAATCCGTTTGTTTCATATCTCAACTCTCTGCAAAGGCTTAATGGAAGTAACGAGAATGCACTCGCTGAGTTTCAGGCGTGTAATTCATTTTTTCCATTAGTTCATGTTCCCCACCCCTTAACCGAATTGATCCTTAAAGAATTGCAGGATAAAAATGGAAGGCAGATAATCCTCACGGGGCACGCGGGCGATGGGAAGTCGACCATTGCATTGAATGTTTATAAACGACTCAAAGGCATCCCAGACGACCAGCCTCTCTCAAATCAATTAGACCCACGCGAGGACATAGATTTAGCCAACATTCAGATTTCCTTACTGAAGGACTTGAGTGAAAGAAATCAAAAGGATGATTCAAAACTGGTGCAGGAAATTATTCAGGGAGCCCGCCGGTTCCTGATCATCTCGAATACAGGTGCGCTGCTGGATCTATTTCGAAAAGAATGCCGAGCATTCGCAAAGCTGGATGTAAATATCGAAAAAGATGTTCTCCGTGCTATCAGCGAGGAAGAGGGAACCGCAGATCTTGTTCTTGGACAGACCCGCTTTTTGGTTGTGAATTTGGCCCGTATTGATAATCTCCATCTGGCAGAGCAGATTTTTGAACGAATGATCGATTCTGACCAATGGGAAGTATGCGCTAACGCCGGCTGCCATTTCAACTGCCCCATTTATTTAAATGTTCATTTGATCCAAAAATACCAGTCGATTATCTTCGAAAGAATTTTTCTTGCTTATCGCCGGATGTATGAATACGGCTCAAGATTGACGCTTCGACAGATCACAGAGCATTTAGCTTATATTCTGACCTCTGGCTTGGAAGAGTCCGACTTGCTTGAAATGCGAGAGAAAAACTTTTCCCCGCTTCAGGTCGAATATATGTTCTTCAACCGTTTTTTTGGCGATAACGGGATGAAGGAGCACGATCCCGCCCAGCAGATGCGAGCCATCCGCGAAATTAAAAAACAGAGATTTGGGGAGCGTCCCTGCCCAACCTGGGAAAGAAGACTTTGGCTGAAGGTGAAGGATCATTACTTTCGGATCGGAATTGAAGATTGTGAACAGGAATTTCACCTTCTCCTTAAACATGGCTCCGGCCCAGGAAACAACAGTTTCCCAGGATTAAACCCAGACCAAGCCCGGGAACAAGTTCGCAGGATGCTCTTTTTTCTCTATGATTTCCAGCCTGATCAGCGTTCCTATCTCCATCAGTTCCTCAATTCGCCCATGCTCTGGCGCTGGAAAGAGTGGCAGACAGAGAACTCACAACTTGAAATGACGGAAAAAAACAGCCTGGAACAACGCATTTATCATGTGTTGCAAGAGCATTTTACCGGTGTGCGCCTGCCGGAAGGAGCCAAAGGCCAGGATCGTCGGCTGTATATTACGCTCAGCCGTGGGAAGGGTGAAATTCGGCAGAGCGCCCAAGTTGTGATGGCCCAGGTTGACTGGAACAGCGAAATCGAGATGTGTCTTGCGACCAAAGTTAATATGATTGGAGTCAAGCGCACGGATCTCCAACTGAAAGGGCTGGGGCGAATCGCCAATATATATCTAGTTCTTACCCTACCCTTTCTCGACTACGTAGTAATGAGGCACTTTGGAGAAGTAGGCGAAATCATTCAGGCAGCTTATGTCGAGCGGCTGGAAATCTTCAAATCGCAAATTCTTCGTCTGGCAAGGGAAAGCAGTGAACGCATTATGCTGGTGCGATTGCGGACAGATCACACCTTTCGTCGACAACAGTATCTGGTTCAAAAGGGGGTTTTGGAGGTGAGCGATGTTTTATGATGAGATGTTCCCTTCACCGTCTGAACAAGAAATTAATCCTGCGATCCGTTTATTTGGAAAACGGTTTTTCGCTGATCAGTCGGCAATAGAACTTTTAATCGAATTTTTACTTATCGCAACTTCCGCAAAAAGGATTGAAGATAGTGAAAATGGTGAAATAGATAATAGTAATGTTCTAGATGGAAAAGCCAGAGATAGCAATCAGCCTTCTTTTTCTGCCCCACTCCCGCCAATAGGTACACTTTACAATTGGAAACGAAACTGCAAACTTTACTATTCTCCCAAAGCACGTCTCAATCTGAAGCTTTTCGCCTTTATGGGGGCTTCACGTCTAGATTCACGCCATGTTGTGCATCGAGAGCAATATAAAATTCTTGTACAAAAACTACATGAGGCGATTAAGTTAGCCGAAAACGGTAGAGAAAGCGACGTTATTCGCACCCTGGAAAATTTATTTTTAGGTTTCCAGGGTGCCGGGTTTGGAAGAACGTGGTGCGCACAAAGTTTTCTACCAATCTGTAAAGGTCTCTTAGCGGGAGAAACAATATGGAATGAGACAGCAGCTCGTAAAACGCCACCAAGCGATTGGGAAGAAATGCTTGGAAACCGAAACATATTATTGACAATGAATAAACATAGGTTTCTAGGCCGCGGCGGAGAAGTCCTCTACTTGCAAGTTTGCAATGCATTAAAACAAACACTCATGTCTGTTCTTGAGTGGAATGAAAAAACGGGTGTCGGATTGCTGGATGAAGAAACCCATCCTTTGTATTTACATGATGAACTGCAGCAACACCTAGATCAACTTTTGGAGGTTTGCCCACCTACACTCACTGCAATTGCAGAATTCATTGATGCTCTCGATGATAATAAGACGGTTGAATGTACCGATGGGAAAGATAACGACTTGCGCTATGTCAGTGCTGGATATTGTCCGATTGCCAGTTGGCAGGAAGGATATCTATTTGCCACGGAACTGCGCCGCATTTGCCTTGCCGAGCTAGATGTAATCGAACGGCTTCGTCTTATGGAGCTGGCCTGCGCAATGCAATTGCTGCGAAGTCTCTCCTTGCAAAGTGTTCGTGTCTCGCCTTTAGAACACCAGATTGCCTGGCCCGGCTACCGGTTTGCCGTTACCGCGCCGGAAGAGAACGACTCCGGGGCGAAAAGGCTCTCGAGACATACCGTAAAAATGGCGGAAAAGATGATCTACCGTGCCCTTCGGTGCGACCAGATCCAAGACGCAAAAGATTATCTTGGACTCGTCCAGCACAAAGACGCCAAAGAAAAGGAAAAAATCCTGAAAGAGGCTGACAGCCGATATGGTTCCAAACTTTTTTTGAGCATGGCAAAAAAGATCGGATTAATCGTTCCGTGGCGAGGCTCAGGTGCCCGCTTTACTCTAAATGAACTGCTACTGCGTCTGTTAGTGGTAACAACCGTTCCAGCGGATGGGCGATTGACCTATGACCGGTTCAAGCAGCTTGTCGAAGCCCGCTATGGTCTGGTGTTCGATAACGATGGATTCAGTCGGGCAAGTGCCTGGGCGGAGGGGAAGAAGGAAGGCAGTAGTGGAAACGGCCGGGATGCCTGGCTCCTGGAAATGCTCGATGCGTCGGGATTGCTGATCCAGCTATCGGATGCATGTGCCCTGGTGCACAATCCTGGATCTAAGAGGGAGAAACGATCATGAGCTATTTCAGCGAATCGGCGTGGGACTATATCGAACGGAAAATTTCCCGTCTTCGCAAAGAGCGTTCTCCAGAGCGACGGCTGTTGGCGGTTGTACCTACCTTAATTGAATCGGCCACGATTGATCTGGCTTCGACCTTCACCAGCCGATGCCTGGGAGCGCCGGATCTCCACCTGCTTTTCAAAATTGCCGGAATGACCTGCAGCAATTGGACGCCTGCCGGAATAAAGACAGCCAAACAGCAGATGTGGCTGGATGACGACAAGGAAGAACGTAACCCAACTTTTTATAGAAACCTTCCTCCTAAGCCAGGGAAGATCAATTTGGTGGTTTTGTGCGGCGGCGATCGGGTGACGGATGCCGGCAGCCTGGCTGACTTTCATTTCTGTAGTCCGGAGAACATTTGGAGGGAAAGCATGAAAGGCTCCTTCCAAGCCTGGATTGCAAAAAAAATGAAATCAATCGGAATGGAGGGATTGGACTCTTCGGAGTTGAAAGAGTTTGACCGGTTGCTTAAGCCGCTCCTCGACCAGGGGTGCACCGATCTTCTGGGAATCGATAAATGGCTCCGGGAGTTGGATTTAAGTTCCTGTGGATCCTGGCGGGATGTGGCGCGCCACCTGCTCGACCAGATGAAGATCTTTTATCTTCCTCATTTCAGCAGCTTCGCGATTGGCAAGAAAAGAACGACACTATCGCCGTATATTGAAAAGGCCCAAGCCTTTTTCTCTTATGCGATGTTTCTGGATGCCACCCATCGCGATAAGGCTCTCCGAACCATTGGCCAGCTTCAGAAAGCAGTCAGCGACGGCGAAGAGTTAGACATAGCGATCGATACACCGGAGTTGCTTGGGACTTATGCGGATACGGAATCTCTGCTGAATGGTCTGCGAAACTATATCGAGCGGGAGGAAATATCCGATCGGGAGCGGTTGATGCAATGCGACTTTGTCGCTATTGTCGACAAAATTCTCAAATTTCGAAAAAAACAGGAGCCAAAACCTAAGGATCCCCTGCGGAAATTATCCGGCGGCCCTATCGAAATGGCGCTGCATGCCATCTGGATGACATGGCGAGATCTTTGGCGGGATAAAAGATTTTTTGAGAGCAATGTTCGGGGAGTCAAAATCATCTCCGATAAATTCAAGCACGACTATGAAGGGTCCGACTCCGACGAAGGAGCGGATATTATCCTGGATAAAAACGAGCTGGCCAAAGGTTATCTGAACCGTCTTATCGGCGGGGTAGACGACCTGCTGCAGAAACAAATCTCGCTTTCCAACTCGGAAGGAGAAGACATAGTCATTAGCGCCAGCCTCGCTGAACCGAAGCAGACAAGCTATGCTAAGACCGCAGAACCCCTCCTCGAATTTTCGGTTGAGCTCTCCTTGAGTGATTCCGAGAAAACTTTCCGCCGGCGATTCGGATGGCGCCTACCGGAAATACATTCCTATCGCCTTGCGGAATCTTTAATTCAATGGGCCAACGAGGCCATGCGCAGCGAGGATTTCCATCGGAAACTGCCGGTCTTTCATTTGCCGTACTATGAGGAGTTGCTTTATGTGACCGACGAAGAAGAGACACGTCGGGTCATGATGCACTGCATCCGGGAAGCTCGGCCGGATGAACATAAATGGACCAATCTGTTGCAACCGGAATGGCTTGCTTCCAAGGATCCCCTGCTTCCGGTCTTGAAAAAATTAGCGGACAAATACGCCAAATATTTAACACTGGCGCAAACTCAGGGGTTGCACGCTGCATTATTCGGAGATTCCTGGAAGGAGTTAAGGCAGGCCTACGCGGATTGCTACCGGTATTTCCTAGAGGATCCGAATGGCACCGATACCCAAATGGCTGGTATGCTTTTGCGACTCTTTCTGGTTGTACAACGACGAAAAGGTAAGGACTGCTCCGTCTGGGGATGCGAGACCTACGAGCAATCCGCAATCGCTACCATTCTTCATCCGGCTGTATTGGAGATGCTGGAAGCTCAGGTCATCTTTCTTTTTCGAAGTTTCGAAAGCGCCTTGTCTTTGGAGCTCGAGCGCGCGGATCGCAACAAAGGCTTCAGTGAGTCCATTTGGGCCGGTACGATGAGCATGGCTGCCATTCATTCTCCGTTGGTGGGCTTGTTGTACAACGAGGATCAAAACCTGGACACAAATGTTCGCGGTTCAGAATTGATCCATCGAATCGGGATGCCGGAAGAGAGGGAGACGACTCTTTCCACGCGACTTCTGGTTCGCTATGAGGAGAGCAGCGAAGAAGAAGTAACCGACACAGAAATGTTCCGGGAGAGCCGGGAATCAAAGCTGCTTTTCCGCCTGATGACCGACTATTTTCGGCTTCACCCCCATGCCAGGGACGGCATAAACCTGGCTGTTTTCCGCAATCAGGATATCCAGCCGGTGATTGCTGCCGTACATCAGTTTGTGAATAAACTGGCCGATCCTAAGGACAAGCGGTACTTTATCCTAAGACCGGAAAACCGTAAGCCTTATGCGGTGAGCGTGACCGTGTTCACGAATTCCGGAGATGATGTCGACGTTGCTCGCTGGATCGGACAGTGGCAGGAGCGATGGGAAGAGGCCGAGACGGAAAAGAAATTTCAGGTGTATCGCTACTGCCGCTTTTCCGTAGCTCACCGGGTAGTCGAACCGCGGAAGACCGACCTTTTTCAAAGAATGATCCAGGATTGTTTTGAAGCGGATATTGCCATCTTCTACGATTTCATCGGTGCCGGAAAAGGAGGCAACAAATTCACGGAAGTTGAGCCCTTCGATATTACCACTCGCAGTTTAAAGTTTCCCATACTGGAAAAAGCATGCTGTTCGGTCCTTCACCCAACGGATAGCTACAAGCGATACCGGGTGATCAGCAATCGTCAGTTTTCTCTGTGTACTTTACACTCCCAAGTCATGCATCGCCTTAAAAACCAGGGAGTACAGCCCGGGAAGCAGTTTATCGTTCAGGGAGTGGGAGATTTTTCCCCATGGCAAGGTGTGGTCGCCGCCCTGCATAAGAAAGCCGAATGGGTGGTTTGCATCGACCCAAACATGGATGAGCGGCTGCTGCGGATTCCTTCGGGAAGCAAAGATCAAGAGCGGGAAATTATCGGTTTCGGCTCGGGAGTAGGATCCCATGGAGAAGCCAACTATACGATTTCTACGGAACAATTCTCACTAGCTGATATTCACGTGAGGCTATCCGCATCCATCCATGAATTATATGGAGGTTGCGGGTGGAGCGAGGACCAATGCAAGGTGATCGCCAAGGGAGTATTGCGGGCTGCGCATGAGCTATCCGGCCTTTCCCTGGTTCGTGCTACCGGTGTTGGCTGTTATATCCATGATTTCATGGCCTATTGCCTGACCCGAATGATGCTTCGGGAGAAAGGGGATGTTCTTTGCGATCACCTCGTATCCCTCGATGCTTATCGACATTGGTTCGATCTAGCGAAAAACGAGAGACGGCCCGATTTGCTGTGGTTGGTGGCATGGCTGAACAAAGAAAACCGAATCCAGCTGAGGCTGCACCTGATCGAATGCAAAGTTGCCCACCAAGATGAGAAGCATCTTGTCAGCGCCAGGGATCAAATCCACAATGGGCTTATGGTCTTAACCCAGGCTTTTTGCCCCCATCAGGAAAAGACTTCCGAGCAGGAACGCCCCGACCAGCGTTATTGGTGGCTGCAACTGCATCGTCTGATTGCCAGTAAAGCAGCGGTAGCTCAGCAAAAGCAGTCCAAAGTGCTTTCCGCATTGGAACGACTGGCGGAAGGGGATTATTCCGTTGAATGGCAAGCCTCCGTCTTTGCTTTTTGGAGTGAAGATCAATCCGATCAGATCGTTCGAATTGGATCATGGAATTCAGCCGGGTTGAACGATATCAATGTGAATTTCTATACAATCGGCAGTGAATATGTCCGTAAGCTAGCCATGGAGAATGGCAATGGATCGCAGGCGTGGGCAGAATGGGCGGCCCAAGTCGTTCCTAGCAACAAAAATGTCGGTGACTTTCTGGTGGACATCGAACAGTCCACAGCAATCGATGAGGATGAGGATGCGCTCGATTGGTACGATCCGGAGGATAAAGAGGAAGAGGATGAAGAAGAAGCCAAACAAGACGACTATTTGGAGGATGACGATTATGAGAATACTCCCTCGCTCGGACCATTTAAAGAGCCAGGAGAAGGGAGTGGAGAAATTGTAAGCATTAGCTCGCAGGACTCTTCCTCATCGATGTCCCAGCAAGATTCAGAATCAGGAAGCGGTGTAGCTACAAGCACCAGCACGATGACCGATCTGGACCAAAGCTCGGTTACGGTAACGGAAATGCCACAACGCATATTACTTGGGATAACAGCCCATGGCGCCAAACCGGTTTACTGGGAATTCGGACATTCCGGACTGGCCAACCGCCATATGCTGGTTTTCGGCACATCCGGAATGGGGAAAACCTATGCCATCCAGTGCCTGCTTAGCGAAATGGGGCGGTTGGGTCAAAATTCACTGATCATCGATTACACCGACGGTTTTTTACCCAGCAAAATGGAAAAGGGAACAGTAGCCTGCTTGAAGCCAAAACAGCATTATATCCAGCAGCAGCCTCTGCCCATCAGCCCTTTTAAAGCACAGGAGAGTGTTGAAGAAGGCATGGTCTTTCGAGATACCTGCCTCACCATTGCTAAAAGGGTGGCCTCGATATTCAGGAGCGTATATGAACTGGGAAATCAGCAATTCCCGGTTTTGATTGACGCCATCAGCCAGGGGGTGCAGGCCTCCGGGGATAAGTTCACACTCGATCAAATGCTCACTATCCTGCAAGGATTCATTGGAGATCCCAATCGTTCACAAACCACGGTGAAATCGACCATTAGCAAACTGAAGCCTTTCGTCCTGGGGAATCCCTTCGCCCAGGATCAGCAAGGCATCGGTTGGGAACCCATATTCACAGATCCTGTTTGCCGCTGTCAGGTATTCCAGTTTTTTAAAGTGGATAAGCACTCCGCTAGGGCAATGATCGAGTTTGTGCTCTGGGATCTTTATTCCTTCGTTTGCAGCCATGGGAATAAGATGACTCCTCGTGTCATCGTTCTGGATGAAGTACAAAACTTGGATCTTGGGCCGGATGCCCCGGTTGCCAAGTATCTGACCGAAGGTCGAAAACATGGTCTGGCGTTGATCACCGCAACACAAACTGTCAAGGGAGTAGGAGGAGTCAGCGACGCCCGGGTCAGCCGACTCTTTCAGGCGGAACATAAGCTATTCTTCAAGCCGACGGAAAACGAAATGCGCGAACACGCTCAGCTGCTGTTTAATGCGATCAGCAGCGTAAGCCAACAGGAATGGGCCAACCGTTTAGCATCCCTGCAGATAGGGGAGTGCTGGTCTCTGGGGCGCAGCCTGAATGAATGGACCGGCAAACTAGTTTTTCAAGCCCAAAGAATAAGGATTTCTTCGTTAGAGGATCGTGGTTTCCATGCCTGAAGCAAAGCACAGCAATCGTCTTCCCAGGAATTTTCACAAGACATTTAAACCAGAGCGACAATATATTCACGCCATGCTGCGCTATGCAGCCTCCGGGAAATACGGAGACCATCAGGCAATCTCTGCCGCAACGGGTATACCGACAGGTTCCTCTAGCGGGAAGGTTCCAGCCATTTTGGATTACTGCCGTGGAATGGGTTTAATTATCCTGAGTGGTTCTGGTCGACTTTCATCCCAAAAGATAGATTTGACACCTTTCGGAAGGATTGTCCTGTTGGAAGACCCATTTCTTAAGACAGGAATTAGCCAATGGCTCGCACACCTGAACCTCTGTTCCCCTCTTTCAGGAGCGGATGTCTGGTATCACACTTTTTTTGTCGGAGCGGTGGGCCTGGGGTTGTGCTTTTCCCGAAACTCGCTAGAAGAGTATCTCGGAATGACCTATGGTGTAGATAAGAGCGGATTGATCGGTCCCCTGGTTGGCTCTTATCAGGAGGATGCCGCCTTCAGCAAATGTGGTGCCCTAAGCGAATCAAAGGGGATCATTCATAGGAAGCCGGCTCCTGTTCTGGAGGAGATGGGCTTCGCGTACGGCGCCTGGATGATTCAGCTAATGACAGATCATTTTCCAATGCAGAACCAAGTGTCTACTGAGGAACTGGATGCGGCTGCCGGTTGGCGGCTGATTCCCGCTTGGGACGATTTCCTGCAACAGCGTGTCCTGCAGCTCATTGAGCGGAAGGGATTGCTGGAAATAGACCGACACATGGAACCTTGGCTTTTACGACCGATAGCTCCCCTGGAAAAGGCCTGGATGACCATTTATAACGATCTGGTTTGAAAGGAATATCATGTCTCTTCACTTGTGCAACGTGGTCCAATTCCGTGGCGACCGTTTGTTTAATGGGGCAGTGAACATCCAGTGGTTTAGTACGGACATCGCTAAAAGTAAAACAGCCAGTGCTGCCTTCGTGTTTCATGGCCCCCAATACCACGGAGTGCAACAGGAAGATGTCGGGTCCTCTCACGGGCACCGATTGATCGACACGGCCAATTTCACCCGAGCAGTTGTTCGACGCTGTTATGGGAGGGAAGATGCACCCTTTACTCTGGCAATCGCCGGTTACGGAACCGGAAAATCACATCTGGGATTGACGCTGGCCTCCCTGCTGCAAAGCCCGCAAGGGGAGTCTGCCAACCAAATCCTTTCTGCCTTAGAAGCGGCGGATAACAATATCGGAGCCGAGGTCCGTGCTTATTTGCAGGAAAGCGGTAAGCCTTGTCTAGTCGTTGCCCTTAATGGAGTGCAGAGTTTCGATCTTACCGCCGAAATCACCAGGCAGATCGTTCGCGTTCTGCGTTGCGATGGCTATGATTCCAAGCCGTTGGAAGATTTGCGTCCAAGGTTTGGGCAAGCCGCTGGCCTAATCCGTATGTCCAATCATGCGGTCATAAAGGAACTTCTCTCCTTTTGCGATGCCAGCAGTATGCAGGAACTGATCCAGGCTCTAGAACAGCAGGATGAGATGACTTATGCCCGGGTGCATAATTATTTTGCGGATCACGGAATGCCAATTCGTGCTTTGGCAGGAGAATCGGTGCGGGAAGTAATTGAACTCGCCATAAAGGAATATTGCGGCGAGAAGAAGCCTTATCGGAGCCTGCTGATCCTATTTGATGAATTTGGAAAATATACCGAGTTTGCTACCATTCGGAGCCAAATTGCCGGTGGTGGGGTTCTTCAGGATTTGTTCGAGGCCATCCAAGCTCATTCCAGCCATGCCTGCTTTGTTGGATTCATCCAGTTTGAGCTGAATGCCTATGTGCAGCGAGTCGCCCCTGAATTTCGCAATGAAATCCTGAGGTATGTTACCCGCTATCAGGCTGCCATCCGCGTGTACTTATCCATTAATTTAGAAACCCTGATAGCCAACTTACTGGAAAAACGGGATAGCGACACATTAGACCGATGGTTTGAGAAGGAGACAGCACGGGCACATTCCCGGGTCATTTTGTCACGGCTTTCCAGGTGGTTTCCTCAATCGAAAAACCATCGACTATGGAGCGAGCCTGGACCTTTTCATACTATGATCCGCAAAGGATGCTGGCCGCTTTCGCCCTATTCTATGTGGTTTCTCTTTTATCTCGCTGCAGCCGGTAAACATCTTCAGGAGCGATCCGCTCTAGCCCTGCTTGCGGAAGTCTTGGATCGTTACGCAAAGACGCCCGTCCCGGATTCAGGAAATTTCGTTCTTGCCCCGGTCGATCTTTGGTCCGAAGCCCTCCTACAGGAACTACTTTTATCGGAGGAAGCCGGACAGCAAGGTTCGATTACGCATTCCTTCTCCTCGGTAACGGCCAGACATGGGGCAAAACTGTCCACAGAACTAAAGAAGGTTTTGTGCGCAGTGGTTTTGGCTTCCAAGCTGGGCCTTCAGGTCACAGACCAGAAAGATGCAGCGGATGCCCTGGGAGAATTGGCCGGGCTGTCTTTGGAGGACGTCCAAGGTGCAATTCGGCTCTTGCAGCATGAATACAATGTTCTGGAATGGGACCAGGCATTCAAAGCCTATGACATTTTAGGAGATGCAGTCCCGCGTACTCAGTTCCTAGCATTTTTACGACATAAAGTTTCTGAAAAGTATGATGAGGCTGGGATGGCCCGTCTATTTGCAGTCAAAGCAGGAATATGGTGCGAGTTATTAGGCGATCTGGAATGCGATTTTGCCGAAGAAAACCGGATATTAACCAGAGAATGGAAGTACCTGGCAGTAACCACCAATCTAGATTATTTAGCCCAGAATATAAAAATTGCGGCAGAGCGTTGGTCAAAATCGGTTGCAGTTGATGAACCGCGAGGTACCATTATCTATACCTATGTTGAACAAAGCCGCAACCCGGAAGCCGTGCTTGCGGATGCAACTCATAAAATACGATCCTCTGGGAAAGAACACAATCGCGAGACGATCCCTATCCTGGTTGTGCTTTTATGCGATGAAAAAGGCCTTCTGGGGCAATCCCTGGCGGAATATGACATTTTGGAAGAACAGCTGAGCCCAGAAGACAAAGTGCGATTTGGGAATCTCGTGGGCGCGCACAAGGAGAAACTAAAGCAGGGAATATATGAGCGAACGGAAGCTCTGTTGAAGCAGAGAAGAATATGTGTAAGTCTTAAGCAACCGAATGGTGCTGGAAGATTGGCGACCATAGGTAAGGAACTATTTTCTTCGGTCTATACCCAACCAATTCCTTTTCCATTTGACGGTTTTGGCACAGCAAAAGGAAATGCAGCCGATTGTTGCTGTGAGCTGACCAGTGAATTACTTCATGGAAAGCTCGATTATAACAGTGTGCTTGCCAAACCTACCAAGACAAAAAATCGCGCCATAACAGTTCTGAAAGATTCATGGGGAATCTTCAATAAGAACGGGGATGTATCCAGAAGGCCGAGTCACACTGCGCTTCGCCGCATTACCGAAGGTTGGGATGACGCAATAGCAGATAAGAAACGCAGAATTTCGATCGGGGAAATGGTCGCTGAAATTTGCCAACCACCTTATGGCGCCAATCTGGCATCTGCTGGCTTAATCCTCGGTACATTCATAGCTCCGCGTTATGAGGATCTGATAGTAGAAGGTAAAGGATCTCCTATAGCTGTTTCGCTATGGATTCAACAAGAAATCTTTCGTGGGAAGTTTCTGGATCTTTCCGTTTTGACAAAAGTATTTTTAACTGATGTGGGCGAAACCTCCTCGGAATGGGAGAACTTGCTGGATGAATGGGAACAAACAGAGACACACCTGGGTCGCCAGAACTGTCTTTTGCGAGCTGAAGAACTTCAAAAACGAATATCTATCCCCCCTACTCTTACCTACCGGGAATTGCATCTCCGCGAACAATCCTTGTCTTCCCTTAAACTTCTTTCTGGAGTGCAAAAATCCATCCAAGAAGCACTAGAGAAGATCGATCGTGGGATGGAGAAGCAAGATGTTTCATTTTTGGCATCGGGTACTGGAGACTTGAAAGAAGTCAGAGATAAGATGACAGGGGAAAAGCCGCTTTGGACAGACGCGCAAATTAAACATTTCCAATCTCATTTCGAAAAAGCAAGGCAAGCAATTGTCATGTACTTTCCACAATGGATTACAGGGCAACGACCTAAAAATGATTCGCAAACGGCAACCGCCTATTTCAAACATAAAATGCTGAATCAGGTTTCAAACAATCTGAAGAAAATCAATTTGTTGGAACAAGCTCAGAAGACAGAAGACCATACTCAAAAAGTAATTCGGAAATCCGAGTTGTTTGCCGAAGGAGTACAGTTACTGCGAGAAGTGCAGTCATGGATGAAAATTAATAGTGATTACCCGAAGCTTGTTCGTATTGCTGAGATCCAAGGGCTCACAAAAGTAGGAGGTTATCTCCTTCAAAAGATGCGGGAGATGGGACAACGTGTAGATCTTCCGGAATTACCATCGGTTTATACTCGACTGGAGGAATTTATTGTCCAATTGAAAGTGGCAGAATCGAATATAAGAGCCAGGGCTACGGTTTTATGGCAGATGGAGATTCAAACGGAAGAAGATATCGTAAATATCATGAGAGGAATTAGCCAGTTAACCAGCGCTTATGAAAACCTTCCAGAGGATCTGGCAGATTTCCAGCAGAAGCATCACGCCTTAAAACGCTATCAATTCGGTTATGAAATGATATCCAATGAAAATCTTTCCTGGAATGAGTATGAAAAAGCATGCTTGGAAGTCGAGCAACAAATTACTGCTAATTTGCGGGATCGGGAGATCCCCTGGCCGGTGTCTAAGACGATGAAAACTCTCGCTCAGCTCGTTTCAAACCGGCGAAAAGCGAGAAGTGAAAAGTGGATTCTAGCTGTCGCTCAGGATTCCGTTCGCATCGATTCCATGGACGTAGGTGAGGCGACACGGTTGCATGACAAACTGATGTGCCCACCTCCTATATTGATCGAAGATCATCGTAAAAAACTGGATGAAGCAACCGATCGGGTAAGAAACCGACTTGAGGAAATCAAGATCGACTGGCTAATTGAAAAATTCAAGGAGTTATCGCCGTCTTTGCGAAAGAAATTTCTTAACATGGTAGCTGAAACATGAAAGTATTTTTTGTAAAGAAAGCAATAAGACCAAATGATGGGAATGTAATTCCTTTCTTTTCCATTCCAGGTATCTTGTCGGACAAAAGGAGTTAAGACGTGTTCCAAGGCCAGGGAAGAAATTTACTCCGATCGCTGGACACGGCAACGCGGAGATTGGCCAGACCCAAAAAAGACCGTAAGGTTACTCCGGCACATGGGGAACAGGCCAAACGAATCTTTCAGGCTTTTGGCCTGTTGCCGATAGCCACCCTTGCAAGCGCCAGTGCGGTTCATATCGTCAACCAGTTGAATCCCAGGTTTTTCGAGGACAAGGTGTTTCGCCGCAAGGAGGACGAAGCCTTGCGAATATTGAAGGAACTCCTGACTCTTCCGCTGGAACCCTCGACCCGTATTCATATATGGGTAGCCAGCCTCCTTGGCCTGGATGAAAAAGCCGCCCGCCAAGAGGCAACCTTTGTGCAGGAACTCCTAGGAAGCCGCAGTCCGGAATGGAATGAAGTGAAAAGGATTCTGCGTTGTCACTTAACCGGATCGGAAGGAGTTCCAGCGCAGTGCTTTTTCGAGGAAATATCCGATTTCAGTCGGGTCCCTGCTCCTTCCGAGCCCCAACCAGATCCTTCAACCCACAGTTTGCTTCGGCTGGAACACCCCATTTCAAGTCGGACTATTAAGTCGGAACAAATGGTGCCGCAGGCAGCACGTTTGGTCTGGAAGAGAATGGAAGAAAATATCGGGACGGTTCACTGTCCGGTGAGGCTGACCCTGCCCCCCGGGAAGGCCGGCACCATCGTGACCATCCAATTGGATGCAGTTTCACTGAATGTTTCTGCGGTCCGAGAAAGTTATATCGATCCGAATCGGATTGAACTCCAGGCACAGGAGGCTAAGCACGATCTTTCCATAAAGCTCTTTTTGCCACGGGAAATCTGCTTCGGAAAGCGACTGTCGCTTGCTCTGATCGTCACCCTACCCGGCGAGCAACGGAAAACCAACATCGTCAACTGGGAAAACATCAGCGAGGGTATGCCAACTTTACGGGCTCTGCTGCCGGATGCGGTCGATCCGGAGCGGGTCAAAGACCGTCCCTTGGGAATCGAAGTGAAATACGCCGACGTGTGCGACCTGCTGAAAAGCGACAAATCCATCCTCCTCTACGCCCCTAGGAGGTTCGGCAAAACAAGTCTGTTGAAGACACTTAGCGCCACTTTGGAACAGGATCCGGAAGTGAAACTGTTCGGCCCCTTTAACGCACTCCTGCATCCGGAAAGTAATGAATTCTGGGGTTCTGTTTTCGACGAAATGCGAACGGACCGGGATTGGGTCGTTGACGGCAGGCTGGATGACACCTGTGGTCTGCCTACGCATGCCGCTTTCGAAAATGTTCGCAGTTCAGCAAAAAGCCGGGGAATCAAACGGCTTTTCATCTTGATTGACGAAGCCCAAGCCCTTTTTCGCGGGACCCGTGGCATAGCCATCGGGAATGAACTAAAAAGCCGCCTGGAAGCCTGGGGGGTAACCAACGCCAAAAATGCCGGCCTTCATATTCTACTTTGTGGAACTGCCAATCTTCCCCGCCTGATGGGCGCCAACCTTCGTGCGGCGCTATCCAGTTGTTCCGCAAACAGCATCGATGAGTGGCAGATTCTATCCCTGCTGAGGGAAACAAAGGGCCAGAGCGGTCTGCAAAGCACCAGCGATGCAAGGGAACGGCTGGCCAATGTATCCTGCAATCTCCTTATTTTGAATCAGATTATCGAGAAGCTGCAAAGCACCCTTCGGGAGGTTGGAAAGACATGGTTATTCGAGAAAGATGTAGACGCGGAAATTGACACCCTCCTTTCAGACTTTGGGAAAGAAGGCGAGCATCACGACATTTGGCAGTATGTCCGGGACATTTTAAACGAAAGCGATGATATCAATTTCTGGAAGCCTAGAACCTGCTATATCGTAGCCTTGGCACTGGCGCGTGCCAACCAAAAAGCGAACACCCTCGATGAGCGGCGAAAAGAAGTGGCTCGGTTGCTAAGGGAATGGAATCCCGCTGCCTGCATTCTGGAGGATCGCCTCCGGAGGGAAATTGATAGCCTGCGCGACGAGCAAGTGGTCGATCGTAGCGGAAATTTCCTCTGGGAAGTCTTTGAAAAAATGCTGCATGCCAAATCGTATCAGGAATTGAGCAAGGAAGAAACCGGTTTGATCCTTACTTTAGGCGTTGAGGAAATATATCTGCCGGCGGAAATTCTGCATGAAAAGCCAATGGCCGTTGGGGGAACAGCAGCGATCCACAATAGGGTGGTGGATGGAAGACTCTCAGCGGTCCGGCTGGTCCAAATCCCGGATGCACCGTCCAGAGAACGGTTTGTGCGGGAGGCGCAGCTGCTGCAGGAACTAAAGAACGAAGCGGCCGGCAAAGAGGAAAGCCAGTATTTTCCGCTTTTACGAAAGGCAGGATTCGTAAGATCGGACCCGAACCTTGGGGCTGTCATTTATGACTGGGTGGAAGGGACGCCAATGAAGGAATCGTCCTTTTCTCCGTTTTCCATCCTTGCGATCGGTCTGGCACTATCCCGCGTACTGGCATTTTTAGAAAAACAGAAGGTGGTTCACCGAGATATCAAACCGGCTAATGTAATCGTTTCACCTCCCAGCGAATTAGGGGAGATGAAGCCGGTATTGATTGACTTCGGGCTGGCTCGCCATTTATCCCCGAGCCCCCAAACCAGTCATTTGGGAACCCAGGGTTTTGTGCCTCCGGAAGTGGCCAGCGGACGCGAATGGACCTCGGCGGGGGATGTCTGGTCCTTGGGTACCACCCTGCAAAAAGGTCTGGAGCCGACGGAGACCGGGAAAGACTTGATTCCCGGACTGAAGTTGCTTTTACGAAAAATGACGAGCGACGATCCCGCTGCGAGGCCTACGGGCCGACAATTGGCAGCCGAGTTTGAAAAATTAGCGAACAAGGAATCCAGATTCGCCCAAAAAGACTGGATAGCCCGGCGAGTGGGTAACATGCCTGCCATCCTGGAACCCATCGGGGCGCATATCGAATCGTTTGTTCTCGCGGCGTATGGTGGTTGCCTGTCCAAGACAGATAAATTAATGTGGCTCTCCTTCCTGATGGAAAATGCAATCGGCCTGTTGATTGAGCAGAAATCCGGACTGAAAAAAGAGCTGGATGAAGGAAGAACGGCAAGTGGCCAATGGTGGTCGACCTACCTTTTGAAAGGGGATCAAATTGCGGCCAAGGACTCGTTCTTCAAATGCATGAGCAATCGATGGGCAGAGGTTGCCGGCCATTTTCGTAACGGCCACGGGCATCCACTCGAAAAGAAAAGAAAAATCAGCGACGCTGCAAAATGCCTGGGAGTGGATTCCAAGCCGGAGAGTATCAAGCTGGATCATATTGGACAGAGTATTAAAGAGGGCTGCCTTGCGATTGACAAACTGCTTGGCCCCCCCAATACCCTCTTCGCGAACCTGTATAATTCGCAATAAATGGATTGGCAGGACGGAAATACAAGTTTCTGTATGTGGATGGGGCCAACTTTCGGGTGCGGATCAAAGCAAAAATAAACCGGCAGAGTTTATGTGCGGTCTGACGGCTTGGGTGCTCAGGGGCTTCTGGTTCTCCAGAGGGGCGAAAATCAGGGCGCCGGTTCGCGGGCAGCGTATGCGGCGCGGGACGGTGGCCTCCTTCGGATCGGCGCGACCGGCAGCACGGCGGCGCAGGTATTCGGAGAGCGTCACCTTCTCCTGCCGGGCCAGGAAGCGGATCAGCCGGGCCTCTTCGTCGCTGACTTTAAACGTTAGAGTTGTCATGGTATTACGGTATTACTAGTTAAACATGGGTGGACAGAATTATAGGTTCATTCCTTTTTATTGTTAAAAATGAAAGGACCTCTCTTGTTCCTCCTGAATATCCTCCCTATCGATATTCCTTCTCTTTTCTCCGATCTTTTCCCCGGCTGAGCATCCATTGCCAGGCGGGCTGAATCCGGATGGATCGGGGGACGGAAGGAAAGGGCACCCGGAACTCCAGGGTGAGAAGGAGTTGACTGGCTCGCGGATATTGCCTTGCCGCATCCTCCAGCGCTCGGATTTCCCGTGAAAGAGTTTCGGATTCTTCCAGAGAGGCCGAGACCTGGATAAGCTCTTCCCCTCCGTTGGGGTAACGGGCTAGAAAATCGACCTCGTACCCGCCGGGGCTTTTTACATAGGCAATTTCCGCTTGCCGGCGCTGCAGTTCGACGAATACCGCGGTTTCCAGCGCATGACCGATATTCGACCGGCCGGAGCGATCGAAAACCGGAATCAGCCCCGGATCGGCCGGGTAGACCTTGCGCGGGTTCACCTGACGACGCTTTTCGGAGTCGCCGGCCACCGGGATGGCGTGCAGCAGAAAGGCATCCTGCAGGTGGCCCAGCATTTCATGGAGGGTATCACGGCCGACGGCAATGCCCTGCGACTTGAGGTCGGCGGCGAAACCGGCGATGGAAAAAAGTCCCGCGGGGCTGCTGAGCAGCCGGCGAACCATCCAGCGAAGGGCGGTAACATTGACCATCGAGTGACGCTCGATGACATCCCGCAAAAGAAGAACGTCTACATATCCCTGCAGAAGCTGCCGACGTTCCATCGCCTGCAGGTTTTGCGCCTCGGGGAAGCCGCCCATTGCCAGGTAGCGAGCGAAATGATGGTCAAGTCGGGAGGCCTGGCGGGAACTGAGCCGATCGGGATCGGCTGGCGGCTCCTCGTGGTGATGACGTAAAAACTCGCTAAAACTGAAGGGATGAACGGCAATTTCCCAGGCACGGCCGCGCATGGAAGTAGCGATTTCCCGGCTGAGGAGCTTGGCGGAAGAACCGGAGATCATGATTTCATTTCCGGGGGTATCGAGCAACCGACGAACAAAGGCCTCCCAACCGGGGACTCGCTGAATCTCATCCAGGAAGAGGGTTAGCGCCTCATCGGCCGGGTCGGGGAAGAGGCGAGCCTGGATCTCCGGGATGAGGCTGAGCTGGCGGGCCTCCATTTCCCCCAGTCTCTCATCCTCAAAGTTGAAATAAAGCAGATGACCTGGGGTACGTCCGGCGGAGAGAAGATCGGCCCTGCACTGATACAAAAAGGTGGTCTTCCCCGACCGGCGCATACCGATCACCGCCAGAGCTTTCCCGCGAATCGACGGCAGTGGCACTTCCCTACGGGTCAAAGCCGGGGGCGGCGTTTCAACAGCGGTCAGAATTTTCTCGCGGATGATTTGCTCTATTTGTCCTTGCATAAAGGATAATTTATCACATATTATGCAATTTCGAAAGGACTAATGCAGACAACCCTGTCCTGATTCCCAAATCAAGCAAAATCGATATCCTTTCCGTTTTGGTCCTTCCCGTCAAAGAATTACCGGGCCTTCCCGAAGGGCTTTTTCGATTGCTTCTAGGGATTTGTTCAACCAGTCGCCGAGTTCCTCGCGGTTGTGAATGGTAGCCGCGGATAGTTTGATGGGTCGAGCTTTGGGCTCGGCTTCAATGATGGCTGCAGCCAGGGCTTTATCGAATTGAGCCGGCAGGGCATCCGTCTGCGCTGTCCAGTTGGCCAGCGAATAGGATTGCAGGGCAGTCAGCGGTTGTTCATCGCCATGAACTCTGGGCAAAAAGAGATGCAGCGTCGGATCGTCGGTACTTAGCTAGCGGATATCAGCCAGTACGGAAGCTTCCGCGGTGGTGAAGCCGTTTCCTCCTTGGTGGTGACAATTTTTACTCGTGATCCAGGGGAGGAAAAGTTGTTTTACCCCAATATGGTCCGTCAGCAGGCTAACAGCGATAAACGGCTCAAGCGCAAAGCCGCCTGGAACCGGTTGGCGATTATTCACATCCGGTGCCTGGGTGTCCTTGACCCTCTTGATTGTGGTCTATGAGGCACCCCGGCCTGTTCCTCGGTGGTGAAAGTATAGAAAAACTCACATCTTATCCTCCGATTCTTTTCTCCACCATCAGAGTTGTTCCTTGGTTAAATGGGCTTCAGGCCGAGGATTTCCCAGGCTTCATCGACCCAGTTGACTCCATGACGGTTTCCCAGGACGATGTTGATGAGTAGTTTCAAGATTGGGGCATCGATCACTTCGAGGAGTTTCCCGGCAATTCCGGTGAAAGTGATTGCCTCGTCCAGAATGGAAATCGCCGCCTCCGCGGCAAGGGCTCCGCTGATTTTGGTTCCCTCCGGTTGACCCTTGACCAGCTCCACGCGGGCCAACTCAACGGAGGAAATAACCGCCAGAACCAAGGAGACGATATTGCGCCAAAAGTCACCGAGGTTACCCATAGAAAAGGTGGCTAGTTGTTTCAGTGCCGCGTAAACAGCGGAAGCATTCAGGTAGGTTGTTGCCGCCGTTTTCAAGATTTCTTTGTCGATCTGCGCACCAATTAGGGCATTTCGTTGTTTCGATTGAATCTTCATGGTAATAATCTCCTTTGGTCGTCCGTTAAAAATGAATGTCGTTTAGGTTCCATTGCGTTCGTCATATTTGCTCTTTGGTAAGGACCAGGATCATCCCGGATATCATCGATCCGATTACCACCAGGGCCTGGATCTTGTCCGGCGACAGCGCTACTCCTCCCGCCGTCAATAACACGTTGAGTCCGTGCCAAGTGGACGGCTCCTTAAGCCGTGCCGCGAGCCATCCTAAAGCGTCTTTATAGGCTTTTTGCATTTTTTCTCCTTCCGAAAATGTGTTTGACCCCCGCTCCGATTCTCCTTACCCCACTTCCGATCCAGGCCAGAGGCCGGGTCAGCTTCTCCACCCGCCGGGCGGTCGCGGCACTGGACTCGGCTGCCTTGGCCACGTGGTACATGGTCGCATCTACCTCAGGCGAGTTGGCTCTGGCTTCCAGCGCTTCAATGGCCCGCTTTGATACCGACAGGTTTTCATTAACCTCCCGGGTTAATGAATTTCCCTGCATGGAAAGCTGATTTACCGCGTCCGCTGTGGATTCCAATACCCGGTCCGTGTTATCCAACGTTTTACGGAGATCACCGGACGCTCGATCAAGAGCCACCAAAACAGTGGGAACCAGTCGGCCGTTGAAATGATCGGATGTATCTCGTATCGCATTCTGTAAAACGTCCAAGGTGACGTTCGCTTTTTTGATCGTGCGTCCCAAGTCATCGCCACTTCGCAGGAACAGCCCGATGCTTCGCTGGACTTCTTTGTCTTCCAGTTGAGCTTTCAGGGAGTTCGAGTATTCCCGCCAGGCTCCCAGGGCTGCGGTCGATTCGTGGGAAAGCAGCAAAGCATGTTCCTTGGCCATCCGGAGTGTTTCTCTCGCCTCCGAAAAAAGCAGGTATCCTTGCGCCAATACAGCCAGCAGAAAGACCCACACAGCGCACTCGAGGATTTTCCTAATGCCATCGATCACAGCCCCAGGGCTCCCAGTTTTGCCCGGACCTTTGCCCGGTACCCGGCCCAGGGAAACAGAGGTCCGGGGTCCAATTTTCTGCCTTTTGGCACCGCGACTTCAGAATGTCCGACGATTCGATCCATACGTATCCCCGGAAACCGGTGCATCAGATCAACAGTAAGTTCCGAAAGGGCCTCGATCTGCCGATTCGGGAATTCCGCTCCGGTCGAGTGAAGTTCAATCCCGATGGAGAAGTCGTTCACGTCCTCGACCCCCTGAAAGCAGCTCTCTCCGGCATGCCAGGCCCGCATCTTTTCAGGAACGGTGCGATAGGTGGTGCCGTCGCAATCGATTAAAAAATGCGCGGAGGCCTTGCTCGACGGGTTGTCCCACCAGCTGATCGCTCCGGGCACCGTGCCGTTCCCGGTGTAATGGATCACGATACAATCGATCTCCACGCCGCTTGGCCGTTCTGAGTAATTCCTAACCAATCTATCAATGACTCGCACAGGGTAGCCCTCCCATGAACAGTCGCTCTTTGAGTGCTTTGGGTCCCTCGATGACCGGAACCTGTTCAAACCTGTCGTTGCGCAAAAACAGGGATGCACAGCGGTAAATGTCCTGCGCCGAAGGGTTCTTTAGGGTCTTCAGTGCCCGGAGTATGGCGTAGGTCCAGGCGCCGTTCGGTCGTCCGCCAAACGAGGCATCCGCTGCGGTTTGGTCGTTCCGACACGCCGCCAGAAGGATGTGGTTCATGGAGTCGGACGTTTGCCCGTATCCCCGTTCCTGCTTCACCCCCAGCCGGTTGATCGGCACCGGTGTGTCCCCATGGTATCGGTTCAATTCCGGTGGGGCGACATACCTTCCACGGTTTGCCGCGAACTCGCCGGGAGGGTTAACTTCCCGGGTTCCACTGCCGCTGTGGCACAGATCCAGGATTACGGTCAGGAACACCCCGCTCGGCTTTCGGGCAAAGGCCGCCCGTAAAACATCGTCCGAAAGTGGATGATCCCACCAAGCCGAGTAATCGTGCGGGCAAAGCACCTCGTCTAGTCCTTAAACAAGCGAGTATTTTTAGCGACCATAGCAATTCGTATCTGTGGTAGTTTTAGGTCTTCACCGAGGGTCCAAATTCTTTTCGAGGCACAACTTTTCTTTCTTTTCGCTAACCACTTCACCATTTTGTTTTTGTGCCCCCTCTACCACCACTGCCACCCCGCCTTTTATCGCACCGCCAAGGATGTGGGCCCTCCTCGGCTGGTGCACCTTTTTAAGGAAACCGCAGCGATTGAATACAATCGAAGGT
>CAINFC010000286.1 GCA_903847975.1 uncultured Acidobacteriota bacterium | reverse complement strand
TCGGAATTCACCCATGCCGCCCTGGTCCTGCCCGACCGGCCCAATCCCATCCTGACCCGGGAACTGCTCTATACCGGCATCACTCGCGCCAGCCAGGCCTTCACCCTCGTCACCCCCGGCCCGCGCGACGTCCTGGATAGCGCCATCAGCCGGCGGGTGCTGAGGCACGGGGGGACGCTGACGGGGACCGATAACTGAAACCCAGCCTCTTGTTCAATCCTGACGGGATGGGGGTTGGATGGTCTTGTCGAACCTGTTTGGCTGAAGATGGAAGTCCGCCCGGCTTCCCTCTCATCGGGGAAGTCGGGCGGATAGGCCATCCCTGTTCTGCGGGCGGGCGCCCGCCGGGTGGATCAGTTGGAGGGTACCGGCTTTATGGCTGGGTTGGGTTTCAGGTCTTCCAGCCGGGGGCGGGATACCGGGCCATCGAGCGGGGTTTTCGCCTTGGCCATGGACAGCGGGCTGGAAGAGAGGTCGAAGGCATACAGGTTGCCCTCGTTGGAACCCATATACACCACGCCATCGACGACAACGGGCGAACTGCTGTAGCTATTGCTCTGACCGCTCCACAGCGGTTCGCACACCGCCCCGTCCTTGCCGCATTTGGCCTTGAAGGCATACACATAGTCTCCGGCATTTGCGTAGACCACGCCGCCGGCCACCGCCGGGGCGTTGAAGGAGTTGTAGGTGGCAACGGAGCCTATCCACAGCGGTGTGCAGCTTGCTCCGTAGCGGCCACAACCGACCTTGAAGGCATACAACTTGCCGGACTCGGAACCGATATACACCTCGTTGCCGGCCACGGCCGGGGTTGAGGGTATCGAAGCAGGCACACCGATCGTGCCGGTCCACAATGGCGTACAGGCCGCTCCTCCGCTGCCGCAGCCGACCTTGAAGGCGTACAGCTTGCCATCACCCGAACCCACGTAGACCACGCCGCCGGCTACCGTCGGCGAGGAACTGAGGTAAGAATTGATGTCGCCGGTCCACAACGGCGTACAGGCGGCCCCGCCGCTGCCGCAGTCGACCTTGAAGGCATAGAGCTTGCCATCCTCGGAAACCGCATACACCACACCATTGGCCACGGCCGGGGAGCGTGTAATCGACGCGCCCGTGGCGCCTGTCCAAACCGGGGTGCATTCCCGTCCGCCCGTGGCGCAGTCGCTTTTGAAGGCATACAGCTTGGACTCGGTCGACGAGCCGACGAACACCCTGGAATTGCCTGTCACGGGGGAGTGCATCGCCCCAGGGATGGCGCCATACCACTTGATCGTCTTACGGCCAGTGCACTTGGTATCGAAGGCATGGAGCTTGTTGCCGCTGACGACATAAACCTCACCATTGCCGATGGCGGGTGAACCCAATATGGCGCCGCCGATGTATGCGCTGCACCCGGAGTAAAGGTTGGTCTCTCCAGGAATATGCCGATAAAAACCGTAAATCTCACCGTTGTTTGTCCCGACCCACAGATAGCTACCCTCCACTGCCGGGGAGGTCACGATGTCGTAGAACCCACCGACATTGCCGATGGCGGCAAGGCTGAGATCTCCGACATTCGCGGGGTTCAGCACATTTTCATAGCGGTTGTAACGGTTCGCCCCATCGAGGTGGAACTGTGGCCAGTCAGTCCGCACGGTGAAATCCGCCTGACCTCCCAAGCCGGAGTTTCGTTGCACGGCGGAAATCCAGTGAGTCCCCGGCTGGGCTTTGGCTGGAACCTTGAAACCGATACTGAAACGGCCATCGTACCGGGCCAGCACCAAGCCCCAGTGCGTGGTATCAAAATAGACATCCACCGCCGCATGGGGTTGAAAACCTACACCCCATAGATGAACGGAGGTGGTCGGCGGTCCTGCATCGGTCAATGGGGCGACGCCGATAGTGAAAGTGAAATTATCAGCGCTGGCGGCCGTCCCTTCGGCGGTGGTGACCGTGATCGGTCCGCTACTGGCCCCATAAGGCACCTTGGCGGTTAAATAATTTGCGGATTGGCGGGTGTAGCCTGCACTCTCTCCATTGAACTTTACTGATCTTATGTTGTTGAAACCTGTTCCATAAATACCGACCTGATCCAACACCGTGCCCTGCTTAGGGAGAAACCCGGTAATGGTCGGCGGCGCTGCCCAAGCCCAACAGGGCCATGCCAGAGCAACACCAAGAAAAACGATTGTTTGAATGAACTTGGCGTACATGGTGGTTCTCCAGATGATT
>CAINFC010000285.1 GCA_903847975.1 uncultured Acidobacteriota bacterium | reverse complement strand
CTGGCATAAATAGCGGTTATCTTGCGCTTGCCTTTATAGTGCACCGTTCCGTCCGGAAACCTTGTTTCGGCATTCACCTCAAAAAGGTCCGGAAGAAACTCTCTTCCTTTATAGGTTTTCCCTTCGCCGAGGTCGATCCGCAGGGCATTTACCCGCTGGCCGATGTCGAAAATCGTCGTGATCACCTCCAGGGCAGCGGCCTTCGCAAAGAGCGGAGCGAAGGCATCCCGCATGCGCTCATATTCGATTTGCGCTTCGAGAGTCGCGGCCGGACAGAAAAGGGGCAGCAGGGTGACAATTCCACATAGTATTTTATTGAATTTCATGGGTCTCCTGGATTAGTGCTGACGGAAGAAAGTCTGTTTTGGGTGGAATGGGATAATAAATCACTTCCTGCCTTCGGGCGTATTTCTTCACCGGGCCGGAATGGCTGATACCAAGGCCTAAACCCGGAGTCTGCTTCCCAGATATTTTCCTGACGCCCGGAAGCATAGAGGAAGGAGATTTCGAAATCAAGGCTAAAAGAGTGAGGGGGTAACACATCGTCAAAGCATAACAAGGATAAAAGGCAGCGTGGCAGGGGTTTATAAAAGGTAAGGCCGGAAAGGGTGCTGCCATAACTGTTCTCAATCCTGAAAGGCAAGCGTATGCCGACAGGTAATCGGATAAGAGCAGTCGGCTGCTGCCTTAACCAGGATTCCGATTGTAAACCTTACGTTGTTTTCCTTGATGAAACGAAGCACCGGATCCTCGAAGATGAAACTCATGGCGTCATACCAAAGTCGGGTTGGTTGGTCGAACCGTGGGGGCTCCCAACCGAGTTCGGGTTCAGATTGGTATCGGCAAGTTGTACCTTTTCGATCCTATTCCCAAGCGATTCCTTTTATGACCCGTTCCGTTGTTGCTGGTCCAGCACTTCACGCACTTTGACGGCCAGGTCTGCAGCCCGAAAGGGCTTCTCAATAAAATGGATCCCTTCCTCCAGGATTCCCTGGCTTGTGATCGTATCCCTGGTGTAACCGGACATAAAGAGCACTTTCAGGGACGGAGACAGGGCTCGAAGCCTTCGGGACAACTGGTGGCCGTTCATCCGGGGCATGATCAGGTCGGTAAGAAGCAGATGGATTTGATCCCCCTGATCCTGCACGATCCGGATCGCTTCTTCCGGAGTGGAAACCGCCAGAACCTGATAGCCCATTTTTTCCAGCATGGCGGTAGACATTTTCATGAGCGCCACATCATCTTCGACAACCAGAATCGTATCCCTGCCGCCGGGCGGACCTGCCGGGGAACCGTTCTTCGGGCCTGGCCTGTTCTCGCCTTTGAATTGCGGAAGGTATATCGTGAAGGTGGTTCCCTGTCCGGGTTCGCTGCAGAAGGTAATCGAACCTTGATTCTGCTTGACGATGCCGTAGATGGTAGCCAGTCCCAGTCCGGAGCCTTTTCCGATTTCCTTGGTGGTGAAAAACGGCTCGAAAAGCTTCTCCTGAATCGCTCTTTCCATTCCGCACCCATTGTCGCTTACCATGAGGGTTACATAGTCGCCGGGATGGCAAAGTTCCTGTTCCGCGACGCGGCTTTCCTCGACGGGTTGGATCCCCGTGCGAATGGTGATCGCGCCCGCACCCTGAATCGCATCTCTGGCATTGATGCACAGGTTGGTAAGAATCTGATGAATCTGGGTAGAGTCCATGAGAATCGGCCCCAGGTCTTTCCCCGGAATCCACACCAGGTCGATGTTTTCGCCGATCAGCCGTTGCAGCATTTTAAGCATTCCTTCCACGGTTTCATTCAAATCCAGCACCCGCGGAGATACCACCTGTTTGCGGGCAAATGCCAGAAGCTGCCGGGTGAGATCCGCGGACCGCTCCGCCGCGTTGTAGATTTCCATCAGATGGTGGTAAGCCGGATGAAAAGTGCCGAGCTGATTCTGAACCAGCTCGGTGTTCCCCAGAATCACACCGAGCATATTATTGAAATCGTGGGCAATGCCGCCCGCCAGGCGGCCTACCGACTCCATTTTCTGCGCCTGGTGCAGCTGCTCCTGCAGCTTTTCTTTTTCCTGTTCCGCAGCCCTCCGTTGGGAAATATCCCTTATGGTTGACAGCAGGGTCGGACGCCCTGCCAAAACAAAAGAGACCGCGTGGATTTCCACAGGAAAGACGGTCCCGTCTTTTTTGCGGTGATGGCGGTAGGGAAAAAAATGCGTACCTTGAAAAGCAACCTGAACCAATGCCGCTTCGGTTTGTTCCGGTTCCGCGGAGAGGTCCAAGGCGCGCATTTGCAGCAGTTCCTCCCGGTCGTAGCCATAAAGGGCAAGGGCGGCCGGATTGGCATCCAGAATCTGCCCGCCCGGGTAAGCGACAGGTAAAACCGCATCGGCACCTAATTCAAAGAGCGTTCGATATTTGGTCTCACTTTCCAATCGGGCCTCTTCCGCTTTTTTCCTTTTAAGCAGCACATAGGTCGATGCCAATAGCGCTAATTCGGCGATAACCCGGTTGGCAATGGAAATATCGGAACCGACAGGCCCGGAAGGGGAAATAAAATACCCGAGCAGAATAAAGAAAAAGCTCAGGACCGTGAGAGCTACGATTTCCTGCCGATACAGCAGACGATATGCCAGCTGGATGGTAATCAGATACCCCACCCAGTCTGCAACTCCATGGGGGGTCATTCCGTCCACCCAAAGAAATGCCAGCATCAATAAGATTAAGGGAATCGTAACGAAACGAAATTGGCGGACTCTCTGTTTCATCGCAATTCTGTTATTTCTTGTTGGGGCGGTGAAGGCTCCATTTCAAAGCCGGCGGGGTAATCATCGTGGTGACCATCACCATGACCACGACGGCCGAAAAGGTGGATTCGTCCATGATGCGCTTGCCGCCGATGGAAAGTGTCATGCCTATGTTCGCGAAGATGAGGCCGACCTCACCCCGCGGAATCATCCCCAGCCCGATGGTCAGACGGTCGACTCCCTTGCGCCAAACGCCAAGGGAACAGGCCTGCTTGCCGAGGATGGCCGCCACGGTCAAGGCGGAAGCCAAGCCGAGGAGGCCCGGCTGTAAAAAGGACTGCAGGTCGGTGCGCAATCCCATGACAACGAAAAAGATCGGTACCAGAAAAGAGGAGATGGGGTGAATCAGATCCTCGAGCCCATGTTCCCCCCGATCCACAAAATCCCGATAATGTACATTTTCCAGAATCAGCCCGGCGGCGAACGCGCCAACGATCGGTGCCAGACCCATCACTCCGGAAAGCCAGGATAAAAGAAAGCAAAAAGAAAGGCCGGTGGCCAGAAGAACCCCGTGGGCCCGCAACCTGGATGCCAGGTTGAACAGGTATTTGCTGCTGAAAATCCCCAGAAAAAGCGAGCCGGCCAGAAATGCCGCTGTTTTGACAATCATTGCCAGGATGTCCCCGGAATGTATGGCCTTGCCCCCACCCGCGGCCGCGATCATGCCTGTCACCACGGCAAGGACCATGAGCCCCAACACATCGTCGATCACCGCCGCTCCTAAAATAATCCGCGCTTCCTGGCTTTGCGATCGACCCAGATCCTTGAGTACCCGAGCGGTAATACCGACGCTGGTTGCGGTGAGGGTGGCCCCGAGGAAGATATGCACATAATGGCTTTGCTCCGGCAGAAGCCAGGCGCCAACTCCCCAGCCAAGTGCGAAAGGGGTGATCACTCCAAGCGTCGCAACCAGGAAGGAGGGAAAGCCGACTTTCAGCATCTGGCCGACCGTGGATTCCAGTCCGACCTCAAAAAGCAGGATCAGCACTCCCAGCCCCGCCAACAGATCAAGAGACGAATCGGCTTGCAGGAATTCCAACCCCCGGATTCCGACCAGCGGCAGGTTGCCGACCAGCACCCCACCCAGGAGTTCGCCCAGGACAGCCGGCTGTCCGACCCTGATAGCGAGCTCTCCTCCCAGTTTGGCGACCACCAGGACTACCATTAAGGCGAAGGCTACCTGGCTGATGGAATCGGCATGGCTCCCGGCAGCGGTATCGGCCGCTGCCAGGATATCCTGCGGCCAAGCGACCATCAAGAGGAAAAGGATT
>CAINFC010000284.1 GCA_903847975.1 uncultured Acidobacteriota bacterium | reverse complement strand
CTTCATCCCCTTGCTTCCGATGAGCGCGTCAAGCGTCCGGCCGGTAACGTATTCCATGACCAGGAAGTCGATCCCCTCTTCGGAGGCGATCTCATGGACGGTGACAATGTTGGGGTGGTTCAGGGCGGAGGCGGCACGGGCTTCCTGAACAAATCTTCTTTTGCGCTCGGGATCGTCAAGCCACATCGCCGGGAGCACCTTGACGGCCACCTCGCGCTTCAGCCGCTCGTCGCGGGCGCGGTAAACCGCACCCATGCCCCCCTCGCCGATCTTTTCCAGGAGGCGGTAGTTGCGCACGGTCCGCCCGACCTGGTCGCCGCCCGAACTTTCGGCAAGCGCCTTGCCGGCTTCTTCGACCGCCGGCGATTCCAGGAACCCTTCCGCTCCGGACCGCCCCGCCAGCAGAGCCTCAACCTCCAACCGCAGCGCCTCATCCCCGGCGCACTCTTCGCGAACAAAGCCAGGACGCTCCGACGTGGCCCGCTCCATGGCCGAGTTGTAAATCCGCTCGATCTGCTGCCAGCGCTCCGGGTTCATCTGCTTTTTCTGTCTTGATTTCGGTCCGTCAAAGGCATGTAAACCATGCTCACGGTGTGGGGTTGATTATACACTGGATTGGACTGTCCATGGGTGGTCCATCCGCCTTCCGAAAAGGAAAACACATCCTCGCCTCCTCCGGCCGGAAAAATAATTTTTAGCTCCTTTCAAGTTTTCGGGTGGGATTCGCGCTTTTGGGGTCGTGAGCGGCAAAAAGCGACGAACCCGAAGGAGCGAAACGATGACCCGACAAGCAAAGTTCCGGATGACGACCCTGACCCTGGCTTTCCTGGCGGCCTTTTCCAGCCTGATCGGGAAGGAGAATTCCCCGGAACGCAAGACCACCGGACTTCTGACCGACCGGCTAACCGCCCGGCAGGGGAAGGTATGGGAATCGATCCGGCAGGTTGCCATGGCCAGGGACAAAGCCGGCCGGCTGCAGCACCCGCAGCTGCATGAACTGTTTGAGCAGGCCGAAAACTCCGGCTTCGCTATTTACGTGGAATTGCCGCAGCCTAAAAGCTCTTCTCCCTACACCTGCGGAACCTTTTCGGTGGAAAAGGCCGAATCGGGCGACCAGGTCCGGGTAGGAGTGATTCGTCTCTACCTCTCCACGATCGAAATGGCCAGCACCTCGGGACGGGGCCGGCGGGAAAACGGCTTTGCTCCCTTCGAGAAGCTGAATAACAAAAAGCTCAGGTATGCGGAAGTCCTCGGCCATGAACTGGTGCATGCCCTGCTGACGCTGAAGGACCTGCGCCTGGCCCGGCTGACCAGGGAAATGGAAAGAGAAACCGCCGAGCTGCAGCGGTACCGCCAGAGCCGTCAGGGGGAATCACTGGACCAGGAGACCCGGGAACGCCTTCGCCGGATTGAGTCCCTTTCACAGGAAGTGGAGAGGCAAGCCGAAGCGGTGGAAGTGAACGTGTGGCGCGAACTGGTAAAAAGCCAGGGCGAATAAACCGGCAGGAGTTCGGCAGGATTCAGGGAGATGGGATTCAGTGGGATTCAGGGACACCCGCATTTAAGGTCAATTGGAAAATGGGTGTCCTTTTTATCTCTTTTTATCTTTTTATCTACTTTTTATCTTGATCCGCTGCCGGTGTTCCGGGTTCATCCACGCTCCCCTGCCTTGAGCTCGTTCATCAGCCAGATCCTGGCCAGCCTCCAGTCGCGAAATACCGTGTCGGCCGAGACATGGAGCACCTCCGCAGTCTCTTCCGGAGTCAGCCCGCCGAAAAAGCGCAGCTCCACCACTTTGGCCTTCCGGGGATCGAACTGCGCCAGGGCTTCCAGTGCGGCATCGAGCGCCACCAGGTCGGTCCCCCGCCCCGGAGAAGCCACAACCTCTTCCTGCAGCTCCACACGGGCGGCTCCGCCGCCCCGCTTCTGGTATCCGCGCCGGCGGGCGAAATCGACCAGGATCCGCCGCATCTGATTGGCCGAAACGGCAAAAAAGTGAGCCCGGTTCTGCCAGGAGACTTGTTGCGCATCGATCAGGCGCACGTAGACTTCATGAACCAGGGCCGAAGTCTGCAGGGTGTGCCCGGCGCGCTCGCGGATCATATAGCGGTGGGCGATCCGGCGCAGCTCGGCGTAGACCAGGGGCACCAGGCGATCGAATGCCTGCGCATCCCCCTGGCACCAGTTTTTCAGAAGCAAAGTCACGTCTTTTGGAATATCCTCCGACATGTCCTCCCCCTTGGTGCAGGCCAATCACTCTCGCTGTGTTGGCTTGATTATACCCCGCCCCCGGCGCGGTGCGGGATGGTCTGCGCGCAATCCGGAAAGGAAAACAGATCGCCGGCCGCTCTTTTCTGCCAAGGAAACCGGGGGGGCTGAAATACCCCGGGGCTTTCCCGGATTTGGGAAGCCGAATTACCGGATCGATTGACACCCCCTCCGGACGTGGATAAAATCGGTTCCACCATGGGAATGTGGTAATGATTTTCTTATGATGGTCCGTTCGCGCTGTGTCCTGGGTCCGGTTCTCATTGTTCCCTAAGGGAAGTATCCCTTATAAAGCGGATCTTCCTTCTCTGACGGTGAAGATCGCCGGTGCCGCTTGCTTTCGCTGCCCCGAAGAGCTATCCTACTACCTGAATCACCGACAGCATAAATGGGGCGAGTGTCTAATAACAGTCAATTTGCTTCGATTTTTAAAGGAGCGGAAATGTTATGAATCGACGAACGGGACTTTTTCTATTGCTGACCCTTATCCTGGCGACGGTGCCTCTGGCGGCGCAATCGCCCCAGGGAACCATCACCGGGACGATCACCGACCCGCAGGGGGCCCGGGTTCCCGGCGTGGAGGTCGTTGCCCTCCGTGTGGAGACCAACCAGAAATATACCGGCATAAGCTCCGATGACGGAACCTACGTCATCCCGGCGCTGCCGATCGGGCAGTACCAGCTGACCGCCACGCTGACCGGCTTTTCCACCTTCAAGCAGTCGGGCATCGTCCTGGAGGTCGGGCAGCGTATGCGCATCGACATCGGGTTGAAGGTCGGCCAGGTCACCGAAACGGTCGAAGTGACCGGTGAGGTTTCCCGCATCCAGACGGAAAGCTCCAGCGCCGGTACCACCGTGGAGCAGAAGCGCATCGAAAATCTGCCCCTGAACGGGCGGCACATCCTCGACCTGGTAAAACTGATCCCCGGAGTTCAGCCCGCCAACCGGGCCACCGACGGATTCGCCCAGGTGGACAACCAGAGCTTCTCCCAGATCAGCTTCAACGGCGGCCCCACTTACGGAAACCAGATCTACCTGGACGGCGGCATGAATACCGCCCCGGTGCACAGCGAATTGAGCGTAGTCCCTATTCTGGACACGGTTGAAGAGTTCAAAGTCATGACCAACGCACTTCCGGCTGAATTCGGACAGTCCAACGGCGGGGTGGTCAATATCGTCACCCGCGGCGGCACCAAGGCCTTGCACGGATCGCTCTACGAATTCGTGCGAAATGACATCATGGATGCCCGCAACGCCTTCGTAACCAGCGCCGATCCGATCACCGGCCGCTACAAGCCGGTGGTTCGGTACAACCAGTACGGCGGCACAGTCGGCGGACCGGTGCTTATCCCCCATATTTACGATGGGCGGGATAAGACGTTTTTCTACGTCGGCTACGAACAGTGGAAGTATCGGACCGCCAACATCAGCCGCGGAACGGTACCTACCCAGGCGGAGCGGAACGGGGATTTTTCCAATTCGCGAGACGGAACGGGGAAGGTAATCCCGATCTATAATCCGCTGACCACACGGGCCAACCCCAACGGCAGCGGCTATGTCCGCGATCTTTTTCCCAACAATATCGTTCCCAAGAATCTGATGGATCCGGTAGCACTGAAGGTCCTCACCTATCTGCCGATGCCGAATGTGGCTGCCAATAACCCTTATACCAATGACAACAATTACCTGTCCCTGGAGAGCTACCCTACCAACCAGGATGACCTGAGCATCCGCATTGACCACAACTTCAGCGACAAAAACAAGCTGTTCGGACGTTTTAGCGACAACCGCAACTTCCGGCAGACGAAAAACTGGAACATGGGTATGGCCGACATGGATGCCCGCACCGACCAGCGAAACAATTACAACGGGCTGATCGCTCATACGTTCGTTTTCTCGCCAACCGTGGTGAACGAATTTCGGGCCAACATTACCCGGCAATCTCTCGATTTCATCCACCCCAGCTTCGATCAGGGCTGGCCGGCAAAATTAGGCTTTCCGGCGATCATTCCGCAGGACGCATTTCCGCCTGTTCAAATCGATGGGGTTATGCCTTCTATCGGCTCAAATCGAGGCGGATTTGCCGGCGGCTATCGCAAGCACCATACCGTGCAGTTCACCGACAGCGTGACCTTCATCCGCGGCAGCCACACGTTCAAGGCCGGGATCGATCAGCGCTGGATCCGGTTGAATTTCACCAACCGTTCGAATCCGTCCGGAAACTTCACCTTCGGCGCCACGCTGACCACCAATCCGCAGTCGCCTGCGGGAACCGGCATCGGCATGGCCACCTTCCTGATGGGCGAGGTGTCCAGCGGGAGCCTGGGAATCCGTCCGCAATGGGCTTTCCATAGCTGGTCGCATGGCAGCTACCTTCAGGACGACTGGAAGGTCACCAAGCGATTGACACTGAATCTGGGCGTACGTTACGACCTGGCTTCCGGGCCGGTGGAGCGATGGAACCGCAGCTCCAACTTCGATCCCTTCCAGGCGAATAGCGCCACCAATATGCCCGGCGTCCTCCTCTATGCCGGGGTTACCAAAGACCGGCACTTTTCAAATCCGCCCAACAACAATTTCGCTCCACGCATCGGTTTCGCCTACAACATAACCGGCGACGGCAAGACGGCCATTCATGGCGGTTATGCCATTATTTATGGTGCGATTGAAAATGGCGACACAGCCTATGACAGCGCCAACTCCCTGGGCTTTTCGATCGATACGCCCTTTGTGGCAGCGGGCGGCGGCCCTTTCAAGGCTTTCAAGCTCAGCGAGGGTCCGACTTCCATCAATCAGCCTCTGGGCGCCAAGGGCGGTCCGTCCGCTTTCCGCGGACAAAGCGTGAACTTCCAGCAGACGGCTGAGGGGACTCCCTACGTGCAGCAGTGGAATTTAACCCTGCAGCGGGAATTGCCCGGACGGTGGGTGGTTTCCGCCGGGTACGCCGGGAACCGCGGGGTCCATCTTTACGGAGCCAATTACAACATGAACCAGATCGATCCCAAATACTATTCCATGGGATTGAAACTGCAGGACCAGGTGACCAATCCGTACTACGGACAGATCGCCACCGGAGCGCTGAGCGGAAAAACGGTAGCCCAGAGCCAGTTGCTGCTGCCTTACCCGGATTACATTTCCGTTAACACCTTTTCAACGCACGGCAACGCCAGTACCTACCACGCTTTCCAGTTCACCGCCGAAAAGCGATTCTCGCAGGGTTTTTCGGCATTGGTATCCTACAACAACTCCAAGTTGATCAATGAGGCTCCGTCTTCCAACGCCGGCAACAGCTCGGTGGATGGCAATAATTGGCGGGTCGGACGGTTGGACCGGCGCGGGGAGCGCGGCCTGGATTCGAACGACATCCCCCACCGGCTGGTGATCAGTGCGGTATACGAGCTGCCTTTTGGGCCGGGAAAAACCTGGCTTAAGGAGGGAATCGGCGGTGCGATCATCGGCGGATGGCAGGTCAATGCCATCTATTCCTACCAGAGCGGCAACCCGCTTCTGATTCGGGGATCCAATAACTTTACCGGCATCAACCGGCCCAATCTGGTTGGCAATCCGACCTTGCCCGGCAATCAGCGAACCGTGGCGCGCTGGTTTAATACCGATGCTTTCGCCAATCCGGCCAGCTGGACCATCGGCAACGTGGGCCGTACGATGCCGAATACACGCGGACCGGAGTACAAAAACGTGGATATGTCCATCTTCCGAAATATTCGTATCACCGAACGCTTCAAGCTGGAATTCCGGGCGGAAGCCTTCAATGCCCTCAACCAGGTGGTCCTGAATAATCCGAACACCGGCTTTTCCCCGAACTCTGCGGGAGTCAACACCAACGCCAACTTCGGGCGGATCACCGCTTCCGGGAACGCCCGGCGGCTGCAGCTGGGGCTGCGGCTGGTGTTCTGACCGTCGGATTCTCCAGTGCAGGGGCGCCCGGCGGGCGCCCCTTTCACTAAATGGATTGAATCCCGTTCTATCGGGGAGGGTGCCTCGTGAAAAAACGACCGAATTTTAGCTCTTTACTTTGGGTGTGGCTGATCCTGGCGGCTGCCGCGGTGCAGGCCCAGCCGGCGGCTTCCTACGACCTGGTGGTCTACGGCGGGACCGCCGCCGGGGTGACCACCGCGGTCAGCGCGGCCCGCGAGGGGCTGCGGGTGGTGCTGCTCGAGCCGCGGGACCATCTCGGGGGCATGGTGACCGGCGGCCTGTCGCGCACCGATGTGGGGCGCCGCGAAGTGATCGGCGGCATGGCCCTGGAATTTTACTGGCGCGCCGGGCGGCACTACGAAATGCACCGCTTCCTGCAGGACATCGCCTGGCTGCCCGAGCCCAAAGTGGCCGAGGCGATTTTCCAGGAGATGCTCAAGGAGACCACCGTGGAAGTGCGCACCCGCCACCGGCTGCGGGAGAAAAACGGGGTGCGCAGGGAAGGGCGGAAAATCCTCGACCTGACCACCGAAAACGGGAGCGTTTTCCGCGGCAAAGTCTTTGCCGACTGCTCCTACGAGGGCGACCTGATGGCCCAGGCCAAGGTGTCCTACACCTGGGGCCGCGAGGGGGTGGCGACCTACGGCGAGGACCTGGCGGGGGTCCGCGAGAAAACCCCGTACCACCAGTTTCTGGTCGACATCCCCGCGCGGGATGAAAAAGGAAACCTGTTTCCGGAGATCTCTGCCGATCCGCCCGGGGAAATCGGTGCGGCCGACCGCAAGGTACAGGCCTACAATTTCCGGCTGATCCTGACCGACGATCCGTCCAACCAGACGCCATTCCCCAAACCGGCCGACTACCGCCCGGAACGCTACGCGCTGCTGGCCCGGCTGCTCAAGGCCATGACGGCCAAGGAGGGGCGCGCCCTGAAGATCGGCGATGTCACCGGGCCGGGCATGATCCCCAACCGCAAGGGGGACTTCAACAACAAGGGGGCCTTCTCCACCGATTACATCGGCAGGAACTACGATTATCCCGACGGCTCCTATGCCCGCCGCGCGGAAATCTGGCGCGACCATGAAAATTACGTAAAAGGGTTTTTCTATTTTCTGGCCCACGATCCCCAGGTGCCCGCCGAGCTGCAGGCCGACGTCCGCCGCTGGGGCCTGGCCAAGGACGAATTCACCGACAACGGCAACTTCCCCAACCAGCTCTACATACGGGAAGCGCGGCGCATGGTCGGGGATTTCGTGGTCACCCAGAAGGATCTGCAGACCGAGCTGACCAAGCCGGATCCGATCGGCATGGGCTCCTACAACAGCGACTCGCACAATATTCAGCGGGTGGTGGCCCCCAACGGCATGGTGGTCAATGAAGGGGATGTGCAGGTTCCGGTGAAGCCTTACCAGATTCCCTACCGGGTGATGCTTCCCAAAAAGACGGAGGCCGCCAATCTGCTGGTGCCGGTCTGCTTTTCCGCCAGCCACGTGGCCTACTCCTCGCTGCGCATGGAGCCGCAATACATGATCCTCGGCCAGGCGGCCGGGGTGGCCGCGGCCATGGCGATTAAAGGGAAGGACATCCCGGTGCAGGAGGTGGACGCCCTGGCCCTGACCGGCCGCCTCAAGGATCTGGGCGCCATTCTGCAGGCCGACGTGCGCGCCCAGCTGGAAGTCATCGCCGAGTTTTCCCGCCGCTTCAAGCGCTGAGCGGCTATACGGCTTATTTATGGGAGGGCCGCGCTCCGTCGCGGCGGAAATTTTTACGATACCGGGAGCCCGACGGAGCGCGCTCCCAGAAACTGCAGGGATTTTATGAATAAAGGAACCGTTCTTATTTTTTCGATACTACCGCTTTTTTTCTTCCTGGCCGCGGCACTGGCCCAGGGCGCCGGCCCCCAGGATAACCCGTTCTTTGCGCCTTACAACACACCCTTTGATACCCCGCCTTTCGAGCGGATTAAAAATGCGCACTTTCTGCCCGCGGTGGAGGAGGGGATCAAGCGGGAGCAGGCGGAAGTGGACGCCCTGCTCGCCAATGCCGCCGAGCCCACCTTCGAAAATACACTGGTGGCGCTGGACAAAACGGGGAAATTCCTTTCCCGCGTAACCGCGGTGTTTTTCAGTCTGCAGAGCTCCAACACCAGCCCGGAGCTTCAGAAAATCGCCGAGCAGGTGTCCCCGCTGCTATCGGCGCACCGCGACAACATCGCCCTGAATCCCAAGCTGTTTGCCCGGGTGAAGAAAATCTACGAGCAGCGGGCCGGATTGAAGCTGAACCCGGTGCAGCTTTACATGCTGGAAAACAGCTACAAGGACTTCGTCCGCTCCGGTGCCATGCTGGAGGAAGCACGGAAAACCCGGCTGCGCGAAATCAACAAGCAGGCATCGCTTCTATCGTTGCAGTTCGGCAACAACCTGCTCGCGGAAACCAACGACTTCAAGCTGATCCTCGAGAGGAAAGAGGATCTGGCCGGTCTGCCGCCTTCGGTGGTGGACATGGGGGCGGCCACCGCCAAACAAGTCGGAATGGCCGGGAAGTGGGTGTACACCCTGCAGGTTCCGAGCTGGACCCCATTCCTGCAGTACAGCGAACGGCGGGAGCTGCGCGAGAAGATCCACACCGCCTACTGCATGCGGGGCGACCGTAACAACGATAAGGACAACAAGGAAATCATCAGGAAAATCCTGGCTCTCAAGCTGGAGCGGGCCAAGCTGCTGGGCTATGCCACCCCGGCCGATTTCATCCTGGAAGAAAACATGGCCAAAAATCCGGGGGCGGTGAACTCCTTCCTGGAGAAGCTGTGGGCCCCGGCGCTGGGGCGGGCCAAGTCGGAGCGCGACGAGATGCAATCGATCATCGACCGCGAAAAAGGCGGCTTCCGGCTCGAGCACTGGGACTGGTGGTATTACGCGGAAAAGCTGCGCAAGGAAAAGTACGCCCTGGAGGATTCCGCCATACGGCCCTACTTCAAGCTGGACAACGTGAAGCAGGGAATCTTCCTGCTCTGCGAAAAGCTCTACGGCATCAAGTTCCTCGAGCGCAAGGACCTGCCCATCTACCATCCGGAAGTCCAGACCTATGAGGTCCAGGAGGCCGACGGCCGGCACATCGGCGTCCTGTACATGGACTTCTTCCCGCGGGCCAGCAAGCGCGGCGGCGCCTGGTCGGGCGGCTTCCGCCGTCAGTATTACGAGAACGGCAAGCGCGTGGCCCCCATTTCCAACATCGTCTGCAATTTTACCCGGCCCACGGCCGACGCCCCTTCGCTGCTGAGCACCGACGAGGTGGAGACCTTTTTCCACGAATTCGGCCATTCCCTGAACACGCTCTTTTCGGACACCGCCTACGAGACCCGCAATATCCCCCGCGACTCGGTGGAGCTCCCCTCGCAGATCATGGAAAACTGGGCTCTGCACCCGGAGCTGCTCAAGCTCTATGCCCGGCACTACAAAACCGGGGAGATCATTCCGAAGGAGCTGATCGATAAAATCGACAAGAGCCGGCTCTTCAATCAGGGCTTTGCCACCGTCGAGTACCTGGCGGCCTCCATTCTCGATATGCAGTGGCACACCCTGAAGGATCCGGCCGCCGTCGATGTGAACCGCTTCGAAAGCGAGGCCATGAGCCGCATCGGGCTAATCCGGGAAATCGTGCCGCGCTACCGCACCACCTACTTCAACCACATCTTTTCCAGCGGATATTCGGCCGGCTACTACAGCTACATATGGGCCGAGGTGCTGGATGCCGATGCCTTCGAGGCCTTCAAGGAAAAGGGCCTCTTCGACAAGGCCACGGCCGCTTCCTTCCGGAAGAATGTCCTGTCGGTGAATGGAACCGAGGACGCCATGTTGCTTTACAAGCGCTTCCGCGGCGCGGAGCCGAAAATCGAGCCGCTTCTGAAGCGCCGCGGCCTGCTCGCCGAATAGGGGAGCGAAACACAGCACACCCAAATCCAGAAGCAGGAAGTAAGGGCGCGGTTCGCTCCCGGCGGAGCCCGCGCCTTTACGGCTCCTTTCACCGGAAGTCTCACGCGGAAGCCCGTTGGGGTTCCCGACTTTCAGGGAATCCTCAGGAACGGTCCGCTTCTTCCGGCTTGCCTTCCGCCTTGGGGGGTTCCCCGCCGGATGGAATATCGCGCAGGACCGTCTCCTTCAATTCGGTCTGAATGCGTTCGATTTCGCCGATTTTTTCATCGATTTTATCGAAAACATCCTTCCGCGACTTGATCCCCTCGCGGGTCAGAAAGGCCACTGCTTCGGACCGGGTGCGGAATACCCCGGCCGTTACCAGCTGATCCACCCGATGAATGGAGTCGTCGTCCAGCCGGACGGAAATCACCATCTGGCGCTTCATGCTGCGTGCTTCCTCCACGATCTTTTCGGCGGAGCGGGCGATTTCCGTGCCCAGCTCTTCGGCCACCTTGGTGGCACTGCCGATGAACTGCTTAAAATCGTCTTTCATTTTTTTTCGGTTCTCGGTTGTCATTGTTTTCCTCGCTTTTTCGAAACCATGTAATAATGTAATTCTATTACATAAATACATGTAATTTTCATAATTATTTTATTTTCCTAAAAAAAATGAAGTACGGTTGACGCATTTATCGGGTACGGCGCATTCCGGTATAATCCAGTATGGCTTCCTGCAGAATCCATCCCGAGCTCGAAAGCCGGGACCGCTTGAACCGCTGGCTGGGAATGCCCCTTTTTATCGGCATCGGCCTTCTGGTTCTCTTGTCCTTTTTCCGTGAGCTCGCCGGAGAAAACGGATCCTGGAGACTGCTCCTTTTACATGGCCCCATCGCGCTCCTTTTTTTTTGGGCAGGGTTCTACTGCCGGCAAAGCCGCTGGCGACACCAGCGGATGACCCGGGTCCTGGAAAAAATCCCCGGCATTCCTGTGAAGGCCCTGGTCCGAAAGCTGCGGACCGGAGCCCTCTCGATCCGAATGCGCCCGCTGGAAAACGAAGGACCGGAATGGGAGATGCTTTTTGCCCCGCCTGCCTGGGACTCTTCCGGCATGGAGGGAACGGTTCTGAAAGCCCATTTCGACCCGGAGCCGAATGGGATTATCGTGCTGGAAACCCCGAACGGCATTCTCTGGCCGCTGGAAGGCTCCCGTTACCGTAAGATTCCATCTTCGGTGACAGTCTCGTAAATAAGTCCTAAAAACACCCGCAAACAAACCTACAAACGAAAACCGTTTAGAGTTCAGCCTTAAGGCTGCGTGCTGCAAGCAGGTTTCCGCTTGTGCTAACCAGGCTTGGACTCCCTGAAAAAAAAGACTTTTTGTCGGGCCCTCTTCGGTGACAAGCCCGTAAAAAGTTCTACATCTTCGAATTTCCGTTGGGGAAAGCCCTGAAAGGGCTTCGTAACACAGCCCGGGGTTGGCGCGCTTCGCGCCTACCCCGGGTAGGGACACCCGAAGGTAACAACCCGGAAAGGGTTGCGCAAAAACCAGCCATACCAGGTGCTTGCGCAGCCCTTACAGGGCTGATTTTTAAACAAATCCGCCTACCCGGGGTAGCG
>CAINFC010000283.1 GCA_903847975.1 uncultured Acidobacteriota bacterium | reverse complement strand
GGTGGCGTCAGCGCCTTCGTTAGAGTCTTTCGCTAGCCCGGAAGTTCGGAAAAAAAACTCGGATAAGAGAGTGTGTGTCCTCTTGACTCAAAATTTAAGATGTGTGTGTGTCCTCTTGACTCAAAATTTAAGATGTGAGACTTTTTGCCGGGTTATCGGGAAACATGACCCGGTAAAAGTCACCATCTCCTGGCGACAGGCCCTTACGCCTTTCTTCCCGCCCTTGCTTTCTTCCTGTGAGCCCAACCTTTTCACGGGAAGACGGGAAGATCAGTAAGGAAGAAAGAAGCCGTCCATGTATTTCGGAAGGAGAGAGAGATTGTTTGCGGTGCCTTCCCTAATAGCAGCGGGCGATTATCCCTCCCGCGCCGCGTCGATAATGGCGTTCAGCGTGGGGCTGGGCCGCATGGCCTTTCCGGTCTTTTCGCGATCCGGCTGGTAGTATCCGCCCATGTCGACCGGCTTGCCCTGGGCGCCGATCAGCTCTTCATTAATGATGGCTTCCTTTTCCGCCAGCCGGCCGGCGATGGCTCCGAACCGGGCCTGCAGCTCCGGGTCTTCCGATTGGGACGCCAGGGCTTCCGCCCAGTACAGGGCCAGGTAGAAATGACTGCCGCGGTTGTCGATCTGTCCCACCTTGCGCGCCGGCGAGCGGTTGTTGTCGAGGAATTTGCCGATGGCCTTGTCCAAGGCTTCGGCGAGCACCGCCGCCTTGCGATTCTGAAATACGGAGGACACATGTTCCAGGGAAGCGCCCAGGGCGGAGAACTCGCCCAGCGAATCCCAGCGCAGGTACCCCTCTTTCTGAAACTGCTGGACGTGCTTCGGGGCCGAGCCGCCGGCGCCGGTCTCGAAAAGGCCGCCGCCCGACAGCAGGGGGACGACGGAGAGCATCTTGCCCGAGGTTCCGATTTCCAGGATGGGGAACAGGTCGGTCAGGTAATCGCGCAGCACGTTGCCGGTCACGGAAATGGTATCCAGGCCCTTGCGGATTCTTTCCAGGGAAAACTTCATGGCCTCGCTCGGCGCCAGGATGCAGATTTCCAGTCCGGCGGTGCCCTCCTCCCGCAGGCAGGCTTCCACCTTGCGGATCAGCTGGGCATCATGGGCGCGCTGGCGGTCGAGCCAGAAAACGGCGGGGGCCCCGGTGGCCCGGGCCCGTCGAACGGCGAGCCGGACCCAGTCGCGAACGGCGATATCCTTGGTCTGACAGGATCGGAAGACATCCCCCTGCTCCACGCTCTGCTCCAGGAGAATTTCCCCGGATACTTCATCGGCTACGCGAATTGTGCCGGATGCCGGGGCCAGGAAGGTCTTGTCATGGGATCCGTACTCCTCGGCTTTCTGGGCCATGAGGCCCACGTTGGGCACGCTGCCCATGGTGGCCGGATCCAGGGCGCCGTGGTGCCGGCAGTCCTCGATGATCGTCTTGTACGCTGTGGCATAGCAGCGGTCCGGGATCAGCGCCTTGGTTTCGTGCAGATTGCCGTCGGGTCCCCACATCTTCCCGGAGTCGCGGATCAGCGGGGGCATGGAGGCGTCGATGATGATATCGCTCGGAACGTGCAGATTGGTGATACCCCTGGCGGAGTCCACCATGGCCAGAGGCGGTCGGACCGCATAGACCGCCTGGATGTCCGCTTCGACTTCCGCTTTCTCTTCCGGCGCCAGGCCCTGGAGCTTGGCATAGAGATCCCCCAACCCGTTGTTGGGATTGACGCCGAGCTGCCGGAAGCGCTCCGCATGCTTTTCGAAAACCGGCTGGAAATAGGCCCGCACGGCATGACCGAACAGCACCGGATCGGAAACCTTCATCATGGTGGCTTTGAGGTGCAGCGAGAGGAGCAGCCCCTGGCGCCCGGCATCCTCGATCTGCTCCCGGTAAAAGGCGGAAAGTGCCCGGACGTTCATGACCGAGGTGTCCAGGATCTCTCCTTCCTGCAGAGCCACTTTCTTTTTCAGGACCTGCGCGGAGCCGCCCGCAGCCACAAATTCGTAGCGGACCTCCGTCGGTCGCGTCAGGGTGACGGAATTTTCGCTGCCGTAAAAATCTCCGTGGTCCATGTGGGCCACATGGGTTCTGGAATCGGCGCTCCAGGGGCCCAAAGCATGGGGGTGCTTGCGGGCGAAGGCTTTCACCGAAAGCGGGGAGCGCCGGTCGGAATTCCCTTCGCGGATGACCGGATTGACAGCGCTGCCGAGCACCCGGGCATAGGCGGCCTGAACGGCCCGGTCCTCATCGGTTTGCGGGGCTTCCGGGTAGTCGGGCAGGTCGTAGCCCTGGGCCTGCAGTTCTCGGATGGCGCTTTTCAGCTGCGGAATCGAGGCGGAAATGTTGGGCAGCTTGATGATGTTGGCCTCCGGGGACCCGGTCAGCCGGCCCAGCTCAGCGAGGTGGTCGGGGATGCGCTGGGCTTCCGTCAACCGCGCCGGAAAAGCGGCGATGATGCGGCCGGCCAGGGAAATGTCCCGCGACTCCACGGCGATTCCGGTCCCGCGGGTGAAGGCCTGCACGATCGGAAGAAAGGAAAGGGTGGCCAGCGCCGGGGCCTCATCGGTCCAGGTCCAAACAATGGTTGCGGTCTGATTCTTCATAGTTCTTAAAATCTCCTGGGAGCTCCGGGAGCTCCGGATCCTGAGGTCCGGGAGTCACGGATAGATCATTGCTTTTCCAGCACCACACGTCATGTGGCAATTCTACAGCTCCGTCCGGGGAGAATCAAGAACGAGATTGCGCCCATTCTTTTCCGGGATGCGGCTTGACAATCCTTTGCCACAGTATGTTTAATTCCTTTTGCATCAGCCAAAAACCAATCCAACAGGAGGAACCATGTCGGTCACCGCGATCGTTTCACTCAAAGGCGGTTCAGGCAAAACCACTACAGCCATCAACCTGGGCGCCGCTCTGGCTTTGAAGGGCAAGCGGACCCTGCTGGTGGACCTCGATCCGCAAGCATCCCTCAGCTATGTGTTAAGCCCGGAAGAGCGGGGTTCGGCTTCCATGGCCGATGTTCTGCTCGATTCTCATGCCCTTTCCGAGGTCATTCTGCCTACCGGCCGCGAGAATCTCGACCTGATCCCTGCCGCGCCCCGGCTATGGGAGTTCAACCAGGAGTCGGCGCCGGCCAGGAAAACCGCCCGGCGTTTTGCGGATGCCCTTCGGACGCAGCGCCGGCATTACGACCAGATCCTCCTGGATTGCCCCCCGGCCCTGACCCCGCTGGCCCGGCTGGCCCTGCACAGCGCCGAATGGAGCCTGACTCCCACCCAGCCTTCTCCGATGGGGCTGGACGCCCTGGAGCGTTTCCTGGATCAGATTGAGGAGGAAAGGAAGCAGGGTTTTCACGAAGCCAAGCTGCTGGGTGTGCTGATCGCCAATGCAAATCCCTATCTCCGGGTTACGGTGGAAAGCTGCCTGCGGCTGAAGAAGGTATTCCAGAAACGGCTGTTCCACACCATCGTGCGGCAGAGCGTCCGGCTGGTGGAGGCCCCGGGCCTTCGCCGGACGATTTTCGAACACGACCCCCACGGAGTCGGGGCGGAAAATTACAGCAAGCTGGTCCGGGAATTTTTGCACCGCATGGACTAGAAAGGACGAAGCGGGCGGGAAATCGCTTCCCGCCCTTCCCGTCTTCCTGTGGGAGGGACGTTTCCGCAGGAAGAACAAGGAAGAACGGGAAGAGAAAGAAGAACAGGAAAAAAGCGACGGCTAATCCTTATCGGGAGCGTCCAGGTCTACGCCGATCCGCTTCCATATGGATTCCCCTTCCTCGATCTGCACCGGCTTCAGCTTGGGGTAGGTGGTGAACAGAAAGTAGGCCAGCGGCAGCACGCCGAAAAGGATGATGATGCTGTCGGGCACCAGCCGGATCTGACCCAGGAAGGCCACAAAACCGTCGTTGAAGAATTCCGCGGAGCGGGCCGCCCAAAGGCCCTCGCGGAAGCTGACCCAGGCCTGCACCACGCCCACCGGGAACAGGGTGACCAGCGCCATGGAAGCCAGGCCGATATTCAATCCCCAGAAGGAGATTTTCAGCAGCGTGTCGTTCCAGGAGTTTTTATCCACCAGGCCCCTCCAGGAGAAGAGCAGCAGCGCGATGGAGAGCAGGCCGTAGACTCCGAACAGGGCGGTGTGGCCGTGGTTCATGGTCAGGTAGGTTCCGTGCTCGTAGTAGTTGACGATCGGCAGATTGATCAGGAATCCGAATACCCCCGCTCCCAGGAAGTTCCAGAAAGAGGAGGCTACCAGGAAGTACATCGGCCAGCGGTAGGGGAAATCCCGCCCTTCCTTGCGGATTGAGCGGTATTCCATCATCCCGCGGACCACCAGTCCGAAGAGGGGCACCGGCTCGATGGAGCTGAAGACCGAGCCCAGCGCCAGCCAGTAGCTGGGGCCGCCGTACCAGTAATAGTGATGGGCGGTGCCGACGATGCCGGCCATAAACATCAGGGCGGCGGTAAAGTAGGAGACCGCCAGGGCGGAGCGGGCGGATACCAGGCCCATGGCCACCAGCAACAGGGAGATGGCCGCCACCCCGAAAAATTCAAAAATACTTTCCACCCAGATGTGCACCACGAACCAGCGCCAGTAGTCGGCCACCGTCAGGTGCGTGCCGCGTCCGTAGAACAGGCCGAATCCGAAGAAGCCAACCACGGCGATGGCGCTGAGGGCGTAAAAAACCACCAGCGAGCTGAAGTAATTCTTTTTGACCCCGGGGCGCAGGTAGCGGGCCACCGGCCGGGCGATAATCAGCAGCCAGAAAATCAGCCCGATGAAAAGCAGGATCTGCCAGACGCGGCCCAGTTCCAGGTATTCCCATCCCTGGTGCCCCAGCCAGTACCACCAGTCTCCCAGCATCCCCTTGATGCTCAGGGCTTCGCCGGCCAGGCTGCCGGTCGCTACCAGCAGAACGGCGGCGAAGAGCAGGTGCACCAGCCAGCCCTGCTTCTTGGGCTCCACGCCCCCGGCGATGGGTACGATGTAAATGGCCGAGGCAACCCAGGTGGTGGCAATCCAGAAGATGGCCAGCTGCAGGTGCCAGGATTTGGCCCAGCTGTAGGGAATCAGGTCGGCGATTCCCTGAATATAAAAGTTGGAGGGGTGGACGGTGTAGTGTGCCAGCAGGCCGCCGAAGCAGGTCTGCAGCAGAAACAGCAGGACCACCACCAGAAAGAATTTGGCGGTTTTGGCCTGGCTGGAGGTCAGAGGCAGCTCCAGCAGCTTTTCCGCCAGGGGGGTGCCGATCGGGTCGCCGTACCAGAGGCGGTAATAATGAACCAGGTAGACAAACAAACCCAAGGTAAGGAATAAGGACAGAATCCCGCCGATGGTCCAGATGTAATTTTCTTTGGAGGGAACGTTCCCGATGCTGGCGTCCGGCGGCCAGTTATTGGTATAGCTGTGCTCTTCCCCGGGCCGGTTTACCACCGCGGCCCAGCCGGTCCAGAAAAAGAATCGTCCGATCTGCTGTCTTTCTTCTTTGGTCGGTACCGTATTGGGCAGGAATCCGTAATCCTGGGCCCCTTTTTCGAAGGTCTGCTCCCAGAAGGCTTCCACCGCCGCCAGGCCGGCCGATTGTTCCGCACTCAGCGTCAGGGTGTCGGTAGCCGGATCGTAGCGGTTGTTTTTCAAATCGGCGGTGACCTTCAGGTCGACCATGGCCCGCTCCAGCCTGGGCAGCTGGGCATAAGGCTTGGCATAATCCCGCCGGGCGATCTGTTCGCGAAGGGAATCGCCCAGAACCCGCAGGGTGACGGCGGAAAATTCCATGCCGCGCTGCGATCCGTGCCCCCAGACCGAGCCGTGATCCATCAGTCCGTATTTCTGGTAGACATCCTGTCCGGCGAGGATCTCTTCGCGCGTGAAAAGCGCTTTTCCCGCAGGATCCACGCCGTGGCCCGGGTAGGGGGCGACGTGCTGGCCGGCGAAATATCCGCCGAGCAGAAGAATCGACATGGCGCCCACGAAGCTCAACAGGGCCGCCATTTTTAAAGCTTTAATTGACATGAACGCTCCTTAAAAAGGTTGTAACGGTTGACTTCCGTCCGGGCACCCCGATCCCGCCCGGCCCATTAATGAATATTGAGGTACCGTTATACCTAAATAAGCGAGGAGTGTCAAGAAAATTTTTGCTCTCCGTTAAAAAAAGTCAAAGCGATGCAACGGCCGCGTCGTAGGTGGTGAATCCCCCGCTCAGGTTGGAAACCCCGGTGATGCCCCGCTGCATCAGGATGCGGGTGGCGATGTATCCCCGCAACCCGACCTGGCAGTACACTACGATCCTTTTTCCCCGGGGGATTTCCTCCAGACGGGCGCGCAGCTCGTCCACGGGAATGTTCCGGGCTCCGGCGATGTGCCCTCCCTGGTATTCCCCGGGGGTACGCACATCGAGAAAATGGGTTTCGGCGCGGTCCGCCCGCCAGGCTTCCTCCCAGGAAATAACCTGAATCCGCTCCCGCAGAATATTCTCCGCGGCAAACCCCGCCAGGTGAACCGGGTCCTTGGCCGAGGAGTAGGGAGGTGCGTAGGCGTGCTCGATTTCGATCACCTCATCCACGGTCATGCCCGATTGTAGGGCGGTAGCCAGCACGTCGATCCTCTTCTCCACGCCCTCCCGGCCGATAGCCTGTGCCCCGAGGATCCTGCCGCTGCCGGGAGAAAAAAGGAGTTTGAGGGACAGCAGCGTGGCGCCGGGATAATAGCCGGCATGGGAGTTGGTATGAATAATGACGCTCCGGCAGTCGATCTGCTCCGCATGGCACTGCTTTTCGGAAAGGCCGGTGGCGGCGGCGGTGAGGTCGAAAGCCTTGACCGTCCATGTGCCCTGTGTTCCGCGGTAACGGCGGCGGTTTCCGAAGGTAAGGTTATCGGCGACCATCCGGCCCTGGCGGTTAGCTGGCCCAGCCAGGGGAATCAAGGTCGTTCGGCCGAGCAGGGGGTGCGGGACCTCGATGGCGTCCCCGGCCGCATAGATGTCCGGGTCGGATGTCTGGAGATGTTCATCGACGGCGATACCGCCGCATTTTCCCAGGGCCAGGCCAGCCTCTGCGGCCAGCCGCGTGTTGGGCCGCACGCCTATGGAAAGAATGGCCAGCGAGGCATCCAGCTGCCGGCCCGATTTCAGCTCCACGGCGAGGCCGCGGCCGGCTTCGCGGAAGCAGGCCACCGGGTCGTTGCGGTGCAATTCGACCCCCTTGGCCTTCAAGTGGCGGTGGAGAAGGGCGGCCATTTCAAAATCCAGGTTGGGAAGAACCTGGGGCAGGGCCTCCACCAGGTGCACCCGGATTCCGCGATGAGCCAGGCATTCCGTCATCTCCAGCCCGATGAAGCCTCCGCCGACCACCACGGCCTCCGCCGGGCGGGCAGCATCCAGGTGGGCGGCGATCCGGTCGGTGTCGGCCAGCGTCCAGAGCGAAAAAACGGCCGGGTGGTCGATGCCCGGGATCGGCGGTCGCAGCGGCGATCCGCCGGGGGCCAGCACCAGCTTGTCGTAGCTTTCCTCGTAGCAGCGCTGGCCTTCCAGGTCCTGAACGGTCACCTTTTTGGCCGGGCGGTCAATGCGCAGCGCCTCGTGGCGCACCCGGACGTCAACGCGGAAGCGGCGCTGGAAGCTCTGCGGAGTCTGTATCAGCAGCTTGTCCCGGCTGGCGATCACCCCGCCGAGGTAGTAGGGCAGGCCGCAATTGGCGTAGGAAATATGGGGCCCGCGCTCCAGAACGGTAATGATAGCGTCTTCGTTCAACCGGCGCAACCGCGCGGCGGCGGACATGCCGGCGGCCACCCCTCCAATGATCAGAAACCGCATGATCCTTCCTCCTTCCTGCTGGATTCACAAAAACTTAATCATAAGGTGAAAACAGGGGCACTTCAAGATCCGTTTCAACCTCAGATCCGTGCGTTTGGCCTCGCTGCGCTGCGGGTTGGTCACAAAGCAGCAGTCGTTTTGCCGGGGGATAACGTATAAATGCGTAGAGAACAGCAGAAAAGAAAAAGAAACAAATTAAATAACCGATTCGCGGAAATGCAATGCGAATCACTGAAAAGGAGTTTATTATGAAATCTCAAATCACTCGAATTGCTTTCTGCCTGATCCTGGCTGCACTTCTTTTAACCGGCAGCGCCTGGGCTTTTCCCAGCGGCAAGCTGATGGCCCAGATCCCGTTTTCCTTTTACGCCGTGGACCGTCTGATGCCTGCCGGCACCTACCTGATCACCATCGTCAACAACGGCTTTGCCGTTAAAATCCAGCGCCAGGACAGCGCGGATTTCACCTTTGTGGTCACCATGCCCAACAGCAATCCCCGGATCAGTGGCGACTTTCTGACCTTTCACCGCTATGGAGCGGACAACTTTTTAAGGGAGATTCAGTCTGCCGACCTGGCCATCGGCCGCTCGCTGTCCAAGGCCCACAAAGAAAAGGAACTGGCCGCCACCTATGCCAAGTCCGATTCCAAGGACCAGCGCCTGGCCGGACCGGTACAGGTCACCGTACCTCTGAAAGGCGAGTAACGCGGAAGCCGGAACGCTCCAATTTAAAAAAAGCAAGAAAAAAGGCGCTGTCCTCCGGGACAGCGCCTTTTTTTTCTTTTTTCAGAAGCAACCTCCTCCAGGATTTGTGGATAACGGCATTGGTCTGGTTGTAATCCCACCCGCGTCCGATATCCCACATTCTCCCCCATGGTAACGACATATCGTCCTTCCACGGAAAAATTCCAGCCGATTTCCTGTTCCAGGAACGCCAGCTCTGGCTGCGGTGGATGGATGGACCATCGGGATGAATCTGCAGTTGCCATGAGAAGATCCGGTTTCAACAGGTACGTTTACCTTCCTTTCTCTTTTCGGCATCCGTCTGGAGCCGTTCGTTTCGTCCTGCTTCCCTTTGGTCACAAAGGTACGGCTCTTCGCCTCGGGATTCCGTATAACTCTTATGAATGCAGCGGTAAAAAAAAATCTTAAATAACCGATTTGCAGAACAAAATGCAAATCAATGAAAAGGAGTTACGTATGAAAACCCAAACCATTCGAATTGCTTTAATCCTCACCCTGGCTGTTCTGCTGTTGGGAACCGTATCTTTTGCCGCTTCCACGGGGCGGCTCCGGGTCCAAGTACCTTTTGCTTTTTATGCATCGGACCAGCTTTTGCCGGCAGGCAATTACTGGGTTGATTCCATGAACAACGGAAGGGCCATCAAGGTACAGCGCCAGGACGGACCGGAATTTGCCATTTTCATGACGGTTCCTACCGCGGCTACCAACAAAGGCGGCAGCTATCTGCTCTTCAACCGCTACGGGGCGGAAAATTTCCTGCGGCGGATCCATTCTCCGGAAATTGCACTGGAAGGCAACTTATGGAAGAGCCACAGGGAGAAAGAGCTGGCCGAAACCATGGCTAAGAACAGCGGCGACAAGCGGCTGGCCGGACCGGTTCAGGTGACCATCCAAATCAAAGGCGAATGACCATAACGCCGCGCCGGACCGACCTTCCGGTGTTTCTTCGGGCAAAAAGAGGAGGCCTTCGGGCCTCCTCTTTTTCGTTTGGCAGGAAGCGCAGCGTAAACAGGATGCTCCGGCCGCCCACGTGGATGCACTCCATGACAAAAAACGGTGTGGGCGGGGATGAATCTGTAATTACAAGCGCAGAAATCATGGCGCACTTCGTACCGGAACTACCGTCCGGGGCGGATGACACGGCCTTTCTCTGCGGACCTTCCGCTTTCTTTCCTCCCGCATCGGGAGCAGCCCAGCCCCCGAAAAATTATTCCACCTCGGTGGATCCGATCAGCTATCCCAAGGAGTTTGGTGCGCCGGGAAGCGTGCTGTTGCGTAACTCCACCCTGCCGACCCGCAGCCATCCGGAATCGCCGCAGTACCCGATCACCCCCTTGCGGACCAACAGCCTGAACGGATTTGACCCCAACCTGAAAATGGGCTACGTGCAGAGCTGGAACATCGGCTACCGGCGGGAAATCGGCAAAGGCAACGTCATCGAGGTGCGCGACACCGGAAACCACGGCGTCAAGCTCTGGAGGCAGGTGAATCTCAACAAAGTAAACATTTTTGAAAACGAATTCCTGAAGGAGTTCAACCAGGCCCAGACCAATCTTTTCATCAACCGCGGCTGTTCCGGTTCCTGGACCAGCTGCACCAGCCCGACGAGCAATAATTTCGGCAACGCCGGATTGGCCGGACAAGGGCCGGTCCCGATTATTTCGACCGCTTACGGGACCACCACCGATACTACCTTTGCGGATTATATCCGCCAGAACCGGCCGGGTACCATTGCCAACACTCTGGCCACCAGCGCCACCTACATGGGAAGACTCACCGCCGCCGGGTACGCCGCCAACCTGTTCCAGGTCAATCCGACGGTAGCCAGCGGCGGTTCCTGGCTTCTGGCCAACATGGGGGATTCCTACTGCCACGCCCTGCAGGTGGAATTCAACCGGCGGATGTCTGCCGGGCTTCTGTTCCAGGCGAGCTATGTCTGGGCCAATTCGGTGGTCAACGGCAACATGAGCAACCTGGTGGATGCCGCCCAGCCGCAGTCTTTTCGCGACCGGCGGCAGGACCGGGTCCCCGCCGGGTACGACATCCGTCATGCCCTGAAATTCAACGGGATCTACGAGCTGCCCTTCGGGCCGGGCCGCCGATGGGGCTCCGGATGGAACCGTGTTCTGACCAAGGTCCTGGAAGGGTGGCAGATCAGCGGAATCAGCCGGATTCAATCCGGTGCCGCTTTTCAACTGACCAGTGGCCGCTCCGGAATGAACAATAATGAAGCGGGGGTTGTTCTTTATAACATAACCGCCAGGGAACTGCAGAAGAAGGTCCGGATCCGCAAAACCATCGGGTCGGATGGCAAGGAAATCGTGTTCTGGCTGCCGGACGACATCATCGCCAACACCGGTGCCGCTTTTGAGTGGGGCGGAAAAACATGGGCCAACCTGGATAAAAATGCGCCTTATGTCGGCCCGCAGCTGGCCCAAAACCAGTTCGGATATATGGTGTTTCTGCGCAATCCGTGGCAGTACCAGCTGGACACGGCGCTGATCAAAAGAACCCAGATTCGTGAAAAGGCGGCGGTGGATTTCCGGGCCAGATTTCTGAATGTTCTCAACCTGACCAACTTCTTCATCGCCAGCGGTCCGAACAGCACCTCGTTCGGCAAGACCACTTCCTACTACAACGACTTTTCCGGATCGGCCAACCCGGGATCCCGGGTGATTGAATTCCAGCTGCGGATCACATACTGACTAATGCCCTGGGCCCTGGCTTAAAGAGAAAGCCGGGGCCGGCATGGTATTGTTAGGTTCGTGGCGGACGAAAAAAAGCGGGCAAGGGTTCTTCTTTACGGAGCGGTCCAGGGGACCGGATTCCGCCCCTTTCTTTTCCGCCTGGCGGCCGACCACGGTCTGGACGGGTGGGTGGCCAACACCGCCTTCGGGCTCATCCTGGAAGTGGAGGGGGCCGCCCCGCGGCTGGCCCGGTTTTTGGACCGGATGGAGCGGGAAAAGCCCGGGCCGGCTCTGGTCACCGGGCTGGAGCTCGAATACCTGGGCGTGGCCGGCTATTCCGGCTTCGAGATCCGCCCCAGCCTGGAAGGGGAGAAGACGGCTTTCATCCTTCCCGATATGGCCACCTGTCCGGACTGCCTGGAGGAGATTTTTACTCCGGGAAACCGGCGCTACCGCTATCCCTTCACCAACTGCACCTATTGCGGGCCGCGCTATACGATCGTGGAATCGCTGCCCTACGACCGCCCCAACACCACCATGCGCGGCTTTTCTCTTTGTGCCGCCTGCCGGGCGGAGTACGAAAATCCTCTCGACCGCCGGTTTCATGCCCAGCCGATTGCCTGTCCCTCCTGCGGGCCGCGGCTCGCCCTGTGGGATGCGGAAGGAGGCGCAGTCGCCACCGATGAGGAGGCCCTGCAGGAGGCCGTCCGGCAGCTGCGCCGCGGTTTCATCGTGGCCCTCAAAGGCATCGGGGGATTTCAGCTGCTGACCGATGCCACCCGCCCGCCGGCGGTAGAGCGATTGCGGCAGAGGAAAAAGAGGGAAGAAAAGCCGTTTGCCGTCCTTTGTTCCGGGCTGGCCCAGGTCCGGCAGTTCTGCCGGATCGATGTCGAGGAGGAAAGGCTGCTTGTCGGCCGCGCCGCCCCCATCCTGCTTTTAAGCCGCCATCCGGGAAAGGCCGCTGCGGGGGCCCCGGCGGAAAACGTGGCTCCGGGCAATCCCGACCTGGGTGTCATGCTGCCCTATTCTCCGCTGCACCACCTGATCATGGCCGAGGTCGGATTTCCCCTGGTGGCCACCAGCGGCAATCTTTCCGAGGAGCCGATGTGCTTCGAAGAGCAGGAAGCCCTGCAGCGCCTGGCCGGAATCGCCGACTGCTTCCTGGTGCACGACCGCCCCATCGCCCGGCCGGTCGACGATTCCGTCGCCCGGGTCCTCCACGGACGGCCCCAGATTCTCCGCCGGGCCCGCGGCTACAGCCCCCTGCCGATCCGGCTGCAGTGTGAGGCCCCCGATCTGCTGGCCGTCGGCGGCCATCTGAAGAACAGCGTGGCCCTCGCCCGGGGCCGGCAGGTTTTTCTGAGCCAGTTTATCGGCGACCTGGAGACGGTGGCCGCCGACCGGGTGTTCCGCGATACCATCGACACCCTGAGCCGGATTTACGGACTGGTGCCCCGGCAGGTCGCCTGCGATGCCCACCCGGATTACCTTTCCACCCGCTATGCACGGGAAACGGGTCTTCCGGTTCGTGCGGTGCAGCACCACGTGGCCCACGCCCTGAGCTGCATTGCCGAGCACGCCCTCGAGCCTCCGGCGCTCGCCGTCGTCTGGG
>CAINFC010000282.1 GCA_903847975.1 uncultured Acidobacteriota bacterium | reverse complement strand
TTCACCGCCCAACTCCGCACATATTGCCACAGGGAAAAGGCCGCGGCCGTCAACAACAGGCGGAATTGGTTGGCCTCCCAATCGCTACAACTGGTACGGTCCATCTCCAAGTCCCCCTTGAGTTCTTTGATCCGGTTTTCCCCTCTGTGCCAATAATAATGAGACACGGGACATCGTGTAAATTAATGTAGAAGGCGGAGAGGGAAACGAATATGGGAATCAGTACAGCGACACAGAAAAGCGAGCTTCTGGGGGCCCCGAAGAGAAGTGAGGGCTTGCCCGAACGGAGCGAAGGGGGCCCCAGAACGAACGAGGCGAATCGAGCCAGGAAGTTGGAGGTAATCCGACCGAATCCGGAAGTAAGGGAGAAAGCCTCTCGACGGCAATTTTCTGCGGAATATAAACGGCGCATACTATTGGAAGCCGACCAAAGCGAGGAAGGGGGAATCGGTGCCCTGTTGCGTCGAGAAGGGTTGTATTCCTCGCATCTGACCACCTGGCGACGGCAGCGGGAAGCTGGGGAGATTGCCGGATTGGAACCTCGGAAACGAGGTAAGAAGGGGAGTCCGAGAAATCCCTTAACCGAGGAAGTGGTCCGATTGAACCGGGAGAACGAACGGTTGAAGAAACGGCTGCAGCAGGCCGAAACGATCATTGAGGTCCAAAAAAAACTTTGCACGATCCTGGGATTGCCGGTAGCCACGACCGAGGAGAGCGAATGAAAGGTTGCCAACAATTATCGAAGGAAGTAGGGACCCGGGCAGCCTGTCGAGCCATGGATATTTCCTGCGCGACGTATTATCGGCAGCGGCAGCCCCGAAAAGAGCGGGCCCAGCGTCGACCCTCGCCGCGCGCCCTGGGCGAAGGGGAACGGCAGCAGGTGCTGGACTTGCTGCATACGGATCGATTCGTAGACCAGGCGCCCGCATCCGTGTATGCCTCTCTGCTCGATGCCGGTCAGTATCATTGTTCGATACGGACCATGTACCGGATTCTGGTCTCGGCTGATGAGGTACGGGAGAGACGCCAGCAGCGGCAACATCCGACCTATGCGACTCCGGAACTGCTGGCTTGTGGTCCGAATGAAGTCTGGTCCTGGGATATCACCAAGCTGTTGGGCCCGGTGAAATGGACCTATTTTCTGTTGTACGTGATCCTGGACATTTTCAGCCGCTATGTCGTCGGCTGGATGGTCGCCGAGAGGGAGAGTGCGGCCTTGGCCCAGCGGCTGATGGCCGAGAGTTGTCGGAAAGAAGGCATTGTGCCGGGACAGTTGACCATCCATGCCGATCGGGGCTCGTCGATGACCTCCAAACCGGTGGCCTTGTTGCTGGCCGATCTGGGGGTAACCAAAACGCACAGCCGGCCGCACGTTTCCAACGATAATCCTTATTCGGAAGCCCAGTTCAAGACACTGAAATACCGTCCGGAATTTCCGAACCGGTTCGGCTCCCTGGAGGATGCACGTCTTTTCTGCCGGGAATTCTTTCATTGGTATAACACCGAGCATCGCCATAGCGGGATTGGGTTGCTCCCTCCTGAGGTTGTTCATCGAGGACGGGCAACGAAACAAACGGTGTCTCGACAGGAAGTCTTAAAGGCTGCTTTCTCCGCGAATCCCCAGCGGTTTGTCAAAGGCCTTCCCAGGCCTCCTTTGGTGCCCGAGCAGGTATGGATCAATCCGCCTAAGCTAAAGTTGCCAGCGGTAGGGGCCCTGGAAACTCAATGTAATCCGACCATTTTGACAGGACCGAGCGAATAAAAACAACGTTAAATTCAAAAAGAAAGTGTCTCAAAGTTATTGACATCTTCCGTTCCGAATCTCCTCTTTGCCGGTAGAGCGAATACATCGCCTCCGGAGAATCGCTCCGGTTGGTAATCACATAGCGGTCATTTTCCCGGGGCAACTTACCGCAGGCCCAGACCACCTCGGCTTTGTAGATCACTCGTCGTGG
>CAINFC010000281.1 GCA_903847975.1 uncultured Acidobacteriota bacterium | reverse complement strand
GCAAGGCCTCTTCCGCGCGCTTGCGCTCGGTGATATCGTGTATGGCCGGCAGAAGAATCAGCCGGCTGTCCAGCGGAAACGATACAATCGAGACTTCCACCGGGAAAATGGTCCCATCTTTTTTCCGGTGGTAACGCAGCGGCACATCCACCACTTCCCCCGCCCGGGCGCGGGTAATGGAAGCCCGCGTTTTGTCCGGCTCGGCGGAGAGCTCGGTGTGACACATCCCCAGCAGCTCTTCCCGGCTGTATCCATAGAGCCGGACGGCAGCCGGATTGGCGTCCAGGATGCGGCCGGTTTCCGAATCGAAGGGCAGCACCGCATCGGTGTTCATTTCGAACAAGTTGCGAAATTTGATTTCGCTTTCCCGCATTTTCCGGGTCCGGACCTCCAGGAACTTCTCCACATGCAGCAAAGACCTCTCCCGGCGGACACGGGCCGCAAGTTCCAACAGGTAGGCCGGCTCAAAGGGCTTGCGCAGGTAGGCCGCGGCACCGCGCTTGAGCCACTCCAGGGCCAGTTCCGGCCCCGGATCGGTGGTCATCATAATGCAGACGCATTCCGGCTGCTCGCTGCCAATCCTTTCCAGAAGACTATCTCCGGAACCGTCCGGCAGGTGGTAGTCGATGGCCGCAAGATTGTAGCCATGCCGGGAAAGGCATGCATGGCCTTCCCTCAGGCAGGCGGCTGTGTCGACCTGATACCCTTCTCCGGTAAAAGCCTTGTACAGCAGAAGAGCCTGTGTCCGGCTGTCTTCGACGATCAGCGCCCGCAGGGACAGAAGTTTCCGATCCCCGTCGAGAATCCTGCGGATTTTTTCGACGAAAACTTCCGCATCCAGGGGATAGGGAAAGAAGGCATCTGCGCCCAGATCCGAGGCAATCCGCTCGGGCTCCTCCCCGGCATAGGTGGCGGAGACCACCACGATGGGTACCCGGTTGAACCCGGGGTACTCGGCCGAATGCAGCAGGCGGCAGAATCTCCAGCCGTCAATCCCGGGCATGTTCAGGTCGGTGACCAGCAGCAGCGGAGGATCCTGAGGGTTCATCGCCGTCAGGGCCGCTTCCGCATTGTCGAAGCATCGGATCTCGAGTCCGGTATCGCCAACCAGAGCCTTCAGGAGCTCCAGCTGGGTCGGAGAATCATTCACGATTACCGCTTGCGACATTGGGTCTTTCCTGCCGGAATTTTCGCTTCTTTCCATCTGCGGGTCAATGGACGCCATCCGTAATGGAAACCCCTGCGTCCGCCCCATACCATAGTTTACACCATTATGAGCCTTCCCCCGCACCGCGCCGCCCGGGGCCGATTCCTCCGGTCTTGTACCCTCCTCCGTTTCCCGGTAAAATTGCGGTATGACCGCAAAAACAAAAATCTATCCTTTATTGATTGGCCCCGTTTTTTCTCTGCTCGCCGCCTGGCTTCTCCTGACGCGGATGGCCTTCTCCGCCGACCTGGAAGTTCTGCCCCGACTGGCCCACAACAACCCCGGCCTGGTCGCCGATCTGGGTGTCGGTCTCTGGGCCTGGCCGCTGCCCATCGACTACAACCGCGACGGGCGGATGGACCTGGTGGTGGTCTGCACCGGCAAGCCTTACAACGGGAGCTGGTACTTCGAAAACAGCGGACAAATCGATGGGCAGCTCAAGCTGCCGATATTCCGGCCTGCCGTCCGGATCGCTCCGGCCGTACCATCGCCTGCGGTGTCCTACCTGTCGGGGCAAGCGGTGATAACCGCCACGGCTTCCGTCCGGACCGGAGAAATCTACGATTTCCGCGGCCAGTCCTTCCCCGACTTTATGGAATCGCAATTCCTCCATCCGTCGCCCCTGGCGGTTCCGGAGCGCATCCACCGGGAACCGGGCAGCATCCGCCAAAACCAGTGGAAGCTGGTCGACTATGACGGGGACGGCGCGGTCGACGTCACTCTGGGCATTGACTTCTGGGGCGATTTCGGTCCGCTCAACGGAGGCGAGGGGGCCTTCAACCCAAAAGGGGAATGGACCCGCGGGAAGCTGCGCGGCTATGTCTACCTGCTCCGCAACACCGGCACCACGGAAAAGCCGGCCTATGCCGAACCCGTCCGACTGCAGGCCGGGGGGCGTGACATCGATCCTTACGGCATGCCTTCGCCCAACTGGGCCGACTTCGACGGGGACGGAGACCTGGACCTGATCTGCGGCGAATTCCGCGACCGGTTTACCTATTACCAGAATACCGGCACGCGCACCCGCCCGGAATACGCCGCCGGCCGAACCCTTCTGCTGGCCGGTCTTCCGCTGGCCATGGACCTCTGCATGATCACTCCGGTGGCCGTGGATTTTGACGGGGACGGCGACTCGGACCTGGTCTCGGGCGATGAGGACGGCCGCGTGGCCTTCCTGGAAAACACCGGCCGCACGGAGAACGGATTGCCGCAGTTCCTGGCGCCGCGATACTTCCGGCAGTTTGCCGCCGACGTCAAATGCGGCGCTCTGGCTACCCCTTACGCTTTCGACTGGGACGGCGACGGAGACCTGGACCTGATCAGCGGCAACTCCGCGGGCTACATTGCCTTCCTCGAAAACCTCGGCGGGCGGCCGCCTCGCTGGGCCGAGCCCCGCTACCTCAGCGCCGGCGGACGGCTGATCCGGGAGCAGGCCGGGCCGAACGGCTCGGTGCAGGGCCCGGCGGAGGCCAAGTGGGGCTATTCCATTCTGAGCGTGGCCGACTGGGACGGCGACGGGCGGCCCGACATCATGACCAACGGCATCTGGGGGAAGGTGGTCTGGTACCGCAACGTCGGCACCCGGCAGGCTCCCGCGCTGGCCGAAGCGCGGCCGGTCGAGCTCGACCTTCCGCCGGGCGCCGCTGCTCCGCACCCCGCCTGGAACTGGTGGAAGCCGCAGGGCCAGGAACTCGTCACCCAATGGAGGACCACGCCGCAGATGATCGACTGGAACAGCGACGGCTTGATGGATCTGGTCATGGCGGATGCCGAGGGCTACCTGGCGCTTTACGAGCGGCGGAGGCGCGGCGACGGCACCCTGGCCCTGCAGCCCCCCAGGCGCGTGTTCTGGAGCGAGGGGGCCAGCGTCTACAGCGGCAACGGCAACCCGCAGAACAAGGAATCCGGACTGCTGATGATGAACGACGGCACTTACGGGCGCAGCGGGAGGCGCACCTTCTGCCTGACCGACTGGGACGGCGACGGACAGGCGGACCTCATCATGAACAGCGTGCCCAGCGTGAACCTGTTCCGCGGCCTGGGCCGGGATGACCAGGGGCGATGGCACTTCCGGGACGAAGGACCGATGAGCCCCCAGGTGCTGGCCGGACACGCCACCAAACCGACCGCCGGCGACTGGGACGGAGACGGCATACCCGAACTCCTGATCGGCGCGGAAGACGGCTTCTTTTACCAGCTGCGGAACCCGCGATCCGCCAGGCAGGAAGGGAAGTAAAACCAGGCCGGCGCCGCCTATTTCGCGGCTTCGGCCAGCTCGGCGGCGATACGCTCCAGGCTCTGCGCGGCCGGGCGGACGCACATTCCGAGGCGCTCCAGATCCGCTTCCACCGGAACATGGCGCAGGCTGCGCAATCCCAGCAGGCTTTCGGAGCGCAGCGGAAGCGGGAGTCCCAGCCGCTCCGCCAGCCGCAGGCCGAGGAGCGCCGGCAGGAAGGGAACCGGCAGGAAGGCGCAGCGGATGCCGAGCCGGCGCGTGGCCAGCCGCAGGAAGGGACCGAGCATCATCGGCTCGGGCTCCGCCAGGCAGAACGTTCCCGCCAGCCGCCCTTCCAGCACCCTGGCGATCCCCCGGCAGGCATCCTCCAGGGGAAGGGTCTGCAGCGGCTGCCGCCCCCCGCCAAAGAGGGGCACCAGGTGAAGCGTTCGGGCCGCTCCCAGCAGCTGCTGGAACAGCCCGCCCCCGCGGGAAGCCAGGATCAGGCCCGGCCGGACCACCGCATCGCGCTGCGGATCGAAGCAGGCCTCCGCGGCATGCTTGCTGCGCGCATAAAAACCGGGGGCGTGCGGAGAGGCGGAGATAGTGGAGATGAAAATCACCTGCGGCACACCCAGGCGGCGGCAGCTTTCGGCCAGCCGCCTCGTCCCTTCCACGTTGCAGCGCGCGGCGCGAACCGGGTCGTTCTCCCGCGTAGCCCAGCCGGCGTGAACGACTGCATCGGCGCCCGCGATCAGCGACTCGTCCAGCCGGTCGGGCAGGTCGCACACGCCGCACGGCAGCTCCGGCCTTTCGCGGCGGAATGGCTCCGGATGGCGGACCAGAGCCCGGACTGCATGGCCGGACCGCGATAGATGATCGACGAGCGCCTGCCCCAGAAATCCCCCGGCCCCGGTAAGCGCTACGATCAACGCAGCCTCCCGGCCAGAAGCGCCCCCACGCGGCTGGCGTGGGCCATGATGTTGAAGGTGAGCCCCTTGGGCGGCAGCCAGGGAAAGAACGATCCGTCGGCCAGGTACACGCGCCGCGTGCCGCGAAGCCGTCCGTCCGTATCGCAGGTCAGCGGGCGGTCCTCCGGGGTCATCGGAAAGGTTCCCGCGTAATGAATGCTGGCTCCGTGCCCCGGGCGGATGGTCTTGAGGGGCAGGCAGCCGAGCCGCAGAAAGCAGGACAGCAGGCGCTTTTCGTCGGCGCGCTGGCGAAGCACTTCCGCTGCGGCAGGTTCGTAGGAGACCTCCAGGCGGTCCGGATCCGCCGGAAGCAGAATACAGGTTTTGGCGGGCGAAGGGCGGTCCTCGTGATGAATGCCGAGAATGGCCAGGGACGGGATGAGGTGCTGCAGGAGGAGGCGGCTGTCGCGCAGTCCGAGCGGCAGCTCCTTCATCAGCTTGAAAGTCAGCAGCGAGCGGTAGGAAAAAACCTGGGACTGCACCAGCCGCCCCTCCGGCAGCTTCAGCAGCGCGGTGAGCTGGGCCAGGCTCGACCGGCGGTCCCGCCAGGGCCGCCACAGCATGCCGGTATTCAGCATCGGCACATAGGTGTAGGCGTTGCACAGCATGGGCACCGCCCGGCCCGGGCAGGCCAGGGAGCGCAGCACCAGGCGGGCCGTGGAGAGTGTGCCGGCTGCCAGAACCAGCGCCCGGGCCTGCAGCGTTTCCCGGCCGCCGCCATCGGCCTGCCGGACCTCGACTGCGACTCCTTCCTCCGTTTCCCGGAAGCGCTCCACTAGAAGTCGCGGAAGGTAGGTGAACCCTGGCTTCGCTTCCAGCTCGTCCACCGTCCACTGGGCCCGGTAGACCGCACGGCGGAAGTCTGCCCAGTATTCCATGTCGCTGTAGTCGCACGGGCCCCGGCCGCGGAAAGGACGGGTGCAGACTGCCAGGCGGGCCCGGCCCAGAAAGAAGCCGCGCCGGTTCAGGAGGTGGCGGCGGCGTGCATAGCGGGCCGCAATTCTCCCGGTGCCGGCATCCAGCTCGAGCGGCGGCATCATCGAAGGGGCCGACGGGAAAAAGGGAGCGAGGTCGTCCTGAGCACCGCACACCCCGACGCGATCGTAGACCTCCGCATAGTAAGGCTGCAGCTCCTCCATGGCAAGGCCCGTATCCCGGAGCTCGTCCGCGGTGAAGGGAAAGATACCCGCGCTCCAGGCGGCTCCCAGGCCGCCGCGACCGAGGCTCATGGAAAGCGACATCCCGGGCGCATCGACCGGAATGTTTTCCCGGGCAGAAGCCAGAACATACATGCGGGGCGGCGTCAGCTGCGCGCCGACCCGCACCGGGCCGAGCGGAATGCCCTCATACCGGTCTCCGAGAAGGTAGCGGTGCTGATGCGGGTCTCCGCGGCGCAGCTCGCGGAAGGGAAGCTCGGGGATGAGCGGCGCATAGTGCGTGTCCTGGTTGCCGTAGTCGATCATCCGCACGCGGCATCCCCGCTCGATCAGGGCCGCGGCGGCATTGGCTCCGCCGGGTCCGGAGCCGACCACAATCACATCGCTCATGACCGCTCCCGACCGACGAGGGGCCAAAGCAGGAAGCCCGCCAGAGTGCGGACGCCGGCGGCCAGCCCGAGCAGGGCGAGCTTCGGCACGGTGAGCAGGTCCGTCTGGCGGGGGAGAAAATCGTCCGCACCTTCCGGCGCGGCCTCCAGGAGAGCGGCCATGACCAGCAGCCGCCGCCGCATCTCGCTCTGGGGGCGCAACCAGGCGCAGGCCGCCTCGAGAGGTCCCAGGCTCCATGCATGGCGGCTGACAAAAGAGAGCAGCGCCGCATCGGCGGCATCGGGCGGGGAGTCGAACAGCAGGATACGGGCCTCGGCCCACCGCTGCAGGACGCCAGACGGCGGAACCCGGCCCACCAGGTAGCGGGCATAAAGAATCCCTTCTTCCTCAGATGGAAGGGGATAAAATCCGTTCATCCCAGGCCCTTCCAAGCCGGCCTCCGGTCCGTCCGCAGGTTATGTCGTCTGATCGCCTCATTGCGCACCGCACAATTGTAAGGGTATCCCCGGCGGGGGTCAAGACGATTCCGGCCGACCGCAGGTCCGGCCCCCTATCCGGATTCCTGGTTTTTTTCGCTATCGCTATCGAGAACATCCCGACGAGATGTCCAACATGGCCTGTATCGCAAAACGGCCACGTGCATCAGGATCTTTTCGATAGCGATTGCGATTGCGATAGCGATTGCGATTGCGATAGCGATTGGAAGACGGCCCGGCAACAGGTCCGTATCCCCATCGGGAATGGGGTGGTTACTTCTCTCTTCCTTCCCGATCTTCCCGTCTTCCCGTGAAGGAGGTATGATTATGACAGTATCGGAAAAAGCAAAAAGCAGAACCCATTCGCTTGAGACCCGGTCGGTCCGGAACGGAGGGCAGTATGGAATCAACCAGGTTTCCCTTCTCCGCAGCTTTTTTGTCAGGACGGAAATGGGCGCTGGCCGCGGCCCTGATTCTCCTCACCGGCCCGCCTTTGCCGGCAGGCACGGCAACCACCGTCCCCGGAACCATCCTGACAGACACGACCTGGACCGCGGCGGGCAATCCCTACCTGGTCGGCTCCGATGTGCTGGTCGCTCCCGGAGCGACGCTGACCATTCAGGCCGGGGTGCAGGTCCGCTTCAACGGCAATTATGCCCTGAGCGTCCAGGGTGCCATGAAAGCCATCGGCACCGCGGAGCAACCGGTTCTGTTCCGCTCCAACCAACCGATCCCGGCCCCGGGTGACTGGAGCGTGCTGGACTTCCGCGCTGAAAGCCGGGGCAGCCGGCTGGAGCACGTGGTTCTCGAATATGGGGGCAACGCCACCCGAACCGGCTGGTACTGCGCCGCAGGAGCTCTCTGCGTCAACACCTCTTCCTTTTGGATGGAAGCCTCTACGGTGCGCTACAGCGCGACGCGCGGCGCGGTGCTGGCGCAATCCAACGCCACCCTCTACCGCAGCCGATTCGATGGTAACGCCCTGGAAGGGATTCGGCTGCATTCCTGCGATCTGAGCCTGGGCGAGTGCCATCCGCGAATCGTCGGCAATCAGTTCCAGAACAACCGCCACGCCATGCTGCTGGACAACGCGCAGCTGCCGGAAATGAGCGGCAATACCGCCACCGGCAACCTGATCAACGGACTGGTGCTCAATCCGCAGTGCAACCTGAAAGGCACGAACACCTTTTATGCCGACGACCTGCCCTATGTGGTTCCCGGTTACGGAGACTGGTGCCACATCGGCACGTACAACAGCGCCACGCGGCTGACCATCCAGCCGGGAACGGTTTTCAAGCTGCTGGGAACCATTCAGTTCTGGTACGACACCACCGTATCCGCCCTGGGCACGGAGGACCGGCCGATTATTTTCACCTCCCTGCGCGACGACAGCGTGGGAGGAGACACCAACAACGACGGCAACGCCAGCAGCCCGGCGGAAGAGGACTGGGGAACCATCAGTCATGTAGGCACCGCCGTGGCTGCCACTTACGATCATGTCCTCTGGCGCTACGGCGGCAACACGGACTTCGGCTGGGGGCCGCTGGTCAAGGTGCAGGACGGAGCCGGCGTGATCATCCGCAACAGCGAACTGACCCGGGCGGAAGTGGGCATCTACACGTACCGCAACGCCGCCCTGGATTTGCAGAAAAGCCGGATGCACCACCTGCTGACCGCGGGACTCGACACCTATGCCACCGGCACGGTCCTGGTGGCCGGCAACCGCTTTACCGATATCGGCTCGGCCGGAATCCTGGTGCGGAACGGCTCGCCGGTCATCCAGGAGAATTTCTTCCAGGGAAATCCGGGCGGGGTGAAAGTGATCTGCTCGGTCCATCCCTGCAGTCCGGTGGTCTCTCCGCACAACCGGTTCGTCGGCAGCGACCAGACCGGCGTGGAAGTGAGCTACCCGCAGAGCGTCTGTATCGACGCCCGGCAGAACGGCTGGGGGGACATCAGCGGTCCGAGGGACACTTCGACGGCAACGGACGCCTGCGGGGTGGCGGACAACCCGGGCGGATCGGGGGCCAAGGTATCCAACGGGGTCCGCTACAGCCCTTGGGAGGGGGGCATGGGCCGCCCCGTCCTGGCCACGCCGCGCTGCGGGGTTACCGCCCTGACGCAGCCGGTTCTGTCCGGCGGGGCGCCAACCGGGGCGGTGGTGTCGTTTTATGACAGCGGCCTGAAGATCGGCGAAACCACCGCGGGCGCCAACGACACTTTTTCCTGGACCCCGGCTGCTCCGCTGACGGACGGGACGCATGCCCTTACGGCGATTGCCTCCTGGAACAACCAGGTCAGCCTGCCGACGCCGGCGGTGGCCCTGCGGGTGAACAGCCTTCTTCCTTTCGATCCGATGGGTGTCCGGATCCGCTATGATTTTCATGGCGTGCCCTACCTGCAGGTGCTGCGCGACGCCCAGGGTTGCTCCAGCACCGATGCCCGGCTGGAAACCCCGGTCTGGGTACGGCCCGGGACTTCCATGACGGTCAGCGTTCCGGTCCGCAGGCCGGGGAGCCGGATGGCCCGCCTTGGGGAGCGCCGTGCGGAAAGCATCCATTTCCCGGGACAGACCGCCCGGAAGGAAATGCAATCAGGCTACGCTCCGCAGCGGGAGGTAACCGTTCAAAACAACAGCGCCGAGCGGATCGTCGGCTACCGGGTGGCCGCCCCCAGCGGCAATCCCGGCAACCGGATATACAGCGGTTACGGACCGGAGACCGCCATCCCCGGCGGCATCGCCGGCGGAGCGCAGGGAACCATCCAGGTGGAGGGGAACGCGGACGTGGTGCTGGTCACCGCCGATGGCGCCCTGCTTCGCGTGGACGGAAACATCGGCGATGCGGGTTTCGGCGGCATCAACGTGCCGTCCGGCAGCCGCTCCGCCGAGCTTACGCTGCACAACCGCACCTCCATGACGCTCTTCCCGGTCTACTTCGGCAAACCTGCGGCTTCCGGCAAAGACTACTTTGGCGGAACCAATCTTTCCCTGGGCCTCGAAAGCAACAAGGACGAACCCATCCGCCTGCCGGCCAGTGCGACGGCCGATACCGACTATTACGCCCTGGCATCCGGATTCGCAGATGGAAGTACGATTTACTATCCCGTAAAAATTCACCTGCCTGCCGGTCGGGATGCCCAAGTGACTTTCGAAGGAAGCTACGGGGAAGTCGATATTACCAACGGCTTCGCGGCCGATGTATGCCATTTCGGACTGGCTCCTTTTGCCGACCAGCAGGGCGGGGCGGGCGACAAGCCCCTGAACCTGCTGCAAATCCTGGATTCCGGCAACCCCAGCCCGAAAATTGCCGGCGGCGGCAGTTTGAGCCGGATCCGGGTGGGGACCGGGAAATACTACTGGCAGGCCTATTACTGCAACGGCACCCTGGCCGGACATGGAGTAGTGGATATCTCCACGATTCATCGCGGAAACCTGGCGCTGCCGCTCCGGCTGGAGTGCCAGAACAAAGTCCGGATCGGGCCTGATTCCTATCCGCTGCAAAAGAAGCAAATCGAATATTCCGTCCGGTCCGGGGATTTTTTCGACGAGTACGAGGCCACCTTTCCAATGTCCACCGGACCGCTCTCTTTTCAGATATGCGACCAGGGATACCTCCGCAGCCAGCCCCTGGGGGATGTGCTGATCGATCCGGACGGATTCGTCTACAATGCCAGGCTGGGCCTTGCGGCGGTGCTGAAAGGGATCACGGTCACCTGCAAAAAATATGATGAGGATTACCAGACCTGGATCCGTTGGCCGGCCGAGCTCTTCGAAAACCAGATCAATCCGCAGGTGACCGGGACGGACGGCTATTATGCATTCTTCGTTCCACCCGGACTTTACCGGATCGAGGCCGGCGCTGCGGGCTACTTCCAGCACACCAGCCCGAACATCGAGGTGATCGACGAAGTGGTGCACTACAACGTACCGCTGATTCCGGCACCCGTCTGCCTGCCGCTTATCCGGAAATAGAAACAGCTCCGATTGCGCCGCAAAAAGTCCTCTTCGTTTGGTACAAGCGGAAACCTGCTTGCATCACGCAGCCTGAAGACTGTACTCAAAACGGCTTTCGATTGTAAGTTTGTTTTCGCGTGTTTCTCGGACTTTTTGCGAACGAATCCTTTCTCTGATGACCTCGCAATAAATCCGTTTTCCCTCTGTCATCCTGAGCGCAGCGAAGGATCTCCAAGAGGCTGTCCGGATATTTCGGATGGGGAGAGAGACTTGCGCGGGTGCCGGCACGGGGCAAGTCCCATCGGACCGGTAGATACTTTTCGGCTCCGCAGGGGCATCCTGGGCACTGGAATCTGCGGCTGTACAAACGGCGGTTTCCCGGTTACGATGGGGAAGCCTTTTTTCGGGAACCGATACGCTGCAAGGATTCAGCAGGAGAGGATGGAGCCGCATGACCGAGGAGAAAGCCGTGGAAATACCGGCGGAACAGCAACGGATTGGCACGATCGACCGCATCGACCTGGCCGTGGTGCGCATCCCTTTCGTTCAGCCGTTCGGGACCAGCGTCCAGACATGGAGCTGCAAGGAAGCGCTGCTGCTTCGACTGCAGTCCGGCAGCCATGTGGGCTGGGGTGAATGTGTCGCCGATCCGGATCCCTATTATCTGCCGGAAACCACGGAGTCGGCCCGATATATCATTACCCGGTTTCTGCTTCCCCTCCTCGATCCCGGTCTGGAGATGGGAGAGCTTGCCCGGCAGTTCCGCCGGATCCGCGGGAACCAGATGGCCAAAGCCACCGTGGAGAACGCCCTGCTGCAGCTCATCGCGCTCCGCAGCGGCGAGCCCCTGTACCGGATTCTCGGCGGCACGGACCGGCGCATCCCTTCGGGCCTCAGCATCGGGCTCCAGGAGAGCATCGGTGCGCTGCTGGAGGAGGTCCGAAGCGCGGTTTCCCGAAAGTACCACCGGATCAAAATGAAAATCCAGCACGGGAAGGATTTGGATTGGGTTCGCGCCGTGCGGGCGGAATTTCCGGAGCTGCCTCTCATGGTCGATGCCAACGGAGACTACTCCCTGGCCGACGCCGGCCACTTGCGCCGGCTGGACGATTTCCGCCTGATGATGATCGAACAGCCTCTCGGGTATGCCGATATCTACCGGCATTCGATTCTCCAGAAGCAGCTGGAAACGGCCATCTGCCTGGACGAATCGATTCACACCCTGGAGGACGCCGCGGCCGCCGTGGATCTGGGCGCCTGCCGGATCCTCAATATCAAGCAGGGCCGGGTCGGCGGGCTCCTCGAATCGGTGCGCATGGCCGCTTTCGCCGCCGGGAGAAAGATCGGCGTCTGGTCCGGAGGAATGGACGAGACGGGAATCGGGCGGGCCCTCAATATTCATCTTCAGGCGGTACCGGGATTTGATTTACCGGGGGACACTTCGGAAACCGCCCATTATTTCCGTGAGGATATTATCGACCAGCCGGTGCGGCTGGATCCGGAGGGCTTCATCCCCATCCCGCCGGGCCCCGGACTGGGCGTGGAAGTAATCCCCGAGCGGCTCATGAAGTACGCCATCGCGTGGCATAGAATCCGATGAAGTCCCTCTTCCGTAAGGGAAGCAAGGCAAAAGGCCGGGAGAGCGGAATCCGATTTGGGCCGTCGCGTCATTTGGATTAAACTTTGGGTTTTCAGAAATGGGAAACGCCGACAGAAAGGAATCCGAATGACACGCAACTACGGCCCGCTTCTCCGTATACTCCTGCTCCTCACCTGCCTGTCCCCGCTGCGGGGGCAATCCCCGCTTCCTTTTCAGAAGCCCGACCCGGTTATTCGGGAGCTGGCCGACGCCCCCCGTCCGCCGCAGGGGATGGTGGAGCCGCATGGCCGCATCCTCCTGCTGCTGCAGTACGAGCCCTTCCTGCAACTGGAGGACCTGGCCCAGCCGGAGCTGCGGCTGGCCGGATTGCGGCTGAATCCGCGCACCCATAACCGCTCGAGAAGCCGGTACTATACCGGCCTGACCCTGCAGGATCTCTCCACCGGCAGGAAAATCGACATACGCGGATTGCCGGAGCGCCTGCGCCTGGAAGATCCCGGCTTCTCCCCCGACGGACAGCGCCTGGCCTTCCTCGAGCCGGAGGAATCGGGCCTGAAGCTGTGGGTCGTGGATATTCCCGGGCAAACCGCGCGCTGCCTGACGGCTCCGGTTCTGAGCGCGGTTCTCCGGCGGCCGTATGTCTGGGCCGCCGACAGCCGGTCCCTCTTTCTTCGGATCCGGCCGACCGCCGGGACCTACGCTTCCGGGCCTTCTCTTCCGGAAGGGCCGGCCATACAGGAATCGGCCGGAGTGCGGGCCCCCGGCCGCACCTACCAGGACCTGCTCCGGAATCCCGACGACGAAGCCCGGTTTGCTTTTTACGCCACCCACCGGGTAGGAAAAATCGACTCCGAGGGCCGGATCAGCGAAGTTCTGCCGCCGGGCATTTACTCCGATATTCTTCCTTCGCCCGACGGCCGCTTTCTGCTGGTCACGGAGATCCGCCGGCCGTTCAGCTACCAGTTTCCCCTGGAGCGGTTTCCCTACCGGACCCGCATCCTCGACAGCCGGGGTGAAAGCGTTGCCCTTCTCGTGGAAAAGCCGCTGCAGGACCGGATTCCGATCGACAGCGACGCGGTCGAATCCGGCCGGCGGGACTTCGCCTGGCGGGAGGACCAGCCGGCCACGGTCACCTGGGTGGAAGCCCTGGACGGGGGAGATCCGGCGCAGCCGGCGACGCAGCGGGATGCTCTTTACCAGCTCGGCTCCCCGTTCGCCGCTTCTCCCGCTCTGCTGGCCAGAACGAAGTATCGCTTTCGCCGCATCCAGTGGGGAAACGGTCACCTGGCCATCCTCCAGGACCAGTGGTGGAAAACCCGGCGTACGAGCCGGTATCAGATCGATCCCTCCATTCCCGGCCTGGACCCGAAGCTTCTTTTCGAACGTTCCTCGGAGGATGTGTACGGAGACCCGGGAAATTTTGTCACCCGCCCCGATGAAGCCAACCGGATGCGGTTGGCCTTCGGCGATCAGGACAGGAGCCTTTACCTGGCCGGCGAGGGATGCTCGCCGGAGGGGAACCGCCCGTTCCTGGACCGCTATGACCTGCAGACAGGCAGGACGGAGCGGCTCTGGCGGGCGGAAGGGCGCAACACCTACGAGTCCATCCTGCGGGCCGTCGATCCCGCCGCCGGAGTTATGATTACCTCGGTGGAAAGTCCGACCGCCTATCCCAACCTGTACCGGAGGAGTCTCCGCGGATCTCCGGCCCTCCGTCCGCTGACTTTTTTCGAAAATCCCTTTAAAGCGCTATCGGGGGTTAAAAAAGAAATCATTCATTATCGGCGCGAGGATGGCCTGGCCCTGTCGGCCACACTGCTTTTGCCGCCCGGTTACGAGCCGGCCAGGGACGGCCGCCTGCCGCTGCTCATGGAGGCCTATCCGCTGGAATACAAGGATGCCGGCGCTGCCGGCCAGCTGCGGGAATCCCCCCATGCCTTCTCCCTTCCCTCCTGGGGATCCCCGGTTTTCTGGGTTCTGCGCGGCTTTGCCGTACTGGAAAACGCGCAGTTTCCGATCGTCGGACAGGGCAGCGCCGAACCGAACGATACTTACATCGAACAGCTGGTGGCCAACGCCCGGGCGGCCATCGACGAAGCAGTCCGCCGGGGCATCGCCGACCGCGCGCGGGTGGCCTGCATGGGTCACTCCTACGGCGCTTTCATGGTCGCCAATTTGCTGGCTCACTCCGACCTCTTCCGGGCCGGCATTGCCCGCAGCGGAGCCTATAACCGCACGCTGACTCCTTTCGGGTTCCAGGGCGAGGATCGGAACTACTGGCAGGCGCCGCAGGTTTACCTGCGCATGTCTCCTTTCCAGTATGCCGACCGGATCAAAAGCGCCCTGCTTCTGATTCATGGAGATGCCGACAACAACCCGGGCACCTTCCCCCTGCAGAGCGAGCGCCTGTTTCAGGCCGTCAAGGGACTCGGCGGAACCGCCCGGCTGGTGCTTCTGCCTCTGGAAAGCCACGGCTATGCGGCCCGCGAAAATATCCTGCACATGCTCTGGGAGCAGGACCAGTGGCTGGAAAAGAAGGTGAAGATCCCCTGAAAAGCCGGCCCGCGTACCGCCCCGTTCAGAAAATGTAGGCCTGCCCCTGCAGGACCACCTGCCAGGAGTCGCCCGAAGGGCTGCCCAGGCTGCGTCCCACGCCCAGCTTCAGGTTGAGGCGGTGCCCCGAGCCCCAGAAGGCAATCCCGCCCAGGTATTTTCTGGTATCGGCAAGCAGGGGGTTGGTATAAAGGCGGTTGGAAAGCTGCAGGAAGGGGCCCAGCCGCGTGAACCGGTTGTAATAGCCGGCTTCGGCAAACCAGACGTGCTCCTTCGGCAACTGGGGAAAGGCGGTCTTTCCGTCGAGAAAGGTATAGTCCGCCTGCAGGGTGATCCCGTCGCCGTGCCCCAGCGGCTGATCGTAAAAGAAATCGAGCGACCGCGAATTGTATTCCATCTGGTGATCGAAGGAAGCTCCCACGGAGAGGACTTTTTTGGTGCCCAGGAAGGTGCCGGTGTAAAAGAAGCCGGTATCCGCCTCGAACGGGTACCACGCCACCCGGCCGGTGGTGCGAAATGGATTCGATGCGCCGGAAGCGGATGATCCGGTGGGAGCCCGGCTCCCCTGAAACACTCCGGCCCGGTATTCCAGGTGATTGCGGAACAGATAGCCGCGCGCCTGAACGCCGTAATCCCGGCCATAGCGCGACCCGGTTGGCTCGGAAGCCAGAAAGGTGTAAGGGCCGTAGTCGACGGCCAGCAGGCTGGCGGCGCTCTGGCCATAATTATGCGAAAGGGCCAGAAGCATCATCCCGGCGTCGACCTGGAACTCCTGCCGGAAGCGGTAGGTGAAAAAAGCATCCTGGATGAAAATCCGGTCCTCCCCCTTGCTGCCGGTGGAGGTCCCTTTCCCCAGGTTCGGGCTGTCGGTTTCCACAAAGAAGCTCAGCTTCGAGTTCACCCTGCCGCCGGCCATGAGGCGGAAGCGGCGCAGGAACAGGTCTTTGGAATTCGCCTTGCCGTTCGGCGTCCAGATTCCCTCTGCCTGACCCTGGGCCAGAAATCCGACATAAAGTACGCTGTTTCCATCCGTGGAGCCGACCTGCCAGGGATGATCGGCTGCTCCGGCCGCACGACCGGCAATTACCAGAATGATTCCAATCCAAAGCAAAGCTGTTTTCCGCATCTTCCTTTCCTTTGTTGTTCCGCACCCGATGAGGGAGGCGGATGCCTGCGGCGGCTTCCGTCCCGTGTTTTCTCCTCTTGCATGCTTGTCCCCGGGACCCGCCCAATCCGCCATGCCATTCAATAGCGGAAGGTCCAGCGCAATTTGACGGCGATCAGGTCGCTTTCCGGGAGGAGGCCCGCTTCGTCCCGGCTGAGGATGAGCCTTTTCCAACCGCGGTTCCAGACCACAAAAAGGTCGTTGCCGGGCTTGATCGTCCAGCGCAGGCGCATGTTGTTGCCGACGTTTTGCGATTCGCTGTCATACTGCAGAAAGCTGGTCAGCACCAGGCTGGGATTGAAGGCGTAGGCCATGTTCAGCTGCCAGAGGCGCTGGACAAAGTTCCCCTGCGCCAGGTGACCGAAATTCTGGTCGGAGGTTACTCCGAGCTGCCAGGTCCCCGAGGGTGAAGTGTAGCGCAGGTAATTTTCCTGCTGGAGCAGATGCCCGTTATAAAAGCTGCCGAACCAGCTGGTGGTGCCGAATTCCCAGGGCCGGTGCGGGCTGGTTTCAAACTCGGCCCGGAATCGGTCATAGCGGTAGCCGCCCACCGGAAGCATCACGCCGCCGATGGGAAACGGTTCGGGCAGGTACTCATACCAGGGCACCCAGTTGAATTCAAACCGGTCGCCCGATTCCAGCTGCATATGGACCGGCGCCCAGAAAAAGCGCCAGGACTCCAGCTCTCCGCGGTAGTTGGTGACCCGGTAGAACCGGTGCTCCATGAACTGCTGGCGGATCCAGCGGAACGGCCCGTTCTTTCCGGGGCGGGGCTTGAACTCGCAGGAGGCATCCAGGCGCCGGGTGCCGGGCCTGGGAAGAAAGCCCATGGCGGGATCCAAGGCTTCGCCGAAGTGATTCAGGGAGGCATAGCAGTCCCACAGGTCGTTGGGATAATCCACTTTGAATCCCCAGCCGGAGCGGTCGCCGGGACGGATATCCCCGCTGCTGAAAGCGCTCCAGCCTCCCACCAGGAAATTCTTGTCCCCCATGAATTCGGAGGTTCGCCAGACGGCGTCGAACCCGGTAAGCGTATTTTTATGAACCCCGTCCGGATCCCCGCGGGTCACCAGCGTCCCCAGCCGCAGCCGGGAGTTGACATCGTAGGAAACCCGCCCGGCAAAGAGGTTGGTCCCGGGAACCGGGTCGGAACTTTCCCCGCGAAGGAAGGTGTCCCTTGTCTGCACGTCGAGCAGTCCCAGGTTCCAGCGCCCGGCCCGACCGTTCAGCTTGACGCCGGCATCGATGGGGATGACCTGCTGCCGGTAGAGCCCGATGCGCCGGCTGAAAAAGGGGATAAACCAGTCGGAAAGGCCCAGCCCGAATTCGTATTGATTGGCCCCTTCCAGAAAAAAGGTGCGCCGCTCCGGGAAAAAGAGGGGGAAGCGGGTCAGGTTCAGCTGCCGTGAGTCGACCTCCGTTTCCGCAAAATCGGTATTGGCGGTAAAGACCGCGGCCATCTGCGGCGTGATCCGATAGGTGACGTCGGCTCCCGGCGCCCCGGTCCAGGCGCGGCCGCCGGGAGTAAAATCGTTGGTCATCCGCCCGACCAGGCTGGGGCTGATCTCCCAGCCCAATCCCTGCCGCAGGCCCTGCATGCCGGAGAGCTCTCCGGCGCGGCTCAAGTCATAAAAGAAAGAGTCCAGGGTCGGCGATACCCAGCGCAGTGCGGTGCGGTCCCGGGCCACCTTGCGCTCGAAGTTGATCCCCCAGCGGTCCAGGCTCCTGGCGAAACTGAGCGTCCGTAGGGGAATGGCGATTTCTGCGGTCCAGCCCTCGGGCCCGCTATGGATGCGCGCGTCCCAGATCCCGTCCCAGTCCAGCTTGGGCAGCTCCGGCCCGGAGATCAGCCCGTCGACGCGCGCCCCGGCGGCATTCACCTGGAAAAAATAGCCGGTGCGACGGTCCCCGTAGGTATCGAGAACCACCGCGACGGTGTCGTCTCCGAGGACGCTGCCGTCCCTTTGCCGGGTATGCACCGCAATCCGGGAGGGTTCCGGATCGCGGCAGTCGAAACTGATGTAGAGGCTTTCCCCGGCAAGCAGGGCGCGCACCGTGGTCTGATAAGGCGTCGCTTCCCCGGGCCGGGGGGCCTGCTGCACCAGCTCGGCAACCCCCTCCGCCCGGCTCCAGGCCGTCTCATCCAGGCGTCCGTCGAGTTTGACCGGCTCGCCGGACCGGGCGATGACCAGCCGGGGAACGCCGGGCGCGGGGTTCTGCTCTCCGAGAAGAATGGCCGTTACCGAAAGAAAAAAGAAAAGCAGAACCAGGGCGGTTCGAAAGATTTTTCCCGTACCATGAACGGCCGTGCGGCGCCCGGGCGGATGCCGGCCGGCGGCCGCCTTTCCGGAAGGTAATTGCGGTGGCTCTTCCCTGGTTTGCTTTCTGCCCATCATTTCCGGTTTTTCCGCTCCGCTTCGCCGAGCCGAATGTTTTCGCATCGTAGTATATCAACTGCACCCTTTTCTGTCACCCCGCGCCAGGATCGTTCCTCCCGTCCCGACAAAAGCGGTCGAGGGGCTCGGTTCTACCGTCCCGATGGGACTTGATCTGTCCCTGGACCCAACCCGGCAATGAATTGCCCGGCCACAATCTTACCGTCGCCAGGGGACTCCGCGCTCCGGAAGAAGGCTCCGGTTCTGGATTATGCAAGGAAACGCAAAGCAAAGGCGGAGGATGGCTTAACGATATCCGAGGTTTCGCCCCACGCGGCACATACGCTATCCGCTTCTTCCCTCCTCTCTGCCACTAAAACCTTCCGCCGGATATGGCCCCGCAGACCTTTGATTCGCAAAACCGCACGTCTGCCGGTTGGATAGGTTGTGGCGGAACCTGTGGCAGGCGTCTATCTCCCTCGGAATCCAAAGGCCTCACCGCTTTTTGGACTGGTCGAAGACTATTTCGACGATTTCGAGCGAGTTTACGATGATCGCTTTGCCCCAAAGCACGGCTTCGGGCGACGGATCCTTCGCAAGGTGGCCTGGCCGACCGGTTCTTGGATTGACAGCCCATATCCCCGATCCCGGCCAACAACTCATACGCTACCTGGGTTGGTATTCTAACAAAAGTAGGGGCCTGCGAAAAAAAGCCGCCAGAACGGCTGCTGCCGCTACAGACCCTTGCCCTTCCCTTCCCTTCCCCCTGTAGAACCTTTTCCGTACCCCGACGACACCCCCGATCGAAAGGCCTGTCGGCGTACTTGGGCAAAATGGGAAACGCCACCTCGTCCTCCCCCTAAAAGGATCGTTCCCCTCGCTCCTGCAGAACCTGCGATGGAAGATCCTTCCCCCTGGGACGCCGATCCGGTTTTCTCCTGCGATGACCCCGACCCGGTCTATCCGGATTGAGTTCTTTCCTCCCGTCTCCTTCGGAGAGGACGCTGCCGGGGTTTCCTCCAACCAAGCAGCCATTTTTCCGGTCGCCCCGGGGCGACCATGGGGTAGGTCTGTCCTGCCATACCTTCCGCATGCCCTTCGTCCATCGAATCGTCACCCTCCTCCCCAGGAAAAAGTCAGAAGCAAGCCTCCCGCTGCTCCTTTGTTCTCGCTTGCCCTTACACGGAAAGATGATCCTTGCCTGACGACCTCTTTTTTCTCCTTTTATGCTTGCTTTCGCCGGTATCGGGTCGTATACTTGCGAATTGGTAAGAAAACGTGGAAATGCGACTGCCTATCTATTATTATGAATACTAAACAATCCCTTTACCGAATGCCGGTCAATCGGGGAGCGGTCTTCGGGCGCTCGCGGTTGCCTCTCGTGGTTTTTCCTCTTTGCCTGATGCTGGTCCAGTCGGCACGCGCCCAGGACAGCGATGAACCCTCGATCCTCCATTTCGCGCGCGTCCGTGACCGAGAGATCAAGTTTTACGACATGCGGCTCGAAAGCCTTCAGATGAGCGCGGCCATCCTGACCGATGCCAATGCCTTCACTCTGGATGCGTGGGGCGACAACCGCGCCTGGCTGGCCGGAAACAAATCCTCCTCGATGGACTTTTTCGGCGGGTACCTCTCGCATCGGGAGGAGAAGGCCAACCGCACCCCCGACAACAAAGCCGGCTACGTCTGGGACGGGATCTACGGCCAGTACCGTTCGCTGGAAGCCGAGGTCTCCTTTCCGACCCGAAGCGTGACCATTAACGAGACGTACCTTCGCGAAATATGGAAGTACAACTTACCCACGGCCGGGTTAGGCTATGGTGTGGCCTTCGGCAAAGTAATGCTTGGAGCCCACGCCAACTACAACCTTGTACGAGAAACGGACCGGCAAATAGATACCGGCAAGGTCTCCTACGTGCGCCGATCCAGGAACCATGCCACCGGCGGAGCGATCGCCTACCGGGCGGATTTCGCTTCGACGACCTTAGCGGTCGGCGGAACCGTGGACTATGTGGATCGGGGTGTGGAATCCGGCGAGTCGAGCCTGACCGAGGGGAAACCGGCGTCAGGCATGAACTACGGCGTGCAGGCCATCGCCACCGTGCGCAAGGCTCTGACGGTGGGGGTTCGCGCTGCGAATGCCGCCCTGCGAGGTGACCGGCTCTCCGACTCACTCAAAATCGACTCCCACAACGATCCGCGGGAACTCGGCCTTCGGGCAACGCTGGTGCTCAAAGCGCTTACCCTGGGAGCGGAATTCTCCGACCATCGGGAGCGCCCATCGGAGACCAGGGCCGACGGCCACGCCCACACTTCCACGAGCAAGGAACAGGCGACAGTCGGCGGAGCCGCCGTGCCCCTGTTCGGTAAGCGGGTTTTGCTGGCGGCCGAGGCCGGCCACTTTATCCGGCGATCGGAGGATTTACCGTCAACGGATTCGCCCATCGGCTTCACCATGAGCTGGCACCAGACGGTCTATACCTACGGCGTAGAACTGCTGCCGACCCGGGCGTGGACCGTTCGCTTCAGTCGCAGAAGGATCAACAGTACCGATGTATATTTTTCCTCGCTCCCCTACCTTACCACCGCCCATACCACCTCCATCGGAGCCGGCGTTCGGGTCACGCCGAGAATCTCCCTGGACTTTGGGTTCAAGCACGGGCTGTGGGATACGCGGAAAGCTTCCCCTCTCTACACTACTCATCGCAACAGCGGTCAGATCCAGCTGCAATTCAAGATGTGAGCGGAAGATATAGGACAGCCACTTTGTAAAGGAACCGCACACACTCTCTTTCCACGATAAAAACACCATCGCGGGATCTTTTTTTTCGAAGGCGATACCGATGCAGAATTGGCCCCTGAATACATTCCCGACAAGAGCCCCCCTCAGACGGTAAACACTGCCGGTCGGCGGATATATGGATTTTTCCGATTGACAAAAAATTTTCCTTTTATCCCTTGACCGCCTGTCCTGCGATGGACCTAACGGTACGGTGGATTCCCGGCCCAAATCCTGGCCTGGTCATCCCCTGTTCGCCGACGATGTTCCCCACCAGGACTCATTGTTTCCCACCAGGTGCACCTGGCCTTGCCGCGAGGTATGGAAGAATCTCGCCTCGGCTATCGCCCGATCAGGACCTATCGCTTTCGCGAGCCCTCTTTTTACCAAGGAGTCGAGGTCCACGAGCTCGACGGGGTAAACCAGGGATATCGATCTGCTCGGAAAAGTCGAGAACAACATCGATACCGTTGTAAAGAGCTTGAAAGATGCCTGTATCAGGAAAGTCATCGCCGATGGTCTGGAGTTTCAGCCGGATTTGATCCGAGCGAACCGGATCACCCCGGGGGTCGAATACGAAGGCATACGCTGTCATATCCCGTACCGTCTCGGACCGTCAAAGGTTTTCCTGCAGATCGATATCGGCTTTGGAGATATCGTGGCTCCCGGTCCCTGCCGGGTCGAGTTTCCTGCCATGCTGGACTTTCCTCCGCCGGGAATGAACGGCTATACCAGGGAGAGTACCATTGCCGAGAAATTCCAGTCGATGGTTCCGATGGGAATACTGAACAGCCGAATGAAAGATTTTTACAACCTCTGGTATTTATCCCGCACCTTTGATTTCAGTGGTGAAGTGCCGGCGG
>CAINFC010000280.1 GCA_903847975.1 uncultured Acidobacteriota bacterium | reverse complement strand
CCCGCACAAGCAGTGGAGCATGTGGTTTAATTCGATGCAACGCGAAGAACCTTACCTAGGCTTGAAAAGCAAGTGACCGGCAGAGAAAGCTGCTTTCCCGCAAGGGCACTAGTACAGGTGCTGCATGGCTGTCGTCAGCTCGTGCCGTGAGGTGTTGGGTTAAGTCCCGCACCGAGCGCAACCCCTATCATTAGTTGCCATCAGGTCATGCTGGGGACTCTAGTGAAACTGCCTACGCAAGTAGTGAGGAAGGCGGGGATGACGTCAAATCAGCACGGCCCTTACGCCTAGGGCTACACACGTGCTACAATGGACAATACAAAGGGTTGCCAAGCCGCAAGGTGGAGCCAATCCCATAAAATTGTCCCCAGTTCGGATAGGAGTCTGAAACCCGACTCCTTGAAGTTGGAATTGCTAGTAATCGCGCATCAGCACGGCGCGGTGAATACGTTCCCGGGCCTTGTACACACCGCCCGTCAAGCCATGGAAGCTGAGGGTACCCAAAAACAGTGTCCTAACCGCAAGGATGGAGCTGTCTAAGGTAAAATCAGTGACTGGGGCTAAGTCGTAACAAGGTAGCCGTACCGGAAGGTGCGGCTGGATCACCTCCTTTCTAGAGTATACCGGTTAATTCTGTTTCTTGTTCGCTCTGCGCACTCATATGTCTATTTTTTTTGCCTATTGGCAAATTGTTCTTTGAAGTATCAATGACCTATTTTATTACGTACCTAACCGGGCCTGTAGCTCAGATGGTTAGAGCGCACGCCTGATAAGCGTGAGGTCAGTAGTTCAACTCTACTCAGGCCCACTATAGGGCTTCGATAGATTTAACGCCCCCAAATGTATATTTGGGGCTATAGCTCAATTGGCAGAGCGCCGCCCTTGCAAGGCGGAGGTTATCGGTTCGACTCCGATTAGCTCCACAAACTTATTAGTATAGGTTTTGTTCTTTGACAGATTGAAGGTGTAAAATATTTCTGCGGAAACGCGGAAGAAAATTTTACAGGAAAACAAAAGTATCTGTATTTATAAACAATTTTATAGATCAATTTCGAGTAAACTTTTAGAATAAAATTATTTGAACAAGTTACTAAGAGCATACGGTGGATGCCTTGGTATGAGAAGTCGATGAAGGACGTCGTAACCTGCGATAAGCTACGGGAAGGTGGAAACAACCTGTGATCCGTAGATCTCCGAATGAGGCAACTCGGTACGCGTAATGGCGTATCATCGCCATCTGAATTCATAGGATGGCAGAAGACAACCCAGGGAACTGAAACATCTAAGTACCTGGTGGAAGAGAAAACAATAGTGATTTCCCGAGTAGTGGCGAGCGAAAAGGAAACAGCCTAAACCGTGCGATATGTATAAGGAGTGAACCGTTGTATCGCCGGTGTAGCGGGATGCTTTCTGGGCAAATTCACGATAGCCCGAAGAGTAAAAAACCATATTAGGAACCGAATAACCTGGAAAGGTTAGCCATAGAGGGTGATAGCCCTGTAGGTAAAATAATGTGGCTCTTTTGAGAGCATTCCCAAGTACCACGGAGTAAGTGAAATTCTGTGGGAATCCGGGAGAACCATCTCCTAAGGCTAAATACTCTCTCATAACCGATAGTGAACAAGTACCGTGAGGGAAAGGTGAAAAGCACTCCTTTTAGGAGAGTGAAATAGTACCTGAAACCGTATGCTTACAAGCAGTTGGAGCTCCGATTCGTCGGGGTGACAGCGTGCCTTCTGGATAATGAGCCTACGAGTTACTCGTCGGTTGCATGGTTAAGGCCCTCAGGGCCGGAGCCGAAGCGAAAGCGAGTCCTAATCGGGCGATTAAGTAACCGGCGGTAGACGCGAAACCGGGTGATCTATCCTTGGCCAGGATGAAGTGAGGGTAAAACCTCATGGAGGTCCGAACTAGTGTGGGTTGAAAACCGCTTGGATGAGCTGAGGATAGGGGTGAAAGGCTAATCAAACTCGGAAATAGCTCGTATTCCTCGAAATAGCTTTAGGGCTAGCCTCGATTAAAAGTATAACGGAGGTAGAGCACTGATTGGGCTAGGGCTGTCACAACGGTACCAAACCCAGACAAACTCCGAATTCCGTATATATGTTTTTCGGGAGTCAGGCAGTGAGGGATAAGCTTCATTGCCAAAAGGGAAACAACCCAGACCACCAACTAAGGTCCCCAAGTTATAGTTAACAGAGAAAGGATGTCAGGTTGCATAGACAACTAGGATGTTGGCTTAGAAGCAGCCATTCATTTAAAGAGTGCGTAATAGCTCACTAGTCAAGCGACCCGGCGTCGACAATTCGCGGGACTTAAACTATACACCGACGTTGTGGGCTTCGATTTATTTCGGAGCGGTAGAGGAACATTATATCAGCATTGAAGGTGTGGCGTGAGCCATGCTGGAGCGGATATAAAAGCAAATGTAGGCATTAGTAACGATAATCTCGATGAAAAATCGAGACACCGAAAGTCTTAGGTTTCCTGAGCAACGTTAATCGTCTCAGGGTTAGTCGGGTCCTAAGCCGAGGCTGAAAGGCGTAGGCGATGGTAAACAGGTTAACATTCCTGTACCCGGTAAGTACTGATTAAGACTCATAAGGAGTGACGCAGAAGTGAAAGGTCAGCCACCTGATGGATTAGGTGGTCTAAGCATGTAGGCGGAGAGCATAGGCAAATCCGTGTTCTCTTACGCCGAGGTGCGAACGGGAGGGCTTTGCCCACAAACTGACCCTAAACAGGCTGCCGAGAAAAACTTCGTATGGGAAGTGCTTATCGGACCGTACCGCAAACCGACACAGGTAGACGGGATGAATATTCTAAGGTGCTCGAGTGAGCCGTGGCTAAGGAACTCGGCAAATTAACCTCGTAACTTCGGGAAAAGAGGTGCCTCGTGTACGTGATACCCCTGCGGGTAGAGCGGAAAGAGGCCGCAGTGAAATGGCCCAAGCGACTGTTTAACAAAAACACATGACTATGCGAAGTCAATCAAGACGAAGTATATGGTCTGACACCTGCCCGGTGCTGGAAGGTTAAGAGGAGATGTCAACGCAAGTGAAGCATTGAATCGAAGCCCCAGTAAACGGCGGCCGTAACTATAACGGTCCTAAGGTAGCGAAATTCCTTGTCGGGTAAGTTCCGACCTGCACGAATGGTGTAACGATTTGGGCACTGTCTCAGCCACGGGCTCGGTGAAATTGTGGTACCGGTGAAGACGCCGGTTACCCGCATATGGACGGAAAGACCCCGTGCACCTTTACTGCACCCTAATATTGGGTTCGGGTAAAGCATGTGTAGGATAGGTGGGAGGCTTTGAAGTTCTGACGCTAGTCAGGATGGAGCCAACGGTGAAATACCACCCTTGCTTTATTTGGATTCTAACCTCGACCCTTGAATCAGGGTCAGGGACAGTGTTAGGCGGGTAGTTTGACTGGGGCGGTCGCCTCCTAAAATGTAACGGAGGCTCTCAATGGTTCCCTCAGCACGGTCGGTAATCGTGCGGCGAGTGTAAAAGCAAAAGGGAGCTTGACTGCGAGACTTACAAGTCGAGCAGGTGCGAAAGCAGGATTTAGTGATCCGTCGGCTGCGTGTGGAAGCGCCGACGCTCAAAGGATAAAAGGTACGCCGGGGATAACAGGCTGATCTTGCCCAAGAGTTCATATCGACGGCAAGGTTTGGCACCTCGATGTCGGCTCATCGCATCCTGGAGCTGAAGAAGGTTCCAAGGGTTAGGCTGTTCGCCTATTAAAGCGGTACGTGAGCTGGGTTCAGAACGTCGCGAGACAGTTCGGTCCCTATCTGTCGTGGGCGCAGGATATTTGAGAGGCGCTATCCTTAGTACGAGAGGACCGGGATGGACGAACCTCCGGTGTGCCGGTTGTTCCGCCAGGAGCAGCGCCGGGTAGCCGAGTTCGGACGGGATAAACGCTGAAAGCATATAAGCGTGAAACCCACCTCAAGATAAGATATCCCTGGGGCATAAGCCCCCTGTAGACCCCTGGAAGATGACCAGGTTGATAGGCTGGATGTGGAAGCATGGTAACATGTGGAGCTAACCAGTACTAATCGGTCGTGAGGCTTGACCATAAAATTTTGGCGCACAAAGAAAATGCCGCTTAAGAAGCTATTCCTTAAAAAACGCGATGCGCATCTGACATTGGTTTTCAAGAGTTTTTCTGGTGATATTACCGGAGGGGTTACACCCGTTCCCATTCCGAACACGGAAGTTAAGACCTCCAGGGCCGATTGTACTGCATGGGCGACTGTGTGGGAGAGTAGGTCGTTGCCGGAAAATATGACAAACGGCTCCGCGAAAACGGAGCCGTTTGTGTTTTCAGGGAGCCGTTACCGCATCGTCCTCCCCCCAATCATTCTTCCTGTCCCGACTCTTGCGATTGGAACTTTCAAGGCGGGACCAGGACCCACTTCATGTTAAACGGTAAGAAAATAGTTGTCGTCATGCCGGCTTACAATGCCGAAAAGACTCTCCGGAAGACCTTCGAGGAGATACCGGCGGGGTTTGTGGATGACATCATCTTAACGGACGATTACAGCAGCGACCGGACCATCGAGCTGGCCCGCTCCCTGCGCCTGAAAGTGATTGCCCACCCTAAAAACCAGGGGTACGGAGCCAACCAGAAAACCTGCTACCGTAATGCCCTGAGCCTGCAGGCGGATATCGTCATTATGCTTCACCCGGACTACCAATACACGCCTAAATTGATTCCCGCCATGGCCTGCATGCTGGCTTATGGAGATTTCGACGCCTGCATCGGCACACGGATCCTGGGGGAAGGGGCTCTCCGGGGAGGAATGCCTTATTACAAGTATTTCAGCAACCGCGTGCTTACCTTTCTGCAGAATCTGCTTCTCGATGCCAAGTATTCCGAGTACCATACCGGCTACCGCGCTTTTCGCAGCGAACTGCTGCGCCGTCTGCCGCTGGAGGAAAACTCCAACGATTTTGCCTTTGACAACCAAATGATCGCTCAGGTTCTGTGGTTCCGATACCGGCTTGGAGAAGTCAGCTGCCCCTGCCGGTACAATCCGGATGCATCCTCCATTTCCTTCCGCAGAAGTGTGGTTTACGGACTGCAGGTTCTTCGGACCAGCCTGCTTTTCCGCATGGCTCGCTGGGGATGGGCAAGACCTGGCCTGTTTTCCGCCCATGGGCGAAAGATCATGGCGGGGACGGAAGAGTACGACGGGCCGGAGAGGGGACGGAGATGAGCGAGGCGCTAAACTTTCGCTGGCCGCAAAAGCTGAAAATCCTTTTCATGCAGTATTTCGGCTATCTGCTGCTCTGGGTTTGCGGCGGCACCTTGCGCTATGAAGTACAAGGCTGGGAGCACTGGAAGAGCCTGAAAAGGAGCCGGCAGCCGATGATCATGGCGTTCTGGCACGGCCGGATCATCCCCGCTACGTGGTATTTTCGCAAGAACCGGATCGTAGTAATGACTTCCATGAATTTTGACGGCGAATATATCGCCCGGTTTATCCGCATGCACGGATATCAGGCTGCCCGGGGATCCAGTTCCCGGGGCGGGCTGCGTGCCCTGGCCGAAATGGAGAGAGCCATCAAAAAGGGGAGCGATGCCGGCTTCACCGTGGATGGCCCGCGAGGCCCGCGCTACCAGGCAAAGCTGGGGCCCGTTCTGCTGGCCCGGCGGACCGGGGCGCCGATCCTTTGCTTTCATGTTTCCTGCCGGAATCACCTGCGCCTCAACAGCTGGGATCACTTCCTGATTCCGAGGCCCTTCAGCCAGGCCCTTCTGCTCATTGCGCCGCCGCTGTATGTCTCCAGGGAGGCCGGCGAAGAGGAGCAAAGGGAAAAGCACCGGCAGATGCAGGAAATCCTGGACGACCTTCGAAGGAAGGGAGATTCCCACTGGGGAGATCCGATCCGGGACTGAGCGGAAGGGAATTCTCAAGGTTCAGGCGGGAAAGCCCCGAATTACTTTTTCCCTGCCTCGGGATCCGGACCTGAAATAAATAGGGCCAAGAGCAACGCACTCTTGGCCCTATTTTTCATGGGGAAGGAAGATAGAGATCAAGGAATCGGGGTAATGGGGATCGTGGTGAAAATATCACTCCCCGACATTAAAAACTGAAACTGATACAGAAGGCCGACGGAAATAATTCCCTGGCTGCTGGTGACTTCCACGCTTCCCTCGGGAAAATTCGTGAATCCGGGGAAGAACTGCGTGCAGAACCGGGAAACCTGTTCTGCCGGTCCCAGGGCCAGCTGCGAGGTGGCCATTTGAATTCCGTTGGCATTCAAAAGCCGCAAGGAAACTATCGCGGATTTGTCGCTCGGGTTGGCAATCGCCAGGCCGGAGTCGGAAGAGGACCCCAGAATCGGAGTCATCAGCAGCATCTTTTGCGTCCGCGAAGAGGGAAATACCGTGGCCTCGGAAATAATTTTCCCGCCATCGATGTACTGGTAAGCGGCCATTCCGGCGATCGGACGAGTGGCGTACACCTGGGCCCATCCGGTTTTAGGTACGGAACCGCTGTCTTCCAGCCGGAAGTTCAGGGAGCCGCCTGCAGCAATCGTCTCGGAGCGCGAGCTGACGGGTAAGCCGTTCACGTTCAGAACCAAAGGACTCCCCTGCGGGGTTCGGAGGCTGAGTGCCACCTGTATGGAAGACTGGTTGGGGTTGCTGACGTAAATAAAGGTCCGATACCCGCCACCCGAGGCCAGCTGGGCAAATTCCAGGAGGGTGGATGGCCCTTGCGCCGGCAGGGTGGTTGTGGTGCTTCCGGAGCCGGTCGTGGTGGTCGTCGAAGAAACGGTGGTTGTCGAAGAAACGGTCGTCGTAGAAGAACCCCCTGTCGTGGTGGTGATGATTCCCGTAGTGGTGGTCGTGGATACGGTCGTGCTGGAGCTGCTGGTCGAGCTGGATCCGCCCGTACTCGTCGTGGTAGAGCTTGCTCTGGTTGTCGTAGTGCTGGAGGTGGCCACCGTGCTGGTGGAACTGGAAGAACCGGCGGTGGTCGAGGTGGTGCCTGCCGTGGTTGTCGTCGTATTCAGCGTGGTGGTGCTGGAGCTGGATTGACAGGGGAAAATGGTTATGGTTCCGCTTTGGGTGCTGGCCAGAGTCTGCGCTCCGGATGAGAGAAAAAGGTTTGCCGTTACGATGTTTATGGGATTGAGCGAAGGAAGCGCGTTGTTTTTCGGGTAAAAGCGGAGGCGAAGTAATTCTCCATTGGGAATATTAATGGCCACGGGAGAGGTGGCCATTACGGCGATTCTCCACTGCCTCGCGGTCACTTGCACGGGAATCACCGGAAAGCTCAGTCCCACCTCAGTGGAAAGAGCGGCGCCGCGCAGAACCTGCGGTTGATTCAGAGCGTCATTGGGAATGGTGTAGTTTTCCTGAAAGGCGTCTGTGAAAGAAAATTCCATGCTGATGGACGTAACATTGGAAGTATCCGGCTGAGCGAAAGTTACGGGCACCTCCGCATAGGGATTGCATTCGATCATGGCGCTTCCCATGCGCAAATTTGGAGTCTGGGCGAAAATGCCGGGAGCGATGAAAAGGGCAAGAAAAACAAAAATCATCCTGGATCCCGGTTTCATAATTCCGCTTGTTTTTCCTGTTATTAACATAATTTCTCCCTGGTTGGGCAAAAAGCGACATGAAAACAACAATGACTCTTTCTCTGTAATTTACTTTAAATAATTTAACCTAATTACCACAAATTTATAGTGAATTACTGTGAAGTTTAATGTGAGGGCTAGAAAATGTCAATAATTAATTTAAATTTTAAAGAATTGCAGGTATTAAACGGGCTTATACGTGCATCATACCTACAGATTTACCGCTCCGGAGAACGGTTCAAATTAAGGTTTGACTCTACGGTGCGGTAACAGGTGGCGGAGCTCTCCGATTTCCGGACAGCGAAGCAGGAAAGCAAGGGCGAAATACAGAAGGGCTCCCCCCGCAACCAGGCACCCGAGGGCCGGAATCCGCAGGAGCAGGGGCGATGAAACCCAAAAGGAAGAACCGGCGCTGAGATAAAGGATTGCGGCCAGAGGGACGGAGGCCAGCAGGAACTTTCCCAGACTGAGCAGAAAATGTTTTTCGTCGGTTCGGGAGAGATGGGATCGCAACAGCATGTAAAGCGTGAAAAAGTTCACGTAGGCGGCAATGCTGGTGGCCAGAGCCGGACCGCCGGCGCCCATAGGTTTCAGCAGCAGCCAGTTGGCAACAAAATTGATGAGCAGGGCCAGCAAGGCGGAAAAGACCGGGGTTCGAGTGTCCTGGCGGGCGTAAAAAGCGGGGGTCACGATCTTAAGGCCGGAAAAGGCGCCCAATCCGATCGAAAAGCAGAGCAGAGGAAGGGCCGTCAGGCTGGTGGAGTTATGATCGAATCGCCCGCGTTCGAACAATACCCGGATAATGGGGAAGCGAAGCAGGATGAGGCCCAGGGTTGCGGGGATGGTAAGGAAAGCCATCAGGCGCATCCCGAAAAAGAAAGTGCGGCTGAATTCCTTCCAGTCTTCCTGGCGGGCCAGCCGGGAGATGGTAGGTAAGATGGCAGTCGCCAGGGCAAGCGTATAGACTCCCATAATAAACTCCATGACCCGGTCCGAAAGATACAGGGCGGATACGGCGCCTTCCCCCACCAGGGAGCCGAAGGCGGAGTCGATAAAGACGTTGATCTGGGTTATGCCGATTCCGAAAAGACCGGGGAGCAGCAGCCGGCCCATGCGGCGTATGGCCGGCTGCCTCCAGTCCCAGTCCAATCGGAAATGAAAGCCGTTTTTATGGAGAGCGGGCAGCTGGATCAGCACCTGGCACAATCCCCCGAGAACCACTCCCACGGCAACTCCTATTGCCGGCTCCTGCAGGTAAGGAGAAAAACCGTACGCGCAGGCTATGATAGAAAGGTTCAGCAGGATAGGACCGGCCGCGGAGGGAGCAAAAATCTGCATCGAATTCAGGACACCCATACCCAGGGCGGAGATGCTGATCAGCACCATGTAGGGGAACATGATCCGGTTGAGAAGGACGGCCAGATCGATCTTCCCTTCCGTGACGCGGAAGCCCAGAGCATACAGGCCCAGGACCTCCCGGGAAAAAATGACTCCCAGAATGACCACCAGGGTCAGAGAAAAAGTGGCCAGGGTAAAGCAGGTGTTGGCTACGCGAACGGCGGAGGACTTCCCGCGGCTGTCCAGTTCGGAGGTGAAGACCGGAATGAATGCGGCGGAGACCGCTCCTTCTGCGGTCAGCCTGCGCAGCAGATTGGGGATCCGATAGGCGATATAGAGCGCATCGGCGGCGTGGCTGGTCCCCAGGAGGCGTGAAACCACCATGTCACGGAGCATGCCGGAAATGCGGCTCAGCAATGTGAAAAAAGATACCACCGCCGCCGAGCGAAGGATGCTTTGTCCGTGCTTCACAATCTTTTCCGGGTTGGGGCCAATTCCTGGTTGAAAAAAAAGAACCGGTGTATATTAGCACAAACAGTGCCAGCTTATCAGGGAATGAGGAAAGAACAATGAAACTGGAAGACATTGCCGGCCGTTTGGGAGCGGAACTCCGCGGGGATGGCCAGGTTGAGATTCACGCCGTCAAGGGGATCGATCAGGCCCAGGAGGGGGATCTGACTTTTGTCGCCAACCGCAAATATCTGGCAAAGGTAAAAAATTGCCGCGCAGCGGCGATCATTCTGGCCAGGGAGGATCCGGAGGTTTCCCTGCCCTCGCTGCGCACATCGAATCCCTACCTCTCTTTCGCTCTGGCTCTGGAGTTTTTCAACTGTAAACCGGTTCCGAAGCCCGGGATTCATCCGACGGCAGTCATCGACGCCTCCGCAGAGATCGGGGAGGGGGTTTCCATCGGCCCTCTGGTCTGCATCGCGGAAGGAGTCCGGATCGGCAGCGGCACGGTCATTTATCCCCACGTGGTCATTTATCCGGGGGTTCGCATCGGTCGGGACGCGCGCATTCATTCGAGGGTGGTATTGCGGGAGGAAGTCCAGATCGGAGACCGGGTTATCCTGCAGGACGGCGTGGTTGTCGGGGCGGACGGATTCGGCTTCGCCCCTCGCGGGGACGGGAGTTTTCATAAGATTCTGCAGGCCGGTTCCGTGATTATTGAAGACGACGTGGAAATCGGCGCCAATTCTACGGTGGATCGGGCCACGGTCGGCCATACGGTGGTCGGCCGCGGGACGAAAATCGACAACCTGGTCCAGTTGGGTCATGGGGCTTCGGTGGGGCAAAATTGTCTCCTGGCTGCCCAGACCGGTATTGCCGGCAGCACGGCCGTCGGCAACCAGGTGATCATGGCAGGTCAGGTGGGCGTGGTCGGCCACCTGACCATCGGCGACAATTCGGTTCTTACCGCCCAGTCGGGCCTGGCCGATTCCCTGCCGGCCAATTCCCGTGTTTCCGGCACCCCCGCCTATGACAGCATGACCTGGAAGAAATGCTCCTTCCTGATCCCCCGGCTTCCCGATTTTGTTCACCGCTTGCGCCGGCTGGAAAAAAAGCTGAACATCTCAGAAAAAGAGGGATGATGAGCCCGATTCCCGACTGGGATGAATATTACCTGCAGATCTGCCAGGCCGTTGCCGCGCGGAGCAAGGATCCGCACACCCAGGTCGGCTGCATCATCGCGGGCCCGGCTCACGAGATCCGGTCCACCGGGTACAATTCCTTTCCCCGGGGCATCCGCGACAATATTCCGGAGCGGCTGGAGCGTCCCGTCAAATACCTCTGGATGGAACACGCGGAAAGAAACGCCATACTGAATGCCGCCCGGGTGGGCACCCCGCTGGAGGGGTGCACCCTTTACGTGGAGCTCATGCCCTGCATGGACTGCGGCCGCGCCATCGTGCAGGCCGGCATCCGCGAAGTGGTCATTTCCCGAAAGCGTATGGCCGAGTACTCCGGCGAATTTTATCAGCAGCATTTCCGGATTGTGGAAGAGCTGTTTGCCGAGGCAGGAGTGGCCGTCCGCTGGGTTCCGGAAGAGCCGGAATCCCTCCCGGTCACGCCTTGAATCCGTTCCGGGCAGCGGGCCGGCGGCGGGCGAAAAGGAGCATCAGCCCCAGGGCGGCCAGCAGAAAAGAGGAGTAGCCGGCAAAGAGGGACAGGCCGTTCCTGCGGGAGCCGGCAAAGGCTATGCTGAAGCAGAGAGCCACCGAGCAGAGCTGCAGCAGAAAAGCGGCGACGATCCCTTTTCTGCGTCTGTGTTCGGGCTGGGGCAGCAAACGGTCAATCAGGGCGTGCAGCCGGCGAAGATGAAGAAGAGCCAGGCCAAGGCCCAGCGGAACATGAACGGCGCTTTCCCAGCCAAAGCCATGCCACGCCAGAACAAGGAAAAGGGAGGCCACTCCCGAACCACCAAGGAAGAGAAGCCGCAGCCAGCGATCCGCCTCACCGGTTGGAGAAGGTTGCGCCATCATTTGTTTTTGTGGAGCACCACGCGGAAAACCTGGTAGATTCCGGCCGCCACCCCAAGCAGCAGGCAGACCAGCATACCCCAGGGATGCCAGCCAAGCCATTCGTCCAGCTTCCAGCCTAAAAGGGCTCCTATTCCGATACTGGCCGGGGGAAGAAAGATCAGGTCCGAGTATTGAGCCAGCTGCCGGTATCGGTCCGGAGACGGCATGGCATCCCGAACAGAGGGAGCCTTGTCGGATGGAGGGTGGCGCTTTTTACCAGGCTCCCCAATTGGAAGCGGCATAGGCGGCCATCCGCATGATCGTGTCCGGAAAAATTCCGACCCACATGGTCATGCCGGCGGTAATCACAATAGCCGCCGTCACCCCGGGGGAAAAGCTGAGAGCGGGGAGGTCCTCCGCCTGGCTCTCGCCGGTGAACATAGCTTTGACGATCAGGAAGTAGTAGTAAAGAGCTACCACCGCCGCCACGGCTCCCGCTATGGCCAGGGTCAGAAGCATCGCCGAGGGCTGGGCCATATAGGCTTTGATGATCGCGGCAAAAACCATGTACTTGGCGATAAAGCCGGCGGTTGGGGGGATGCCGGCCAGGCTGAGCAGGAAGATCAGCATGAGGGAGGCGATCACCGGATGACGGAAGATCAGGCCGTTGAAGTCGGCGATCTGGTCTCCGGGAATTCCTTTACGTCGCATGAGGATAAGTACCGCAAAGGCGCCGAAGTTCATGAAGGTGTAGATCAGCAGGTAGCCGCTGGAAGCGGCGATACCGCCAAACTCCCGGCCGGCCAGAAGTCCCAGCAGGATGTAGGCCGCATGGGAGATGCTGGAATAGGCCAGAAGGCGTTTGACATTGGTCTGCAGCAGAGCGGCGAGATTCCCGACGACGAAGGTCATCAGGGCCACGACCCCCAGTACCAGGAACCAGCCCTTGACCGATACGAAGCTGCCCAGGAAAAGGCGCAACATGACGGTAAAGGCGGCGGCTTTCGACCCGACGGACAAAAAGGCGGTGATCGGCGTAGGGGCGCCCTGATAGGCGTCCGGAGCCCACATGTGAAAAGGAACCGCGGCAATTTTGAAGCCCAGGCCGACGATGACCAGAACGACGGCCAGGAAGATCATCTCGCGGTTTTGCGCCGGAGCCGCCGCAAGCTGCCGGGCCAGAACCGAAAGCTGCGTGCTTCCAGTGAGGCCGTATAGGAGCGAAAATCCGTAAAGCAGGATCCCGGAGGCAAAAGCGCCCAGCAGGAAAATCTTGAGGGAGGCTTCATTGGACAACCGGTTCCGCCGCAGGTATCCGACCAGGATATAAAAGGACATGGCCATCAGTTCCAGCCCGATATATATGGTCAGGAGGTCGATGGCCGAAACCATGACCATCATGCCGATGGTCGCCAGCAGGATCAGGGCGTAGTACTCTCCGCTCTGTTCATTTTCAATCTCCATGAAGCGCAGGGAAAGCAGTACGGTAAGTAGTGCGGCGGCCAGAAAAAGGGCCTTGAAAAAGATGGAAAAGGGGTCGATCACCGTGGTTTCGTTAAAGAAAACTCCCAGGAACCCGTTGACATAGATCTTGTAAAGGTGGAAGGAGGCGAAGGCAATTCCTCCGAGCGCAGCGTAACCGGTAAGGCGTTTGCTTTGGTCGGGAAGCAGGACCTCCAGGATCATGCAGCCGATAAGCGCCCAGAGCAGAAGCTGCAGCTCGGGACCCAGGGCACCCATATTCTGGCCGAAATAAGCCAGGGTATCTGCGACCGTTTTAAGAGGAAATGGTTCGTTCATGGCATTGGTATAAAAAAAATAGTGCCGCGGAATCAAATCCATCGGGCCAGGTATGCCGGCGCCCGTGGTCTCCATTCCATGTCAGTGTTGATTGCTCCGTACGACAGCTCCAGCGGGAGGAACCGGATTTTGGACCGCCTGAAAGTAGGCTTTTCCCCGGACTCTTTCGACAATCTGGTTGACCGGCTGATCCAGATACTGCAGAAAAGTGCGCGGATAGAGGCCGATCCAGAAAGCCAGGATAATCAGGGGAACATAGGTGGCGATTTCCCGCAGATTAAGATCCTTCATTGCCTTGTTCTCCTCTTTGTCCAGGGGGCCGAACATGACCCGCTGGTAAAGCCAGAGCATGTAGGCCGCCCCCAGGACGATGCCGCTGACGGCGATCCCGGCATACAGGCGTAAATCCGGCTGGGCGAAGGTGCCCTGCAGAATCATGAACTCCCCGATAAATCCGTTCAGAGCCGGCATGCCGATCGAGGAAAGGGTCATGATCAGAAAGATGGTGGCATAGACCGGCATGTGGTGGGAAAGGCCGCCGTATTCGCTGATCATGCGGGTGTGGCGTCGCTCGTAGACATTTCCCACCAGAAGGAACAGGGCGCCGGTGGAGATGCCGTGGTTGATCATCTGCAGGATTCCGCCCTGCAGCCCGACCGGGGTGGCGGCAAAAACGCCCAGCATGCAGAATCCCAGGTGGCTGACGGAAGAGTAGGCCACCAGGGACTTCCAGTCTTTCTGCACCATGGCCACCAGGGCGCCGTAGACAATGCCGATCAGGCAGAGCACCATCATCATCGGCAGAAATTCCTTGGTCGCTTCGGGCAGGATGGGCAGGCTGAAGCGGACGAAACCGTAGGTCCCCATTTTCAGCAGGACGCCGGCCAGGATCACCGATCCGGCGGTGGGTGCTTCCACGTGGGCATCCGGAAGCCAGGTGTGGAACGGGAACATCGGCACCTTGATGGCGAAGCCGACGAAGAAAGCCAGGAAAACCCACCACTGCAGGTTGTGGGGCAGGCCCAGCTTCTGCATCTCCAGGACATCGAAGGAATAAATCCCGCTGACGCTGTGCTGGTAAAAGTACAGGGCCAGGATGCCGAGCAGCATCAGCACCGAGCCGGCCAGGGTGTAAAGGAAAAACTTGATGGCCGCATAGAGCTTCCGCGGACCGCCCCAGACCCCGATCAGGAAGTACATCGGGACCAGCATCACCTCCCAGAAAACGTAAAACAGGAAGAAGTCCAGGGACATGAACACCCCGATCATTCCCACCTGCAGCAGAAGCAGAAAGGCGTAATACTCTTTGATGCGGACGGTGATGGCGCTCCAGGAGGAAAGAACGGCAATAAAGCCGAGCAGGGTGGTCAGCAGGGTCAGAAGCATGGATATCCCGTCGATGCCGATGTAGTACTGAACGCCGATGCTGGGAATCCAGGGGGCTTTGAGAACGAAGCGGAAACCGGTGGCTTTGTCGATGTAAGCCGGATCGTTGAACGAGAGAATCAGCGGGAGGGAAATCAGAAAGCCGGCGGCGGTGGTGACATTGGCAATCCACTTGACCAGGGCTTGCTTTTCCTTTGGCACGAACAGGATCAGAAAGAAACCGGCGAGCGGCAGGTAACAGACCCAATTAAGTATGCTAGGCATGAAAAAATCCATGGGAAACCCTCGTATCTGATGCAATGCGAAAATCTGAATCCGGTGGCCTGATCCTCAAATTCAACTCAGAAATGCGTAAATAATGGAAATCAGAAGCAAGCCAAAAATGATCGCGGAAGCGTATCTCTGCAAAAGCCCCGTCTGGATGTACCGGTTCAGGGCAGAGAGCCGCAAGCTGACGATGCCAAACAGATTGACCAAGCCGTCCACCACGTGCTTGTCGAAAAGCCGGGACAGGCCGGAAGTGGACAAAGTGAACGATGCCGTTCCGTTGACCGCGCCGTCTACAAAAACGTTATCGAACCTTCGCAGCAGGTTGCCCAGGTCCTTGGCGCGGTTGACAAAAAGGGCGTCATACAGTTCGTCGATGCGGTACTTTTCCAGCAGCAACTGGTAGGTCCTGGGCCAGAGGGCCATCAGCCTGTCCGGCAGAGCGGTGTTCTTGATATAAAAGATGTAGGCGGTATAGATTCCCGTGCCGGCCATGGCGATGGAAAGCAGCGTGATCAGCCACTCCATGGCGGCGCTGTGCGCGGTGTGTTTGGTCGCTTCCCCGTGGCCGGCTTCCGCCGGTGCGGGGGCGACTTCGCCGTGGACAGGTGCGGCATGGCCGCCTTCGCCGGGCAGCTGCAGCACCGGATCCAGGTAGTGCTCGAAATGGTTGGCGATCCCCAGCGGCTCGCCGATCATGGCCGGCAGGCCGACATAGCCGCCGATGACCGAAAGCACCGCCAGAACGACCAGGGGAAGCACCATGTTTTTCGGCGACTCGTGGGGATGGTGATGGTGGTGACCGTGCGGATCCTTGCGCGCCTCTCCGTAAAAGGTCAGGAACATCAGCCGGAACATGTAAAAAGCGGTGAGCCCGGCGCCGAGCCAAACCATGGCCCAGATCAGCGTATGGCCGCTGCTGAATGCTTTCCACAGGATTTCGTCCTTGCTGAAAAAGCCGGAGAACATCGGCACGCCGGCAATCGCCAGGGTGCCCATCCACATGGTCCGGCAGGTCCAGGGCAGGTGCTTGGAAAGCCCGCCCATGCGCAGCATGTCCTGCTCGTGGTGCATGGCGTGAATGACGCTGCCGGCTCCGAGAAAGAGCAGCGCCTTGAAAAAGGCGTGGGTCATGAGGTGGAAAATGCCGGCGGTGAAGGCCCCCACTCCCAGGGCGACGAACATGTAGCCCAGCTGGCTGACGGTGGAGTAGGCCAGGACCCTTTTGATGTCCCGTTGCACCAGTCCGATGGTGGCGGCGAAAAGGGCGGTCAGCGCACCGACCGCGGCCACCACCAGCATGGTTTCCGGCGCCCGGCTGAACATGGCGTTGCAGCGGGTAACCATATAGACGCCCGCGGTGACCATCGTCGCAGCGTGGATCAGGGCGGAAACCGGCGTAGGGCCTTCCATGGCATCCGGGAGCCAGACGTAAAGCGGAATCTGCGCGCTCTTGCCGGTGGCCCCGATGAAGAGGCAAAGGGTGATCAGGCTCAGGATACCGAATCCCGTTTCCACGGGCAGATGCGCCACTCGCGAAAAAACGTCGGTAAAATCCAGGCTGCCGAAGTTAACGAAGGTGAGCATCATTCCCAGCATGAAGCCGGCGTCGCCGATCCGGTTGACGATGAACGCCTTTTTCCCGGCGTCGCCGGCGCTTTTCTTATGAAAGTAAAATCCGATCAGCAGATAGGAGCACAGACCGACTCCCTCCCAGCCGACGAACATCACCAGAAAATTTCCGGCCAGCACCAGGGTAAGCATGGCGCACATGAACAGGTTCAGGTAGGTGAAGAAGCGGTAATAGCCGCTGTCATCCCACATGTAGCCGGTGGAGTAGATGTGAATCAGCAACCCCACGCCGGTAACCACCAGGATCATGACCGAGGAGAGCGGATCCAGCTGGTAGCTCCAGTCGACGCTCAGGGGATTGGGCCCCAGCGCCGTGGAAAGGGTGCCTCCCGGAATCCATTGGAAAAGAACGACTTCGACCAGACGAGGGCTCATGCCCAGCAGTTCGAAAAAACAGCCGGCGGAGAGGAGAAAGGAGAGAGCCACGACGCCGATCCCCACCGAATGGGCGAAAATCTTGTTGAGCTTTTTCCCCAGGACGCAGTTGGTGAAGAGTCCGATTCCGCCGTTGATCAGGACGCCCAGCAGAGGCAGCAGGGGGATGAGCCAAATCAGGTTAACCATGGAATCATCATCCTTTGAGGAGGTCGATCTCGTCGACGTGCACGGTTTCTCGATTCCGGAACAGGGCGATCACGATGCCCAGCCCGATGGCCGCTTCCGCCGCAGCCACGGTAATGACAAAAACGGCAAACGCCTGGCCTACCATGTCCTTGAACTGATGGGAAAAGGCGACCATGTTGATATTCACGGCATTCATGATCAGCTCGATGGACATCAGCACGATCAGCACGTTGCGCCGCGTCAGAACACCGATGACCCCGATGCTGAAAATGATGGCGCTCAGAACCAGGTAATGAGTCGTAGTAATCATCCGGCTATCCGTTGTCTTTGGGGATTTGTTTTCGGGTGAACAGCACCGCCCCGATGATGGCTACCAGGAGAAGCACGGAGGCCACTTCGAAGGGCAGAAGGTAGCGCTGGTAGAGGGCCCAGCCCATGGCCTCGATGTTCCCGCCCAGCCCGGCGGGAGTGGCGATCTGCGGGAGGGAAGGGGTGATTCCTTTCCAGACGAAGAAGAGCAGCTCGCCGGCCAGAACGACGCCCAGGGCGACCGCCGTTTTCCAGGTCCGGGTGTGCAGGGCCGCGCCTCCCCATTTTTCGATGGAGAACAGCATCAGCACGAAAAGGAACAGCACCATGATGCCGCCGACATAGACCAGGATCTGCACCGCACTCAGGAATTCCGCCTCCAGGGTGATGAAGATGGCGGCGATGGAAATGAGCACGCCTCCCAGGCTCAGGGCGCTGTGCACCGGGATGCGGGTGATCACCACCATAATGGAAAAACCGACCGCCAGGGCGGCCAGAAAGTAGAACATCAGGGCTTCCCACATGATCTTTGCTTCTCGATTCTATTTGGTGAAACGGACAACGGTGGGGCCTTTTTCCAGCGCTGCCTTATCCCAGTAAAGCTCCTTCATGTCGTAGACCGCATACTCGAAGGTCTGCGAAAGCTCCAGGGCATTGGTGGGACAGGCTTCTGCGCAAAGGTTGCAGAACATGCACCGCGCCGCGTTATAGGTATAGCCTTTCAGCTCCCAGCGTTTGGTTTCGGCATTTCTTTCCCGCTGTACTTCGATCAGCCCGATGGGACAGGCCTGGGCGCATAGGTCGCAGGCGATGCAAAGGGTTTTTCCGGTTTCCGGGTCCACGTTGAGGCGCGGGGCTCCGTGAAACCGGGGCGGGACCTTGGCGGGCACCTTCGGGTATTGTTCCGTGTACACCTTTTTGAAGGTGTAGGGGCCGGTAATGGCAAAGCCTTCCAGAAAGTCGATCAGGAAAACCTTTCGAAGCAGCTGTCGCAGTGTCATTCGTTTATCTTCTTTTGGGATTCGGTGAGCGCGGGCGCCTAGCGGTAATAGAAAAACAGCAGCACGCCCGCAGTCACAATGCAGTTAGCCAGCGTAATCGGCAGGAACCATTTCCAGCCGACCGCCATCAGTTGGTCGAAACGATACCTGGGAAAGGTTCCCCGGATCCAGAGGTAGAGGTAAAGGAAGAAAAAGGTCTTCAGCAGAAACCAGACCACCGGGGGAACGTAATCCAGAAACGACAGCCAGGCGACATTGGGAAACGGACGCAGCCAGCCGCCCAGAAAAAGCACCACCGTCAGGGCGGAGATGGCCACCATGTTGATGTATTCGGCCATGAAGAAAAAGGCGAAACGCAGGCCGCTGTACTCGGTGTGGAATCCGCCGACCAGCTCGCTTTCCGCTTCCGGCAGGTCGAAGGGGCACCGGTTGGTTTCCGCCACGCCGCAGATGAAGTAGATGACAAAGGCCACCGGCTGCAGGGCGAAGAGCCACCAGCCCGACTTCTGCTGCCACTCGACGATGCTTACCAGGCTCAGGTTCTGCGCCACCAGCAGCACGCTGACCACCGCCAGGCCCATGGGCAGCTCGTAGCTGATCATCTGGGCGCAGGACCGCAATCCTCCCATGAAGGGGTACTTGCTATTGGCCGCCCAGCCGCCCAGCAGGATGGCCAGGATGCCGAAGGAGGAAATGGCCAGGACGAACAGGATTCCGACGTTGATGTCCGCGATGTAAAAGGGAGCGGGGCCAAAAGGAATCACCGCAAAAACCAGGAAGGCGGGAATCGCCACCAGGATGGGCGCCAGGATGAACACCGGCAGATCCGCCTTGATGGGGATGATATCCTCCTTGAAAAGAAGCTTGACCGTATCGGCCACCGGCTGCAGAATGCCGTGCCATCCCACCCGCATGGGGCCCAGCCGGACCTGAATGTGGGCCACTACCTTGCGCTCGGCATAGGTCATGGCCATAACCATGAGGACCAGGAAAAGCACGACGACGATAATTTTCACCAGGGGCCAAAGCAGGTACTGCATGAATAACTCAACCATAGGGGCCTACCGGTCTATTTCTCCCAAAACGATGTCCAGGGTTCCAATCACGGCAACCACGTCCGCCACCAGGCTGCCGACGATCATTTTCTTGATGGCCGCCAGGTTGAAGTAGGAGGGCGGGCGGACCCGCAGCCGGTGCGGTTTGGAGCTGCCGTCGCTGACGATGTAATATCCCAGCACGCCTTTCGGGGCTTCGATGGCGTGGTAGATTTCTCCCGCGGGCGGTTTGATCACCTTGGGGACTTTGGCGCGCACCGGCCCGTCCGGCAGCCGGTCCAGGGCCTGGCGGATAATGCGGTTGCTCTGGCGCATTTCCTCCATGCGTACCAGGTACCGGTCGAAGGTGTCGCCGTTTTTGCCGATCGGAATCTCGAAATCCATATCGGCGTAAGCGGCGTAAGGCTTGGCGCGGCGCATGTCCCAGCGCACGCCCGATCCCCGCAGGGAAGGGCCGGTCAGTCCGAAGCTGATGGCGTCTTCCGCCGAAATGCAGCCCACTCCGATGGTGCGGTTCATCCAGATGCGGTTGCCGGTGAGCAGCTGTTCGTATTCGGCGACCCGCTTGGGAAAATAGTCGGTGAATTCGCGGACCTTGTCCAGCACTCCCGGCGGGATATCTTCGGCCAGGCCGCCGATGCGGAACGCGTGGGTGGTCAGCCGCGCTCCGAAGCAGGCCTCGAAAACCTTCAGGATCTCTTCTCTCTCCCGGAAGGCGTACAGGAACACGGTCATGGCCCCGATGTCCAGGGCGTGGGTCCCCAGCCAGATGAGGTGGCTGGCCAGCCGGTTCAGCTCGGTCATCAGGGTGCGCAGGTATTGGGCGCGCGGCGGCACGGTCACGCCCATCAGCTTTTCCACGGCTTCCACGTAGCCGAGCACGTTGGAAACCGCAGCCGTGTAGTCGATCCGATCCATGTGCGGGGGGATCTGCTGGTAGTCCTGGCTCTCCACCACCTTTTCAATGCCGCGGTGCAGATAGCCGATGACTGCCTCGCAGTCCAGCACCTTTTCTCCGTCCAGTACCAGCTTCAAGCGCAGCACCCCATGGGTGGCGGGATGCTGGGGCCCCATGTTGACAACCAGCTCTCGACTGTGTAGTAAAGTATCCATGTTCGTTAAAGTAGGGTTCGCGTCGGCGCTCTAGGATTTCGGTTGGGAAACGTCCAGGTGTTCGATCTCTTTATTGCTGGGAACACCCAGGTGAGACTGGGGCTTGATCAGTTCCAGGTTCCTGGCAATCCACTCCTCGTCCTGCTGCGCCAGTCCGTATTCCTTGCGGAGCGGGTGTCCGTGCCAGTCCTCGGGCAGCAGGATGCGCTTCAGGTCCGGATGTTCATCGAAGCGGATGCCGAACATGTCGTAAATTTCCCGCTCGGCCCAGTTGGCTGATTCCCACAGGCCGGTCATGCTGGGGGCGGTTTCGCCGTCGGCGACGGCCAGCTTCAGGAAAAGGCGATCCTGGCGGGTCAGGGAAAAGAGAATATAGATCAGTTCGAAGCGCTTTTCATTCTGCGGATAATCCACGGCGGTGATGTCTTCCAGGAGGGCGTAATCCTGCGAGGGGTCCTCTTTGAGGAGCTCGGCCAGCTCGGGGAGCGAGGCTTTGTTTACCAGGAGAAAGTCCTGTCCCAGGAAGGTGTAGGCTTCGGAAAAAGAATCGGGCAGGGCGCTTTGCAGGAAAGCAAGCGTTTCCGCTTTGGAAAAGGGCTCTTTTTCCGGGGGCTTGGGCTTTTTATCCGCAGGGGGCGAAGCCGGGGTTTCCGGCCGGGGTGATTTTTCTTCGGGCATTAGGCCTTTCCTGCAGGGAAAGAGGTTGAAGGGCCGCCGGTGGGCTGCTTGGCGATGGTCATTTTCTTGATCTTTTCCTGCAGCTGCATCAGGCCGTACAGCAGCGCCTCCGGGCGCGGCGGGCAGCCGGGAATGTAAACATCCACCGGGACCAGCTTATCGACTCCCTGAATGGTATGGTAGGTCTTGAAGGGTCCTCCGCAATTGGAGCAGGAGCCCATGGAAATGACCCACTTGGGTTCCGGCATCTGGGCGTACAGGCGCTGCAGGACCGGCGCCATTTTCATGGTAACCGTGCCGGCGACGATCAGCACATCCGACTGGCGGGGAGAAGGGCGGAAAATCCCGGACCCGAACCGGTCCAGATCGAAGCGGGAAGCTCCGGCCGCCATCATTTCGATGGCGCAGCAGGCCAGCCCGAAGGTCATGGGCCACAGAGAGGACTGTCTCGACCAGTTGATCAGCTGGTCGAGGCTGGTAACCAGAAAGTTGCTTTCGAACCGGTTTTCGATTAAGCCCATTCCAAGGCCCCTTTCTTCCAAACGTAGATGTATCCCAAAATCAGAATGGCCAGGAAGACCATCATTTCGATGAAGCCGAAAAGGAGCAGGTGCTCATAAAGGACCGCCCAGGGGAACAGGAATACCACTTCCACGTCGAAAACGACGAAGAGAATGGCGATGATGTAGTAGCGCACCGAATAGCGGTCGCGGACGTCGCCTTCCGGGTCGATGCCGCATTCGTAAGGGAGCCTTTTGGTTTTTCCTCCTACCGCGGGCCGGAGAATCCAGGCCAGAACAAGACCGACAAGAGGAATGGCCACCGCGATGGCCAGGAAAAGCAATACCGGCAAAGAGGATAAAGGCATATGTTTCCTAAATTTGGCAACGGAATAATATTAAATAATTTATTGAAAGTAAAGCCTCAGCTGTTCATTTGTATAGGGGCAATCCGGGCGTGTCTCTCAGGAGCAGGCGCATCCGGGGCGGCTCAGGTGTTCCTCGAACTCCGCCCGGTACTTGCGGATATAGCTCTCGATAGGCATGGCGGCCGCGTCGCTCAGCGGACAGATGGTGTGGCTTTTCATGTTGTCGCAGATTTCGGCCAGCAGGTCCAGCTCCCCGGGATGTCCGCCCCCCGATTCGATGCGCTGCAGGATCTTGTGCAGCCAGGCCGTCCCCTCCCGGCACGGCGGACACTGCCCGCAGGACTCGAAGGCGTAAAACTGCGCCACCCGGCGGGCCACCCGGACCATGCAGGTTCCTTCTCCGATGACCACCACACCCGCGGAGCCGAGCATGGTTCCCCTGGCTGCCAGGGAATCGAAATCCATGGCGACATCGATTTCCTCCGGGAGGAGGATCGGGACCGAGGATCCGCCGGGAATCACGCCTTTCAGCGCCCGGTTTTCTGTCAGCCCGCCGCAGACATCGTAGATCAGCTCTTTCAGCGTAATGGTCATGTCGAATTCGTAGACCCCGGGCCTTTTGACCTGGCCGGATACGCCGTATAGCTTGGGGCCGGTGTTTCTGGGGTCCTTGCCGATGGCGGCAAACCACTCCGGGCCGTTGGCCACGATATGGGGTACGTTGATCAGGGTTTCCACGTTATTGATGATCGTCGGGCAGCCATACAGCCCGCAGACCGCCGGGAAGGGAGGCTTGGTGCGAGGCTGACCCCGTTTTCCTTCGATCGATTCCAGCAGTCCGGTTTCCTCACCGCATATATAGGCTCCCGCACCTCGAACCACCTGGATTTGCAGATCGAAGTCCTCGCCGAAAATCCTGTGGCCCAGATAGTTTTTCTTCTCGGCCTGCGCGATGGCATCGTTGAGGATCGCGGCCTCCCGGGCCATTTCCCCGCGGATATAAATGAAAGCCCGCCGGGACTGAATGGCGTATGCCGAGACCATGATCCCTTCCAGCAGCTGGTGGGGATCGTGCAGGATAATGTGCCGGTCCTTGAACGTGCCGGGTTCGCTCTCGTCGGCATTGACGCACAGGTAAGTCGGTTTGTCGCTGTTCCTGGGGATGAAGCCCCACTTGATGCCCGTCGGGAACCCGGCTCCCCCTCGCCCGCGCAGTCCGGACCGCTGGACCATCTGTACGATCTCCTCCGGGGTGTGGCGGCGGAGGGCCTGGCGAATCATCCGGTAGCCGCCCAGCTTCTCGTAAACCTCCATTTCGTGCAGATCCGGCTGGTCAAAATTACGGGTCAGTATTTTCGTAAACATAGGCGCGGGATCACCTGTCCCTGTTCGGCGCGGCGGCCGGGGAATCGGGAGAATTAGTTTTGAGGGGCATAGTACCCTTTCCGGTACTGCAGGCGATAATCCCGGTTGCGGATCTTCACCTGCAGGCGGCGGAACTGGCCGTCCTTGGCTTTGTTCGTGGAAACAAAGCCGAGGGCGTAGCGGCTGCGAAGCTCGTTACCGATCTGCTGGTAGTTGGCGTCCAGATCCTCTTCCTTGGCGGGAAAATAGATACGCCCCCCGGTTTCTTCGACGATCCGGGTCAGGATTTTGTCGCTCTGGTCGCTTTTCCTGTCGGGAATCCCGAAAAACCCGCCCCGCGAGGTGCTGAGGGCGTAGATCGTGGTGTCGCCTTTCTGTGCCAGCTCCAGCGCGGCTTCCAGGCTGTGCTGGCTGCCGGTATCCCCGCCGTCGGACACCAGAATGATCGCCTTGCGCCCGGTTTCAAACATCATTTTTTCGTCGCAGATGGCGTACAGGGCATCGTAGAGCGAGGTTCCTCCGCCGGCGCGGATATCGCGGACGGCGCGGTCCAGCCGGTTGGGGTCTGCGGTAAAGTCCTGCAGCAGCGTGATGCCGGCATCGAACTCCGCCAGCAGCCCGCGGTCCTTTTCGCGCAGTATGGCAAAGAAAAAGTTGGAGGCGGCATTTTTCTGAAAAGTCAGCTTGGGGTGTGCCGATTCGCTGGTATCCATCAGCAGCGCGAGCGTCAGAGGAGTATTGGTTTCCCGGGAAAAAAGTTCGATCGACTGCGGAACCTCGTCTTCCAGAAGAGTGAAATCCTCCTGGGTCAGGTTGGGGATCATCCGTCCCTGCCGGTCGTAGACCACAACCAGGACGTTGACCATATCCACCGCAACCTGGAAAGGCCTTTGCTCCGGAGGCGGCTGTACCACCGGGAGAGTGGGATTCTGGCTCTGAGAACCCACAGGACCTGCAAAGCAGAACAGCAGGAGAGGAAGGAGAGCTCCTCCCCGGGAAAAATTTCGGAATAAAAGCTTATGCATAATCGTGTCGTTTTTCTTCCTCTTTGATGAGTCCGATTATGGCGTAGGGCCGCCGGCCTGTCAAGGAGGCGGATCGAATAGCTGGCCGGGAATGGCGCGGATGGGGACGGATCCGTATGGCCGAATCCTGGAAGGCATGTTAGGATAAAGGGGGTCGATGTAACAGTCTGTATAGTTTTGCTGCTGACGTTTCATTCTTTAGGGAAGGAGCGAACATTGTGTGGGAAGAATTCAAGAAATTTGCCATGCGCGGTAACGTCCTCGATATGGCGGTCGGGGTTATTCTTGGCACAGCTTTCGGGAAGATCGTCAGTTCCCTGGTGGAAGACATTCTCATGCCTCCCATCGGTCTGCTGACCGGTAATATCGACTTCCGGCAGCTATTCCTCAGCTTGTCTTCCAGTACTACCTACGCCACTCTGGAAGAAGCCAGGAAAGCGGGAGCCCCGACGGTCAATTACGGCATTTTCATCAATGCCGTCCTGGATTTCATTCTGGTGGCCCTGGCTGTTTTTCTGTTGATCAAAATAGTGAGCCGCTGGAAGCCGGAACCGGCCCCCGCGCCCCCGGCCCCGGAAACCCGGGAGTGTCCCTTCTGCCTGAGCCTCATCCCTCGGAAAGCGATCCGCTGCGGCCATTGCACCTCGGAGCTTCCGCCGATCTAGCCTTTTCTTTTCCGGAAAGTTATGCCCAAGATTACCGTCGCTACCTGGTTCACCCTGGCGCGCATCGCCATGACCCCCTTCTTTGCTTATGCTCTGGCTGCGCACCAGGCGATGCAGGCCTTTCTACTGTTTGGGGTAGCCTGCCTCACGGACACGGCGGACGGCCTGATTGCCCGGCGGTTCGGCCAGAAATCGGATCTGGGGGCCGTACTGGATGCCTTGGCCGATAAGCTGCTGCTCACGGTGGCCTACATTCTGATGGCCGTATCCCCGGGCGATTTTGCCAACCCGATACCCGTCTGGCTCGCCGCATGCGTCATTCTCCGGGATGGGCTGATCCTGCTGGGTGGGGCCTGGCTGCGTCGGTACCGGAACCTGGGCGTCCGCCAGCTGCCGCCTACCGTCTGGGGCAAGTGGAGCACAACCTTTCAGATGGTGACGGTCGTTCTCTCTCTGGTTGGGAATGCCCTGCGGCAGACCATACCCTACTTCCTTTTCGTCTGCCTGATTACGCTCGGCCTGACTCTGTTTTCCGGAATCGATTATCTCCAGCGGGCCCTGACCCGCGGACGGCTGGATGCGGCCGGGACCGTCCCTGCGGACGGGGCGGAAAAGGCTGGGTAATAAGATGTCCACGATCATTTCGCAGATCCTGCCCGGCTCCGTGGCCGGGCAGCTTGGTTTCGCTCCCGGGGATCGCATTGTCTCCGTCAACGGCCAGGCGGTGGAGGATGAGCTGGATTTCCAGTTTCATTTCTTTTCCGGGCCGGAAGAGTGCCTGCTGGTTGGCGAGTCTCCTGACGGGAAACGCTTCCGGCGGAAAATATGGGTGGAGGAAGGATCGGAGCCGGGCTTTCGCTTTGAACCCTTTGCCGTCAAGGCCTGCCGGAACAAGTGCATTTTTTGCTTTGTCCGTCAGCTGCCCAAAGGGGTTCGCCGCGGGCTGCGGGTCAGGGATGACGACTTCCGGCTTTCCTTTCTGCACGGCAACTACCTGAGCCTGACCAACCTGCGGGAAGGGGACATCCGGCGGATCCTGGACCAGCGGATCAGCCCTCTCTACGTCTCGGTGCATTCGACCGAACCCGGGCTGCGCAGCCGCATGCTGGGGTGCCCGGCCGGGCAGTGCGGCCTGCAGACTCTTTGGCGACTGGTTCGCGGCGGCATCGAGATTCATGCCCAGATCGTGCTCTGCCCGGAGATCAATGACGGGATTCACCTCCGCAAAACCCTGGACAGGCTGTTCCGCTTTTACCCGGGAATCGCCAGCGTAGCCATTGTTCCGGTAGGGCTGACCCGCCATCGGGATCGCCTTCCGGAGCTGAAGCCGGTGACTTCGGAAAAAGCCGAAGAAGTCGTCGCCGGGGTGCACGGGATGCAATCGGAATTTCTCCGGCGGAGCGGATCCCGTTTCGCCTTTCTGGCCGATGAGTTTTATCTGCTGGCCGGACACCCGGTCCCCCGGTCCGGTCATTACGAGGGCTTTTCCCAGCTGGAGGACGGTATCGGGATGCTGGCTTCCTTCCGGCAGGATTTCAACCGGACCTGGAAAGACTCCCCGGTGATATCCGGGCCTCTCGACGGAACTCTGGTTACCGGGAAGCTGTTTGCACCCTTCCTTAAAAAATATGCCCGCCGTATGCAGCAGCGGTATGGCGGAACTCTCCGGGTGGCAGCCGTGGAAAACCGGTTCCTCGGACCGGGAGTGACGGTGGCCGGGCTGCTGAGCGGCAGCGACATCCGGGCGGCTCTGGAAGGGCGTGACCTGGGGCGATGGGTGATGGTGCCCGGGGAGACCCTGTCCCGGGATCGGCGCCTTTTTCTGGATGACCTTTCATTGGCCGACCTGGAGTCGGCCCTGGGCGTGCCCGTCGGGGAAGCGCAGCGGTCGGTTGCCGGCTTTTTCGAAACCCTCGGCCGCCTGTCGTCCCGCAAGCGGAAAAAATAAACCGGGGAGGCGTCCGGTGATGTCGGGAGGGGATGGTCCTGCCGCTTTTCAGTGAATTATTTTTCAGTTTTTTATGTCCTTCTGTTGATATAATCAGGCTCGTTTCGGGCCTCGGCATGCAAAAGGCGGAGTGGGAGAAACCATTGAAAAAATCACAAAGCGGGCAGCTATGGGAATGAGGAGAAAAGCCAGGGAGTGCGCTCTGCAGCTCCTTTTCCAGTACGATTTCACCCATGAGACACCCGGGGAGATCCTCCCCCGCTACTGGGCGATGATCCGCGAACAGCCGGTGGCCGTGAAGCGGGGTGCCGAATTTTTCTTTCAGAAATCGCTGGAGCTCCGCCAGGAGGTCGATGAGCAGATCCGCAAATATGCGCGCCACTGGCCCATGGATCGCATGTCCGTTGTGGACCGCAACATTCTGCGCCTGGCGGTTACGGAATTTCTGGTCGGCGAGGAGCCCCAGGCGGTGGTGATCATCAACGAAGCCCTGGAAATGGCCCGCACCTTCAGCGGAGAAGAATCGGTGCGCTTTATCAACGGCATCCTGGATGCCATTCACACGGGAATGAAAAACCCCGGGAAAGCCAAAGAAGCCCCGGAATAATCCGTCCCCGGCTTGACGTTTCCCTTCGTTGGCCATTACAATGCCCTTCATGAGCTTCTGGGCCAGGTTCAAATCGCTTTTTCAGTACCTGATCGAGCCGATGGGCGATTTCGAGCACCAGGAAATCGAGCGCCGGCGGCTGAGCCGCCACGACTACTCCATCGGCCGGCTGGGGTACCTCATCGTCATCCTGACGGTTTTTTCCGCCACCATGGGCGAGCAGGGGATTGAAATACCCAACTACGCCCTGCTCTCGCTTTCCTTTCTGATGCTGCTGCTGACCATGACGCTGGACGTCATGCCGGACACCTCCAGCTCGGTCCACCTGAGGATTTTTATACGCACTCTGGTTTATGCCTTTTTTATCACCCTGGCGATCCTGATCGGCGGCGAGTGGAACAGTCCGCTCTATTACCTTTTTTACCTGGTGGTCATTGCCGCGGCGCTGACCCTTTCGCGGCGGCTGCTGATCCTGGAAATCGTGGTGATCAGCATGTGCGTTCTGGGAATCGGGCTGAAGTTTGAAAACAGCTGGCCCGGATCCATACGCTTCCTGATCCTGAAGCTGATCCCCTTCTGGGCGCTGGTCTTCTTCGCCTCGGAAATCTACCTGCAGCTGGAGGACGCCCGGAGGCAGTTCGAGAGGCTGTCGGAGACCGACAGCCTGACCGGGCTTTTCAATATGCGCCGCTTTTCCGTGGCCATGGAGAGCGAGATTCACCGCTCCGACCGCTACCAGAAGAAGTTTTCCATCCTCATGCTGGACTCGGACAACCTCAAGAGCATCAACGACACGTACGGCCACCTGGAGGGGAGCCGTTACATACGGCAGGTGGCGGATATCCTGCACTACCAGATGCGCAAGTCCGATATGTCCGCGCGCTACGGCGGCGACGAGTTTATTGTCATGCTCACCGAGACCGACCGGGAGGATGCCCGCCGGGTGGCCGAGCGCATCCGGGTGAAAGTGGAAAATGCCGCCATGGAGATCACCGGTTCGACGGTACGCCGAACCATCAGCATCGGGATTGCCACTTACCCGCACGATGCCGCGGCGGCCAATGACCTGATCCGCTGCGCCGACAATGCCCTTTACGAGTGCAAGCGCAGGGGAAAGAACAAGGTGTGCGCCTTTCAGGATCTAGGCCCTGACTCCCTGCAGAACAAGCCGATGCGCAATCCGGAATGATCCGGCGATTTCGCCTTGTGCTTACTTCGTGCGGAGATCCCGGGATGTGGCCAGGGCGATGACCCGGCCCTCGTCGCCCACCGCACAGTAGAAGTGGTAGACCACCCCCTGATGCCGGACGACCCACGGCTTGTGTGCGTATTTCCTGTCCCAGCTTTCCGAGGGGGCCACCAGGTCCTGGCCGGTCCAGCGGGTCCAGCGGACCAGGTCCCGGGAGCAGGCGAAGGTGTCGAAGGCCCCCGGCTTCCAGAAGGCGCCGAAATAAAACATGACCCAAAGTCCGCCGATGCGCACGACCTGCGGGTCTCCGGAAATTCCCGCGGCCGCCGCGGTGCCGTTTTCGATGACCGGGCCATCTCCAAAGCGCTGCCAGGAGACCATATCCCTGGAGACGGCCATGCCGATCCGCTCCCCGCTTCGGGACTTGCCGTTGTAAAACATGACAAAAGGGTAGCCCAGCGATTCCCGGGGGTCGCGGATCACATTGCTTTTGTAGAGGGTGACTTTCTCGAAGGCGCGGGCGTCCTCCTGGTCGCGATGCAGCACCGGATTGGACGGCAGGCGCGACCAGGGGAGAGCCTTGTCCGGCGCGGCTGTCCTGGCCATGCCGATCGCCAGCGGATCGGTTTCATACCCCTGCAGCGCTCCGCCGAGGTAGCTCATCCAGTAGCTGCCCGCGTATTTTTCCAACCGGTAGCTTCCGCCGAATTTCGGATCCTGAAGAGCCGGGTAGCCCGCCGCCTGCCAGGCGTCCCATCCATTTTTTTGAAATGCCAGAGTGGTGCCGAGCGTTTCCCAGTGGAGCAGGTCCGGGCTCGCGGCCAGACGGGTTTCATAGCCCACCCGGTTCATCACGATGTAAGTCATGTACCAGCGCGATCCGTGCCGGAAAACGCCGGGGCAGTCGACCGCGTTGCCGTTTTCGCCGCGAAGGACGATTCCGTATTTGAACGGCGTTTTCACCTGTTCGTAAACGGCGTTCATCGCCGCTTCATCGACAGCCTCTCCGGCTGTCGGCGTGGGCAGGGGCGCGCGTGTCTGCTGCGCGAGGAGGGGAGCCGAAGCCGGGCCGAAAAACAGGCAGAGCCAGACAATCCGCAGAAGCGGTGATCGATTCGATGAGCAGAACAACAGCAACCCTCCTGGTTGAAAATATCAGGAAGGATTATATTCCGTGCAGGAGTTTTTCCAAAGCGGTTACGGCTGCCACCGGAGCGATCCGGAATCCGGATCAGGGGGAAGGCTGGCGTTCGATGATGAACTCCGGCTGCTTCCGGTCGGTATAATAACCGATCACATAGCCCGAAACGCCGCCGATGCCCATGCCGAGAAGCGGTAAAGCGAGCAAACCATAGCTTCCCTCCTCTACATTTCTTAAAGCGATCGCAGGTACGGCCAGACCCGCACCCAGACCGATCAGGCCGCCCAGCAGTCCGTGGTGCCCTTTGCGCCCCAGAAAGCGCACGGAGCGGATCTGCTCCCGGGGCACCAGGGCCTGGTCCCCGCGATCCGACCAGGAGCGGGTCGCCTTGTTTTTGTCGACCAGCAGCCCCTGCTCTTCCACGGCCAGGAGTCGGGTGCGAAACCGGTTCCCGGCCAGCAAAGTGATCTCCACATCCTTCTTGAGCAGCTTACGTGCCACCGTTTGCTCCCCGAATCCTCCCCAGCTGGTCCGGATCACCTCCATCTCCGCGGCGAAACCCGGTATTGCCAGAAACAGCAGGGAGAACCCCAGCCACCATTTTCCGGAAATCATATCCTCCTCCTCCTGTATTCGAACGGTACGATTTTTATCCCGGTTATTTCGGTTGGAGAACGATTCATTAATGATACTTCCCCGGGAGGCAGGGCTGCAAACCACAGGAGCGGTTTTTTCTTCAGGTGTGATCACGCCCGACGGCCCCGCAAAAAGCCGCACATTTTCGGATTCGTGTAGGAGAAAGGCCGGAGCCTGATAAGCCGCGGGCGCCGTTCAGCGCCGGGCCCGCGCAAGCTCCTCGCCGATGATTCCGGCCACCTGCCCGGCCAGGGCGCGGTACCCGGCGGGGGTGAAGTGCACGTTCCGCGGCAGCTGGAGCCTGGCAAGCTGCGGTGCGCAGAAGGAATACAGATCGTTGACCCGGATTTTGGCGGCCTTCATGATT
>CAINFC010000279.1 GCA_903847975.1 uncultured Acidobacteriota bacterium | reverse complement strand
CCTATCAGATCCGCAAAGCCTGGTTTCTGGCGCCCGACCCGCCGAAGGGACTTCCGGCGATGATACTGGACGACGCTCGGTTGGGGGCGCTGCTGCGGAGCTTTATCAACTATCAAAGCGCGGCCGGGCGATTTGTGGATCTTCCGAGCGCCGTCTGGCTGCCCCTTGCGTTCGGCGATCGCAATGGCAGGCTGCATCCCATGGCTCCAGCCCCGGGACAAATTGGCAGCTTGGGGTACAAAGCAGCGGAACCGCTGGCGACCATCCTGGAGCTGACGGATCCTCTCTTGCGGCCCAAAGTGGATCCGGGCGTATTTCAACCAAAAAACAAAACGCCGCTGGTGGTCCTCGCCATGGAAAACGATTCCACCCTGCTGCCTCAGGAGACGCAGCGCTTGTACGAGTATCTGACCTATGATGCCGGCGGAAACCGTTTCCTGACTTTAACGGGGCCGGACGCAGTCCATGATCTCCATGTAGTCGACCCGCTGCGATTATTGGATGCCATCGGGACTCTCCGTGGCCGAACCTTTCCGCAGTCCGAAGAGGAAGAGACGATGCCGTAAATCGGCATGCCACTCCTCCGCTCCACCGGAGCAGGAAGACCTGTCTTCAGGTGGCGCGCTGCCAGCGGGTTTCAGCTTGTACCACGCAAGCTGAAGCTTGAACTCCATACAGGTTCCGACTTTATGCCGCTCCGTCAGTTCTGTTTCCGGCGGAAATGAATCACGCGATCATAGAGAAGCTCATTGTCGTCGGGCGACACGGAGGTTTTCGGCTCCATGTAGCTCCGGAAGATAAAAAAGTAAAACCCGTCGCTGTTCATGGTGGCCGGAGTGATATAGGGGCAGCTGTAAGCCTGACCGTTGATATCCCGCAAATCCGGCTGTCCGATTTCCAAGCAGAAATCCTCTTTGTTGCAGTTTCGCGCTACCTTATAGGCATAAAGCAGGTCTGCCTCCGGATCTCCGGGCAGAAAGCGATTGGCGCTGCCGGGAAATTCGCGGCTGAGGACGGTGCCCATGCCGAACCACCGATCCGGATCGGCATAAAGGCTGAGGCTCGAATAAACGGCTTTCCCGGTTTTCTGGTGATTGACGCCGTAGGCGATCGTAAATTCACCGCTGGTGTCGCGCAGCGAAAAGTTAGGATAGCTGGCCAGATAGTTGGTGTCCCGCGTGGCTCCCATCAAAAACATGCCGCGCTGCAAACCCACGTAAGGCTTTTCGAGCAGGATCCGCTTGTCGAGGATCCACCAGATATGGGTATCCAGCTCCGTGGTCTGCATCGTGCCGTACGTTTTCAGTATGGCTTGGCGCAGCCTTTTCAGTGCCGGGTACAGTTCCATTTCCGTTTCCCCGGTACCACGCACCCGCAGCTTCGGCACAGGCTGCGGATCGGCGGGCAGCGCGGGAGTCGGTGTGACGCGGAATACCCGGTATGGAGGATTCTTGGCGTAATTCTCCAGGGCGGCCTGGTCTTCGGCCATGGCAGTGCGATGGGCCAGGTAAAAGTAGGAGCCGGTGGGCCCACGGCCAAGAGGCGCGACCACCGGAGAAATCCTTTCGACATTGATTATGGCCCGTGAGTACCCTGCATCCAGGATTGCCCTTCGCAGCATCTTTTCGGTTTCCTGGTTGCCGGTTACGATGTAGACAATGGGGCGGTTGCTGCGGTCGCTCTTCGGACCGATCGTCTGGACCGTCTGAATGTTAACGGTATCGCCGACCGGTATTCCCAGTCGCGTCTTATAATCGCCGGGCAGGTAGGTCAGGAAAGTCTGGTAACTGAAATAAGCGGCTTTGGGCGGCGTCTGGCCAATGAGGACGATGGCCTCATCCTCCCGCAACTGCCAGAGCCAATT
>CAINFC010000278.1 GCA_903847975.1 uncultured Acidobacteriota bacterium | reverse complement strand
GCTCTTTATGGAGCCTACAAGGATTCCCCTCATGAATCGTTCTTAATGCGAAGGTTTTTGAGAGAGCTCATTTTTGCCACAGGAATCGCTGGCACCCTGGCCGCCGTGAGTGTTGCCAGACAGGAAACACCCTTTGTCATCTATCTGTCTGTGTTTGCCCTGGCGCGCATCGTCACCGAGTTCTGGAAGCTGTTTCTCCGCGTGGAACCCCAGGAAGGCTTCCGAATTCCCACCCAGATCCACTGGATTCGAAACGTCGTCCACCATCCGGCGGCTCGGCTGCTTCTCGGAACAGGATTTCTGGGAGGGATCTACGGCTGCTATCGGTTGTTCTGCCTGCTGCCGCCCACGCTTTCCTGGCAGACGGCCGGAATCATCACCGGCTTCGGCATCGGGATTGCTGAAGCGCTTGCCGGTGGATACAAGGACGGTATGATAGAGGGATTTTCCTTTTACAAGTTCCTCAAGAGTCCGATCTTCGGAGCCCTGGGCGGATGGATTGCATCATTCCATACCGCTCACCCCGCTTTCCTCCTCCTCGCCGCCATCGGCAGCATGCGCATGTTCAACGAACTGCTCTTTAAAATGATTGTCCGGGACTACACCCCGGGGAAGTTCAAATCGCTGGTCGGCCCTTTTCAGGAATGGATAAGCCTGCGCCGGTATTTTCTGGTGCCCTATGCGGCTACCTGGTTTCTTTACGTTTTCCTTTTCGTCCGGCTGCCCTGACGAACCATGCAAATCTGACAGGAGGTTGCCATGAATAAACAGACCTTACAATCATTTCTGATCACCGTGTCTTTCCTGATTTACCTCGGTGGCGGACCGCATTCCCAACAGGCTTTTTGCGCCTCGGACGGAATCGGCAAGGGGCCCGCGGCATCCCCGGGAAGGCAGGAAAGACATTACAGCATGAAGGCAAGCGTGCGCCCGCTGCTGTTCTGGATCAGCTGCGACGGGGTTGGCGGCGGTCGTATTGCCTGGACGGACGACGGAAGCGGAACCAGGGAGTATGAGCTGCTGATCGGCTCGGACCCCCTTCGCGCGCCGAGGCGCATCAACCGCTGGGGCTACATCTCCGAGCGCATCACGGGTTCCTCCGCCGAATTGATCGGCGTGATGAGCCGGTCCGATGAGCAGACCATGGATCAGGCAGACGCAGGCACGAACCAGCCGCGCAAGGCGCATGCCTTCAACACAATCCGGTCCTATTACAAGGAAGGAGAAACCCGGAGTCTGGTTACCCCGCTTTTTCTTTCCGAGGATTTTTGCTACAGGGACTTTGAGGTGCTGGTGGGCCTTATCCCGAAAACCGGCGAACCGGTCCGGCAGTTGCAGGTCCCCCAGGGTGTGGATCCGGGGTTTTTGTTTGCCGTACAGGAGATGCTGCACCGCACCGTAGCAAGCTATAAACAGTCCGGACAACCGGGCTTGAAAGGCGAGGCGCCACGCCTGTACGTCTATAATGCATCTCTTTACTCCTTGTCCATCGTTTCCTCCCGGTTTCTGGGGGAGGTGACCGTGAATGGGCGCGTTTACCCCGGGATTATCGAGACCAGGTTTGAGACACGGGACAGGAAGACCGGAAAAGCCAGCCACTTCTCCATCCACTACGGCACGGAAGAGCCCCTGTCCGAAGTTCCTGTCCGAATCGTCTATCAGCCGCGCTGGTGGTTTCAGGTGGAACTGCTGTTGAAGGAGAGCCCCCGAATCACGCAGACCGCGGAGAGGATGGGTGCGCAATGAGCCCGGCGGCCTTATTTGTGTCCTGCTTCGGCCTGTCGATTGCCAGCGCCCTGCTTCCCTGGGTCAACGGCGAGATCCTGCTCCTGTCGCATGCCGCCCTGTTGCACTCGCCGTGGCACCTGACACTTCTGACGCTCCTGGCCAGCGGAGGGCAGATGGTGGGCAAGTGCGTTTTGTATTGGGCGGGACGCGAAGCGATTCCGCTTTACCGGGGCCATGTCGGCAAAACCCTGACCCATTGCCGGGAACGCATCGAACGCTCCTCCTCCCGGCCGATGGGGCTGGTGTTCCTCAGCTCCCTGTTTGGAATCCCGCCCTTTTATGTAATATCGATCCTGGCGGGAGCGGTCCGGTTGAGATTCGGGCACTTCATCGCCGTCGGTACCTGCGGCCGCTTCCTGCACTTCGGGGTTCTGGCCCTGGTCCCCCAGTTCGCCATCCGGCTGTCGCATTACGCCGGGGGCCCCGGGTAGGACGGTTTGGTCCAGGCCACCCGGGGACGCGCCCGCAATCATGGCACCAGGTCATTTTTTTCGAAGGCGGCTTTTGCAGTGGTCGGCTCGATCAGCCAGAAGGCCATCAGGCTGCCGACGGCCACGGACATCAGCAGAGTGGCGATAATGGCATGGAGGGTATGGATGCGGATGGCGCAGGCCGCCAGGGTAAGCACGAAGAGAATGTCGGCCCCCCGGATCCAGCGCGCCACTTTGCGGCGTTGATCCGGGAGTTCGGAACGGTAAAACCCGGAGGTGAACCAGAGGTGCAGCCGGAGATTGGCGGCGACTCCGACGGCAATCAGCGCCGGGAAAAAAAACAGCGATCCTTCGTTTCCGCCCAGCCATTCTTTCACCCGCCACATCGGATAAAGCATTCCGTAATATCCGAAGCCGGCGCAGGCCTGATGGAATTGCCACCACCCAAGCGCTGCCGAAGTTGGGCGGGCCGCTCTGGCCGGGACGTTTGAAAACCGTTGGAGATCCGCCAGAAGATCGCGGCTGCTCTCATAGCGATCCGCCGGCCGCTTTTTCAAACAGCGCCGCACGATTCGATCGAATTCCCTGGGAATGGCCGGATTCACCAGGCGGAGGTCCTGGGCTTCCGATTCGAGTATGCGAGCCATGGTGGACATGCAGTCGGTAGTGGCGAAGGGATGCTGCCGGGCCGCCAGTTCATATAGCATGATTCCGAAAGAGAAAATGTCCGTGCGCCTGTCGACCTCATGCCCGAGCAACTGCTCCGGGGAGGCATAAGCGGGAGTACCCAGAAACATGCCGGCATGCGTGAGACGAGGACCGGAGACGGAACTTTCCCTGGATTCGATTCGGGCCAGTCCGAAATCGAGAATTTTGACGGCCCCCGACTCCGTCTGGACCACGTTCTCCGGCTTCAGGTCACGGTGGACGATGCCGTGCTCGTGGGCAGCGGAGAGGGCGCGGGCGATTTGAGTGGCGACATCCAGAATCCATGAGAAGGAGAGCTCTCCTCCGGCCATAATTTGATGCAGGGTGCGTCCGGGTATATATTCCGATACGATGCACAAGTCATCGTCAAACTCCTCGAAGGAATAAACCGTGGCGATCCCCGGATCCGAGAGCCGGGCGGCAGCCCGCGCTTCTCTCTTGAGCCGCTCGCGCTGCTGGGGATCGCCGGTGTATTTGGGCGCCAGCATTTTGATGGCTACCGTTCGATCCAATCGGGTATCCCGGGCCAGATAGATGATCCCCATTCCTCCCTGCCCTATTTTGTCGGCGATTTCATAAGGGCCCAACCGTTTGCCGATAAGGGATTCGCCCGACCGGCTTTCGAAGAGATGCGGCACGGCTTCATACGCCGGTTTTTCGAGAAAACTGTCCGTGTCATGGCTTTTCAGCAGAGCCTCGACTTCGATTCGCAAAGTCGGATCCGAAGAGCAGGCCTCTTCCAGAAAGGCGGCGCGATGGACCGCATCTTTGCCCATGGCGGCCTCGAACAGATCTTTCACCTGCTGCCAGCGCTCAGGGTTCACCGGGCTTCTCCAGTTCACGTTTGAGCCAGGCCCTGGCCAGGCTCCACGACCTTTTCACGGTGGCCGGGGAAGAACTCAATACCTCCGCGGTCTCCTCCACCGTCAGCCCGCCGAAGAACCGCAGTTCCACAACGCGAGCCAGCGTCGGATCCAGCTCTGCCAGGCGATTCAGGGAGTCATGCAGGGCCAGCAGGTCGATCTCCGTGTCTTCTCGCGCCGCAATATCATTGTGGAGGCTCACCCTCATGCGCGAGCCGCCGCGCTTGGATGCCGACCGGGCCCGGGCTCTTTCCACCAGGATCTCTCGCATGGCATGGGCGGCGATAGCGCAAAAATGCGGCCGGTTGCACCATGCCGGAGCATTCTCCTTCGTCAATCTCACATACGCTTCGTTAACCAGCGCCGTGGCTTGCAGCGTCTGCCCGATTCTCTCCCGGGCTATGTATCCCCGGGCCAGCCTTCTGAGCTGGTCGTAGACCACGGGCATCACTTTCGAAAGCTCCAGGGAATCCGATCCTTGTTCCTCCGTAAGCACCCCCCCCAACGGATCGACTTTCAGCAGGTTATAAAGAGCTGGTTTGAATCGCAGGTAAATGCTTTTTTTCCTGCAACAGGAATAGCTTACGACTTGTTTGTGATGAAATCAAGGGAAACGGGCAGGCAGGTTAAGAACAGAGGGCTTACATCCCCTCGCCGGCATGCCGCTTTCCGACAGACGAAATCAGTCCGGCACCGCCCTCTGGTAACAGGATTGCACGTACTCCTTTAAGGCGACGGCCAGCGGATGAAGCATCTCAATCCGGCTGAAATCCAACCGGGGCCGGATGATGCGTGTGTAGAGGAGAGCCCAGCGCTCCGGGCTTTCGGCAACAAAGCCGCTGAAAAACAGCTGCATACCGTCGGCGCTCTCATCCAGAACCGCGCCGCCCGGTTCCCAGAGGGGTATGGTGACGTAAATCGTTTTCAGATCTTCGAACAGCAGCTGGGACACCGCCCGGCGAACGGCATCGGCCAGATCCGGTCCGGACTGTGAGATGCGGAGAAAACCCACGGCCTGTTCCGTCTGGATATGAACCCCCAGCCGCGTGGGTTCCTGGTTATGCCATGATTCCTCTACCGGCTCCCAATCCGGCTCATAACTCGTTTCAGCAAACAAAGTCCGGGCGAAGGAAGCATGACGGGCCGGAACGTGCAATCGGATTGGCCCCAACGGTTTCGGCAGATAGACCAGGTAAAGCAGGTTAATGCGCCCGTGCGAAGAGCTTTTCGAATCGGCTACCAGGCCATCGAAAAAAGAAAGCCGCAGCGCCATGGGGTGAAAATGGAACAGGCCCGACATCCTCTGTGCGGTCAGGTGCTCGGTAATTTGATTGGTGGTGAAAAAATCGAAGGAAGTATCGGCTGCCGTAACAAAATGCTGTGTGGACCGGATAATATGGAGCAACCCCCGGCTTCGCCGGTAGTCCGGATGGACCATGAGGGCCCCGATTTCCGCAATCTTCCGGCAGCCGGGATCCGCAAAGAGCGCCATCTGACCGATCAGGGTTCCCATCGGGTTGAGAGCCACGAAAGAGACGATTTCCTCTTTTCGAAGCGCTTCGGAAAGACGGTCGGGATAGTAAATGATATCCCGCGGATACGTATAGTGGTAGGTCTGGTAGGCCAGCTGGGTGATGGCTGGTGCGTCGTCCGCATGGGCCCGTCGAACCTGCAGCTTTTCGGCGGCCCGGGAGGAAAGATCCGCCTCTTCCTCCCTTTTTGACATCTGCGCATCGGCACCCAGCCCGGCCAGCCGTTTATATATGACCGTGCACCAGCCTTCCTTGCCCTGGTTGACGAATTCGAAGCGGTCGACCATGCGGCTCATCAGGAAAAAAGGAAGCCCCTCGATGGACTCCTCGGGCCGATCGTTGTTGTATTCCGGAAGTGCCTGGAGATTGATCGGGCGGCCCAGGTTTCCAAACCGGAATTCGATGCCGTCCGCAAGAACCGTACAGCGGACCTCAAATCTTTCGGTGCACATTTCGGCCGGCACGTTTTCCAGTATATGAACCACGGCCTCTTCGGCCGCAATTCCCAGGGCGTAGACTTCCTGTTGGGAAGCGCCCAGGGCCTTGGCCGATTCTTCCACGAACCCCTGCACAACGGTCTGACAGCGGGGATTGTAATCACAGATTAGGATCCACTCCATGGTCTGGCCTCCGATAGTAAGATTAAAATCAACATGGTAATATTACCAGATGTTAAAGCCTGTTTTTCCCGGGTACGAATTGTGAACGATGAGTTCAGCCGGCTGATTCGCGCGGCCGTCCTGGCCCCTTCCGGGGATAATACCCAGCCGTGGGATATCCTCTACCGTGCCGAAGCGGAAGCCATAGAAATATTTTTAGACCCGGAGCGGGATCCGTCCACCATCAATGCCGGGCAGCGCATGTCCCTGATCGCCTGCGGTGCCGCCCTGGAGAATGTCTGCACCCTCGCGGGTGCACTCGGATGGTCAACCATGGTGGAAATGCAGGCCCCCGACCGATGGGACCGGCGAATTCTGATCGCCAGGGTGCGGCCGGGGGTGCAAAAAGCCCCCGAAAATGCCCTGGCGGTGGAACGGATCCTGCGCGAGCGGGTCACCAACCGTCACGTTTATCAGTTCCGTTCGCTTCCGGCAGAGCTGCGGTCGCACCTGGAGCAAGCCCTGCCCGCGGTGCCGGGCCTGCAGGTTCACTGGATCACCGCTCCCGACCAACAGGAAATGTTGGCAAACCTGATCGCCCGGGGGGACGCGTCCATGTTCCGCGAGCCATCGATGCGCCAGGCGTTCCTGCACAATATCCGTTTTGATTTGCCGCCGGACGCCCCGGCCGACGAAGGACTCTCCCTGGGGTCCCTGGAAATCGCCTATGCCGACCAGCTGGCGCTCCGCGCCATGCGATACATGCCCGACCTTCTTTTTCGGATTTTACGAGGCGCCCAGATGCTGGGCGCCCATACCCGCAAACTGGTACGAAGCTCTTCCGGTCTATGCCTGGTGGCAGTAAAAGAAGGCGAGCCTTATCCGGAGATTCAGGTCGGGCGCGTCGCGCAGCGCGCCTGGCTGGCCCTCACCCAGGCCGGTCTGGCGGCCCAGCCGATGATGTCGCTGGTTGGGCTCCATTTCGGCATGACCTGCGGAACGGCGCAGCTGGTGGAATCCCTGCGGCGTTTGCATGCCCCCAAGCTGCTGCAGGATTTCCGTCATTTTCTTGCCGGCATCGGGGTGAGCGGGACGCCCGGTTTTATCCTGCGCTTCGGCTATGCGCCTCCGCCGACGTGCCGCGTCGGACGCCGATCCCCCCCTCCTGACGCCCGGCCGTGAATCCCGGCTGCTACTTTTGCGGGGAAGAAGCCAGCAGCTGCTTTTTCACCAGATACCGCTTTATTTGTTGCAGCGGATTGCGGTGTCCGAAGTAAATTTTCTTATGCACAAAAGCGTTGTTGTAAACATCGAAATGCAGGGAATGCGGTGCGGTATATACTTTGCCCCTTTTCAGCAGAATCTTGAGAGCCAGGCCTCCCAGTACCCCCGCGCTCAGGTAACAGCCCATCGGCAGGGAGGGCGTTTTTCGATTTTGAAAGTCCGATTTTCGAATTTCAGCTATATATCTGGCATGCTGTAGGGAGGGAGCAAGCCCGACCAGAAACCGGATGGCTTTCTCCACTGTGTCCCGGGTCCGATACATGCCGAAATACTCATCGAAGGACATGGAGCGGGAGTCGAAGACCAGCATGGCGGCCCCAACCCCGATGGGAGCAACGGTAATTCCCGGAATATTCTTGTTCCGCAGGGCACGGAACAGTTTTTCACGAAGCTCGAGAACAAAAAAATCGAGGCCGTCGCAATACAAATCCACTCCTTCCAGAAAGGAATCCAGGTTTTCGGCTGTGACTCCCTGGGAAAAACAGGTGATTTGCGCCCTGGGATTAATGTCGAGAAGTTTTTGGGCAATCACCTCGACTTTCGGCCTTCCAACATTGGATATCTGCGCCGCGTTCTGACGGTTGAAGTTGCCGATTTCAAACGTATCGAAATCGGATAAGTGAAACCGGGAAATTCCCAGCCGCGCCAGAACTTCGGCATGATGTCCGCCCACCCCTCCCATTCCGGCAATCGCTATTTTAAACGTGCGGAGAAGCTCGAATTCTCTATTGGTAATCCATCCCAGGTTTCTGCTGAAAGCCTGTCGGGGATCGAAAAGAGAGACGTCAAAGAAAGGTTGATTCGGATTGTCTGTTGCCATAAGGTTTTCCGCCATGTGTATTTCTGCAGGTACAATTAAGGACCAAACCATTGGTATTTTAACCCTGCCGCAGCCAATTTTTGTCAGCCATTGCAGATTTTCCTCCCGAAGGACCGTTTGCATCTCCGGGACCCACCGGTTCCTTGCTTTCGCGGAGGGCGCGTCGTAAACTTTCTAAGCGGCAGGAAGAGGCAAAAGACCTAAGCCGTCCGACGCAGCCAAAGCCATGACAAGCAAGTCATCCCAAAGGAAAGACTCTCTTAGCCTGCCGGCCTGTTGTTTTTCCGGTGGAAGGAAAAAAGAATGAAAAAGTACCTGGTGCTTATGCTGAGCTGGGCATGGATCGCCGTTTTTCTGTTCGCCCAGCAGGGACCGTCGGGAGGGAAAAGCGGCCGGAGGATGGTGATCGGCTACACCTTTTTCAGCGCACAGGATGTGTTCCAGAATATCGTCAAGAACGCTTTTCTGGAAGCGGCCGCGGCCCGGCAGGTGGAGGTCAAGGTGATCGACCCCCAGATGGATATCGAAAGGCAGGTGACGGCGATTGAGACGTTTGTTTCCCTGGGTGTCGATGCCATTGTCTGCAGCCCGCTGGACTTTCAGGGAGCCATTCCCGGGGTTCTGGCGGCCAACAGCGCCCGCATTCCCTATGTCGCCGTCAACGCCGAGGTCGGAGGCGGAAATTTCACCTACGTCGGATCCCGGAACTATGAGGCCGGCGCGATTCAGGGAGAACACATGGCCAAAGTTCTCCCGAAAGGGGCGAAAATTGTATATCTCCGGGGAACCGAAGGCATGGCCCATACCCGCGACCGGCGCCAGGGAGTGCAGGACAAGCTGCTGGCCCCGCGGCCGGATATCCGGCTGCTGGCCGAGCAGACCGCCAGCTACGACCGCGTGCAGGCCATGAAGGTCATGGAAGACTGGATTCAGGCCTTTCCCCAGATCGATGCCGTACTGGCCGCCAACGACCAGATGGCCCTGGGGGCTCTGGAAGCCCTTAAGGCCGCCCGTCGGGAAAAGGGCGTCTACATCGCCGGAATCGACGGCACCCAGGAGGCCAGGCAAAATGTGGCCCGGGGCCTCTTCTCCATGACCGTTCTGCAGGATGCCAAAGGCCAGGCGAGCACCGCGCTGGAAACGGCTCTCAAGCTGATTGCCGGGGAAAAATTGCCGAAGGTCATTCATGTACCCTTCCGGCCCATAACCCCGGAAAACATCAAGGAATACATGTAGCCCATCGATCCGGCCCGAGTGAACTCCGGGAAAACGTGGTGGCCGATGAATACCGGTAGCGAATACCTGCTTGAAATGAGGAACATCGTCAAGACATTCCCGGGAACCAGAGCCGTCCGCAATGTCACCCTCCAGGTCCGGCCCGGCACCGTTCATGCCCTGGTGGGGGAAAACGGAGCCGGAAAATCCACCCTGATGAAGATTCTGGCCGGGGAGCACCGGGCCGATGCCGGGGAGATCTTCTTCGACGGGAAAAAGGTCGAAATCAACAATACCAGGGACGCCCTGCGTATCGGAATCGCCACGGTATACCAGGAGCTGAACCTGGTGCCGGAAATGACAGTGGCGGAGAATATCTTTCTCGGCCGGGAACCGAGAGAAAAGCTTGGACTCTTTGTCGATTCCCGGTCCATGGAAAAAGAGACCGCCAGGATCATCGCCGGCATGGGCTTGCACGGCGCACCGCGTACCCGCGTGAAAGAGCTGACGGTCTCCGCACAGCAGATGGTGGAAATCGCCAAAGGGATCCATCGCGGATCCCGGCTTATCGTCATGGACGAGCCGACTTCCGCCATTACCGAGGCGGAAGTGGAGAGGCTGTTCGGCCTGATACGGGAGCTGAAATCCAGGGGGATCACCTTCATTTATATTTCCCATAAGCTGGACGAAGTCTTCCGGATTTCCGATGAGATCACGGTCCTGCGGGATGGAGTTCGGGTGGCCACGCAGCCGACCGGCGAAATGACCCGAAGCAGGATCATCTCCCTGATGGTGGGGCGAGAGCTGAGTCAGCTGTATCCCAAAGCCGAATTCCCCAAAGGAGAAGTGATCTTTGAAGCCCGGGGGCTGCGCAGGGATGGGGTTTTCCAGGATATCTCCTTCCAGGTTCGACGCGGGGAAATTCTGGGCCTGGCCGGACTGATGGGAGCCGGCCGTTCGGAAATCGCACGGGCGGTCTTTGGCCTCGATCCGCTGGACGGGGGGGAGATGACCCTCGAAGGATCGCCATTCCATGTACGCAAGCCGAGGGATGCGATTCGCAGGGGGCTCGCCTATGTGCCCGAGGACCGGAAGCTCGTCGGGCTCTGTCTGGAGCGGCCGGTGATCGAGAACCTCACCCTGGCCAGCCTGGAGCGGTTCGTGAAATGCGGCTTTCTCCGTCCCGGAACGGAACGGAAAGAATCGGAAGCGATCTCCGCAAAGCTCCAGATCAAAACCGACCGCCTGGATCTTCCCGTCAAGTATCTGAGCGGAGGAAATCAACAGAAAGTGGTGCTCGGCAAGTGGCTCCTGCGGAATTTGAAAGTCCTTTTTCTCGATGAGCCGACCCGGGGAATCGATGTCGGAGCGAAAGCGGAAATTCACCGGCGGATGAGCGAACTGGCCGGAAATGGCATTGCCGTGGTAATGATTTCCTCGGAGCTTCCCGAGCTGCTCGGGATGTGCGATCGGATTATCGTCATGCGCCAGGGGAAGCAGAGCGGAGAGCTGCATCGGGACGCAGCCACGCAGGAGGGCATCATGAATCTGGCGACAGGAGCATTCCATGGATGAGGGGAAAAAAGCGGACGAGCCCGGCGCTCCCAATGTGAAACCGCGGTACACAAAGGAAGAATTTTTCTCCCGCTACGGGGTGCTGCTGATCCTGGTCGTCATGATCCTGGCATCCAGCCTCCTGAGCCCCGCCTTTTTGACCGGCCGGAACATGTGGAATGTTCTTCGGCAGATGTCGATTATCACCATCATCGCTTTCGGATCGACCCTGGTCATCCTTGCCGGCATGATTGACCTGTCGTGCGGATCGGTGGTGGCCCTTTCGGGTGTCCTGGGCACCAGCGTATACGTGATGACCGGCTCCATTTCCCTTGGCCTGGCTTCTGGAATGGCCACTGGCGGCCTCGCCGGGCTGATCTGCGGATTCCTGGTCACCCGGTTCGACTTGCCGCCTTTCATCGTTACCCTGGCCATGATGACCGGCGCTCGCGGCCTGGTCCTTCTTTATACCGGCGGGAGCCCGATCATCAACATCGGCGACTTTACCGTTCTGGGCCAGGGCGACCTGCTGTCGATACCCGTGCCGGTGCTGGTCATGTTTTTGATTTATGGGCTGGTGCTCGTTCTGGTCAAACGGACTCCGTACGGCCGCTACATTTATGCCATCGGCGGAAATGAGGCGGCGGCCGTTGCCAGCGGCATTCATGTCAGGAGAATCAAGCGGACGACCTTTCTCCTGGCCGGGCTGCTCACCGGGCTGGCCGGCGTCATGCTCATGTCCCGGATCAACTCCGGCCAGCCTGCTGCGGGACTGAACTTCGAGCTGGATGCCATAACCACCGTAGTCATCGGCGGGACCAGTCTCTCCGGGGGCATCGGCACGGTGACCGGCACCCTGGCCGGAGGAGTGATCGTCGCCATCCTGAACAATATTCTCAATTTGACCAATGTGTCCCCCTACTGGCAGCAGATCGTCAAAGGCCTGGTGATTTTGCTGGCGGTCATTATGGATTTGAAAGCCAAGGGAAGGGGAAGATCCGGATAGGCAGTTCGAGCTGGATCGGGTGTCATCCATTCGCAAAAAGATCGGAGAAAGAAAATGAGACGGAAATCGGCTTCGACCCTATGTCTGGGAATTCTGTTCCTCGGCGCGGTCGGGTTCGCGCCCTCTCCCCGAGCGGAAGGGAAGCTCATCCTGGTGGCGCACCGCGGGGGTGTGGTGGACGGCGAACATTCCGAAAACAGCCTGAAAGCCATGGAGGAAGCCATTCGCCGCGGGTATTCTCACGTCGAGGTGGATGCCCGCTGCACCAAAGACGGGCACGTGGTCTGTTTTCATCTCAATAACATGAAGACCGAAACCGGGATCGACGTCAACCTCTCGGACCTGACCCTGGAGGAAGTAAAAAAGATCGTTCTCCCCCGCAGCCGGGAACATATTCCGACCCTGGAGGAATTCTGCGGGCGCAGCAAGGGCCGGATCCGTCTCATGATAGACCTCAAAGGCGTCGAGGATCGGTGGCTGGAGCCCTACACCCGGGAGATCGAAGCGGCCCTGGTCCGGCATGATCTGCTGAAGGACACCCTGTTCCTCATCAACCAGTTTCCCGTTTACAACCAGGAAAAGGCGGTGGCCTGGTTTCTGGGCCGGGCCCGGATCTCCTGGCGCGTCAGTCTGCTGCAGGCCGAGCTGCTCAAGCCCTTCCTGCCGGAGGTCAGCCGGCACTATTATGTTTTCAACTCACCCAGAGACTTTGATCCGGCTGCCTTCCGGGGATTTCATAAAATGGGGCTGAAAATCATCGCCAGCGTCAATGTCGACCACTACAAGACCGGCGACCCGATGGCCCAAGGCATAGAAGATATCAGGAAAATGCTGGCCTGGGGGGTGGACGGCCTGCAGATCGACAGCTGTTATGACCCCGTCGTTTTCGAATGGCTGAACAAGCAAAAGCACTAGCCACACAAAGGAACCATGCAATTCGCATTCTGTATCGAAACGCTGTATCCGGACCTGAGCTTTCCGCAGAAACTGGAGGCCGCCCGCCGTGACGGCATCGAAGCAATCGAGATCTGGGACTGGCGCGACAAGGATTACCCGTCGCTACCGGACGACTTGAAGGCCAGCCGCCTGAAGCTATGCAACCTCAGCGGCAACCGGTCCTTCGGGATGGTCGATCCCCGGCAGCGAACCGGATTTCTCTCGGAACTGGAGCAGGCGGCCCGCTTTGCACAGAAGGTCGGATGCCCGCGGCTTATGCTGCTGGCGCAGGCGCTCCTTCCCGATGGACGGGCGGTCGGCCCGCCGGCGGAGTGCCGGGAACACTGGTTGGATCACCTGCGGCAGACGGCGGCGGCCGCGGCGGAGCTGTCCGATCGTCTGCAAATGGATTTGCTGATCGAGCCGTTGAACGATCGCCTGGACCATCCGGGCTATCTGCTTCACGATTGCACAGCGCTCTTTCCGTTGATCCGGGAGATCCATCATCCGCGGCTCAAGGCCCTTTACGATATCTACCATATGTCCGTCATGGAACAGGATGTGATCCGCGATATCCGCGAGAACCAGGAGGGCATCGGCTACTTTCATCTGGCGGATATTCCGGGCAGAACGGAACCCGGGCCGGGCCGGATTCCGTATGCCGCCATCATCGGCGCCTTGAAAGCGGAAGGGTACTCGGGAATTCTCGGCCTGGAGTTTTTCCCCGGTACCGGCAATTCCTCCGAGGTGGTGCAGAGAACCCTGGAGCGGCTTCGGGAATGGGTTCGCTGACCCTCCGCTTCCCGGTCTTCCTTTCTTCCTGTGATCCCTGTCTATTCGATGCAAGGAGGGCAGCACAGGAAGGAGTAAGGAAGAAGTCAGGGCGTTCCTGAGGTGGAAATCGGAGGCGGTCCGTCGGCCGGCGGCAGAACCCGCGGAAATATCGCCGGCTCCCGGCGCAGCATGGAGTGCAGAAAGGCCCAGCAGTAGACCAGGTGCCCTTCGTACCCGGTGGGATTGCCGCTCCAGTCGAACACTTCCGCCCCCCCGCCCATGCGGTCCACAAATCCGTTCTGAAATCCGCCGCCGTTGGGAAAGACACCCTCCTTCTGGCGTCGGAGCATCGCCTCCAGAATCAGGTCGGCCTCCCGGGTCATCCCCACGGTCTGAAAGGCATCCAGCAGGTAGGCCGTGTTGCTCACGCCGCAGCCGCCATTGAGGAAATGCTGGAACTCGGTGTAGTGCTCCATTTCTTCCTTCGGAACGGGCCGCAGGTTGATCGGAACGCCCAGGTCGAAGCGATGAAACCCGGTCTTGCCGAGATCTTCCCAGTATCGCCGGAGCATGGTGCGCCCGCTCTCGCGGTCCAGCAGCCCGAAGCCGACGGCCAGGCTGGTGGGCGCGTCCATATGCAGATCGTGAAGCTGGCCGTCCCGACTGCGCCAGAAGCCGAGCCAGCCGGTGGCGGGATTGTAGAAAGCGTCGGCAAATGCCGCCCGGAGCCGGCGGGCCAGGTCGCGGTATCGCTGCTCCCGGTCCCTCTGCCCCAGCCGGCGCTCCAGGTCCGCCAGCCCCAGCCAGGCCCGGTAGGCCAGCGCGTTCACGTAGGCATTCTTATGGCCGCTGATGTAGCAGTCCCAGGCGCAGTCCGGTTCGCGGGGCGGCCGCGAGCCGCTGTTGCCGCTCTGCTTGGACTCGATCAGGCCATCCGCGTCCACATCGCGCTGCTCCATATAGCGCGACAGGAATTCCAGCCGGCCGATGCGCTGCCGAAGCCAATTCATGTCAGAGGAAGCCTTGACGTAGCACCACGCACCGATGAGAACCGCCGGGTTGGAGTCCATCACGTTCTGCCTTCGTCCGCCGGCGGTATAGGCTACGAGACCGTCCGCGTCGGTCCGGTGGTCGATCCAGTAATCCACGGTATGCCGGAGGATGGGCGCCATGGTAACGCCCGGGGCCAGTTCCGGTACCAGAACGGTCGCGTCGCCGAGCATATAGAGAACGCTGCTCACCGGATCGCTGAGGGCGTTGTTGGCCCAGACGCCGTGGACGTCGAGGCCCCCGCCGGAAGCGCCGCAGCTCTGCTGAACCAGGTTAAACCACCCGCGCCGGGCCGCCGCCCAGCGCTTTGCGTCGCGATATCCCTCGGCTACCGGCAGCACCACCGGAGTGAACCGCAGTTCGGTGGCGGCGCGCGTTACGGGAGCCGGAAGCTCCAGGGTAACCGTAAGCGATTTTCCCGCGCGGCTTCCTTCCATGCGCCCTGCCGTAGGCCGGCGGCCGGAAGCGCGGACCAGCAGCTGACCCAGGTCCGGAGCGCTCAGGATGGCCGGAAGCCGGAATTTGCCGTCCGGGCCCCATTGGCTGCTGATCATGGAAGTAACGGCCGTTTTCACCTCAAAGGGGAAAACCAGTTCCAGGCCCTCGATACGCCCCAGACCGGACCCGCTTCCGGCAAACGACATCGTCATCCCGCCGTCGGCAACACGGACTTTCCAGGTGATTTCCACCTCCGCGCCCGACAATCGGAAGACGATGGCATCGCTGCCTTGCCGGCTTCCGCTGGCCTTCAGTTCGACCCGCCCTTCGCGGGTGCGGGCCGACAGCGCCATTGCGGATCGCAGCAGATTGATACGGCTCCGGTCTCCGCCTTCGGTGTCCAAACCTAAAAAGGTAACTTGACCCCGATCGAGCGACGCCTCCAGACGGATGGCGGCGGCACTCCGCCCGTTCCTGCTGCCCAGTATCGCGACCTGCGGTGCGGACTCCGGCGGGCCGGCCGGTTGCGGATCCGCCGCCGTCCAAGCGGATGCGGATCCGGCCAGCCACAAAGCAATCCAGAGCAGTGCACGCTTCATAAATTCCTTACCCCTTCGGAAGCAATCATGACGGCTGCTTTTATCCCGGCGTTGCGCCCTGGAAAGAGCGCCGGATAGGCTGGCCGCTATTCCTGCGCGGCGTTGAGCGCCTGGTCCAGGTCCGCGATGATGTCCCGGACGTCTTCGATCCCCACCGAGAGGCGTATAAAATCCGGGGTGACGCCCGTCTGTGCCAGTTCCGACTCGCTCAGCTGGGAGTGGGTGGTCGAGGCCGGGTGGATCACCAGCGTTTTGGCATCCCCGATGTTGGCCAGGTGGCTGGCCAGCCGCACGTTATTGATGAACTTCACCGCAGCCGGCGCCCCGCCCCGGATGCCGAAGCCGATGATGGCTCCCTGACCGCTGGGCAGGTACCTGCAGGCATTTTCATGGTGGGAGTGCGTCGGCAGGCCGGGGTAATTCACCCAGGACACCGCCGGGTGCGTTTGAAGAAATTGCGCCACGGCCAGGGCATTTTCCGAGTGCTTGGGCACCCGCAGGTGCAGGGTCTCGATGCCCAGCAGGAAAAGAAAAGCGGCAAAGGGGCTCATGCAGGCCCCCGTATCGCGGAGCCAATGGGTGCGGATGTGAATGATGTAGGCAATGTTGCCGATAGGCTTGAGCGCCTCCGTGAAAACCACGCCATGGTAGGCATCGTCCGGAGCGGTGAATTCCGGCCATTTTTCCGGGTTGTCGGCCCAGGGGAAATTCCCGCTGTCGACAATCAGGCCGCCGACGTGCACGCCGTGCCCTCCCAGAAACTTGGTTGCCGAGTAGACCACAATATCGGCTCCGTGTTCGATCGGCCGCAGAAGGAGCGGGGTGGTTACCGTGTTGTCCACCACCACCGGGAGGCCGTGGCGGTGTGCAATTTCCGTAATCTTCCGGAAGTCGGGAACATCGTTCTTGGGATTCCCGATGCTTTCCAGGTAGACCAGGCGGGTCTGGCTGTCGACCAGCGAAGAGATCTCCTCGGGACGGCTGGGATCGTAGAAGCGAACCTCAATCCCCAGCTTTTTGAACGTCTGGGTAAAAAGCGTCCAGGTACCGCCATAAAGACTGGTGGATGACACAAAGTTCTGGCCGCTGTGGGTAATGGTCAGAATCGCCGCAGTAATGGCAGCCTGGCCGCTGGCGAAAGCCAGGCCGGCGGCTCCGCCATCCAGCGCGGCTATTCTTTTTTCCAGCACATCGTTGGTCGGATTCATCAGACGCGAGTAGATATTACCGAATTCTTTCAAGGCAAAAAGATTTGCGGCGTGTTCGGTATTCACAAAGTTGTAGGAGGAAGTCGCGTAAATCGGCACGGCCCGGGCATGCGTGGTCGGATCGTCCACCTGACCGGCATGAAGGGCCTGTGTTCCCAGTCTGTATGCATTGCTCATAATGTCGTTCTCCTGAATTTCCCAATCCTCTGTTGGTCTGTTGAACCCAAATTAATTACCAATAAGTCTATAAAGATAGTGTACTTTAAAAACAGAGTCAAGGTTTTTTCCAATATTTCGATTCGGCGCTAATTTCAAATATTTCTGCACTTTTTGTAATATTCTGTTTTTCTATTATAATGTCTATCGATTTAATGTGGTTTATAGAATATCATTGCTGCTGAATTCTTTTCCGATCGCAACATGGAGGCTGGTTTGAATCTTTCCCAGAAATGCCAATATGCCGTGAGGGCCATTTTTGAATTGTCCAAGCATTTTGGGGCCGGGCCTTTTGCCATCAGCATGATCGCCGCCAACCAGGGAATCCCGCAGAGGTTCCTGGAAAATATCCTGAGTGAGCTGAAATCGACGGGCTTGATCGAATCGAAAAGAGGGATCCAGGGCGGCTACCTGCTGGTCCGCGATCCCTCGACAGTGACTGTCGGGGAAATTGTCCGCCTGATCGACGGGCCGCAGGTACCGGTCAAGTGCATCTCCGACAAAAAGCCCCCCTGCTGCCCGCTGAAAGACAACTGCGTTCTGGCCCATCTCTGGAACCGCGCCAAACTGGCGGTGGAGGATGTTTACAACGGGACCAGCTTTCGAGATCTGGTGGAGCAGGAGAAGCAGCTCCGGCAGAAGGCGGCGCTGGATTTCAGCATATAACCGGAATCCGGTAAAGTATCCGAATCCTTTTCTCTTCCCGATCTTCCTGTCTTCCTGTGAAAAAAGAGCGCGGCTCCAAGGCATACCCGAACTTTACTGGCGCGCCTTGATGCGCGTCCATACTTCGTCGTAGAGCCGGGTGTCCTCGCCGATGTCGACCAGGTAGCTCATTTGTTCCACCACGGCGTCCGGCGGATAGATGGCCGGATTGGCCCGGTCTTCCGGGGCAATCTTCGACAGGCTCGACTGGTTGGGGGTCGCGTAGCGGTTGAAATTCGAGAGTCGGGCTCCGTTTTCGGCATCCAGGATAAAGTCGATGAACCGGTGGGCGCCTTCCGGGTTGGGCGCCTGCTTCGGTACCGTCATGGCATCCACCCAGAGGATCGTCCCTTCTTTGGGCAACGCGAATGCCGTATTCGGATCCGTTTCCCGGATGGCATCCCCGTTGTAAACGATGGCAATCAGCGCCTCGCCGGCCAGGACTTTCTTTACGCCCCCGACTCCCCCTTCAAATCCCAATACCTTTCCCTCCTTGGCTTTAAGGATGGAATCCCCGGCGGCGCGGAGCTCCTCCGCCTTGCGGCTGTTCGGAGAAAATCCTTTGTAAATCAGGGCCCCGGCCATCATGTCGCGCATGGAATCGATCAGCACCACCGGCCCCGGCTGCCGGGCCGGCTCGAGCACCGCACCCCAGGAGGGATCGAAGTTGGGCAGCTTGTCCTTGCGGTACATCAGGCCGACTGTCCCCCATTGATAGGGAAGACTGAAGCGGTTTTCCGGATCATACGGGGCATTCCTGAACTTGGGAGCCACATTGGACGCACGGGGTATCCGCCGCAGATCCAGGCTCTGCAGGAGGTCGAGCTTGGTCATGACCGGAATGATGTGGTCCGAGGCCACGACCACGTCGTACTGCCCGGTGCTCTGCTTGAGTTTGGCCAGCATGTCCTCGGTGGACTCATAGACATCCAGCCGGACCTTGATTCCCGTGGCTTTTTCGAAATCGGCCACCAGGGCGGGATCGATGTATTCCGACCAGAGGAAAACCGTCAGGCTCTTCGGGGCCTCCGGGCTTTTTTCCGCCGGGGATTGGCAGCCCGCGGCCAGGACCGAAAAAAGAAGACAAAGGGCAAGAATGGTGCGCATGGGGTTCAGACCTCTTTTTGTGTGCGGGTTAAAAACTGGACCGCCAGAACCAGAAGAACGGTGACCAGGAAGATCAGGGTGGAAAGGGCATGAATTTCCGGGGTGACGCCGCGCCGCAGCGAGGAATAAATGAAGATCGGCAGGGTAACCGAGTCCGGACCGGACGTAAAAAAGCTGATGACGAAATCGTCCAGCGAAAGGGTGAAAGCCAGCATCGCTCCGGCAGCGATCCCCGGTGCCAGCAGGGGAAGCGTGATGTGCCGCAGGATGGTCCAGGAATCGGCATACAGATCCCGGGCGGCTTCTTCCACCTGCCGCCCGATGACTGCCAGCCGCCCGGCCACCACCAGCTCCACAAATGCAATCTGAAATGTCACGTGGGCACAGATCATGGTAAACAGACCGGGCTCAAAAACCGACCAGGCCGAGCGCAGCAGGATGAATGCGGTGACTGCCGCCACCGCAAAAATAATATCCGGCGTGATGACCGGAAGATACACGCTGAAGTCCAGAAAGCGCCGGAAGGAGGCGGGCCAGGGAAAGCGGTGCATACCCAAAGCCATCAGGGTTCCCAGCACCGTGGCAATCAGGGTGGAAACCAGGGCCAGAACAAGCGTATTCCAGGCGGCATCCAGGATGTAGGGATTCTGGAAAAGCCGCACATACCAGTCCAGCGTGAATCCCCGCCAGACCAAGCCATATCGGGAGACGTTCAGCGAAAAAACCGCGACGGCCAGCATGGGCAGGTAAAGCAGCGCCAGCCCTGCAACGGCAAACAGTGCGACCCATTGCGGAAGCCGGTGTTTCATGTTTCCCGGTGCGCCGCTTCCAGCCGCCGGAGCAGAAACAGCCCCGCCAGGGTCAGGACCATCAGCCCGAGGCTGACCGCCGCTCCGAACGGCCAGTCGCGGCTGGGTCCGAACTGCTGCTGGATCAGATTGCCCACCAGCCAGGTCCGCGCTCCGCCCAGCAGGTCCGGAACGACAAAAGCGCCCATGGCGGGAATGAACGTCAGAATAATCCCGGCCAGAAGTCCGGGCTGGGTCTGGGCGAAAATCGCATGCCGGAAAACCGCCCACCTGCCGCCGTAGAGGTCCTGGGCGGCCTCCACCAGCGACCAGTCCAGCCGCTCCACGTTGGTGTAGATCGGCAAAGCGGCAAACGGCAGGGAGCTGGCCACCATTCCCAGAAAGACGGCGCCCGCTCCCGGATACAGCGCCGCTTCCGGGGCCAGCCAGCCAAGCCACTGCAGGAACCGGGCCGGCGGCATCTGGTTGGAGAGGATCAGCATCCAGGCGTAGGTCCGGATCACCAGGTTGGTGCAGAAAGGAATCACCACCAGGGCAAACCACAGGTTGCGGGTGCGCGGAGGGCGAAGGGCGATCCAGAAGGCAAGCGGATAGGCAATCCCCACGGAGAGCAGCGTGGTGACCGAGGCCATCCAGGCGCTGCGGGCCAGGATCCACAGGTAGTCGGCGGTCCAGCCGAAAGCGCCGAAGCCGGCCAGTCGCAGGAAGTTGTCCGGACTGATGTTCCAGATGATTTCCCCATACGGGCTGCGCCGGGCGAAGGCCATGAAAACCAGAACGAGCATGGGCGCGGTCAGTCCGGCGCTCAGCCAGAAAAGGGATCCGGACAGAAACAGGGAGCCGCGCACCCGCAGGCGCCTCGGGTGGGTCAGCTCTCCGAACCAGACGATCCAGTCAGTCACGGAGGACCTCCAGGTACTTTTCCGGCAGCTCCAGCCAGACCGGATCGCCACGCCGCACCCCCGTTTCCGTGGAAGCCCGGACCCGCAGGACATGCGGCTCGGTGAAAAGGTCCAGGTGGGTTCCCTGGTGAATCACTTCGGCCACCGTGGCGCGAATGCCGTTTTGGCCCGGCGGTTCGGAATGCAGCCTTATCCGCTCCGGGCGGATGGCCAGCGTTCCTTTTTCCCACCCGGGAGGCCGGGCGGGAACCAGCACCCCGAAGGCACTGCAAAGCCTGCCCTCCTCGTGCCAGGCCGGAATCAGGTTGGCCAGGCCGAGAAACTCGGCGACAAACCGGTCCACGGGGTGGTCGTATACTTCCGTCGGGGAGCCGGTCTGCACGATCTGCCCGGTGCGCATGACCAGCAACCGGTCGCTGACGGTCATGGCTTCATTCTGGTCGTGGGTCACCAGTACAAAGGTTCTTCCCAGCCGCCGCTGCAGCCGCCGCAGCTCGATCTGCACTTCGGCCCGCAGCTTGGCATCCAGCGCCGACATGGGCTCGTCCAGCAGCAGCACGTCCGGCTCGTTCACCAGGGCCCGCGCCAGGGCCACCCTCTGCTTCTGCCCGCCGGAGAGGGTTTGCACCGCGCGCTTTTCATATCCGTCCAGCTGCAGCATCGCCAGGGCATCCAGGACCCGCTGCCGTATTTCCCCCGGCTCCCTGCGCCGGGCCCGAAGGCCGAAAGCCACGTTTTCAAACACGTTGAGGTGGGGAAAGAGGGCATAGTTCTGAAACACCGTATTGATCGGCCTCCGGTTGGCCGGCCAGAGGGTCAGGTCCGTGCTGCCCAGCCGGACCCGGCCCCGATCAGGCACTTCCAGGCCAGCCAGGATTCGGAGCAGGGTCGTTTTGCCGCAGCCGGAGGGTCCGAGCAACGTGACGAATTCTCCGCTGTGGACTTCGAAGGAAACGTGGTCGAGAACCTGTACCGCGCCGAACGACTTGCACAACCCTTCCACATATAACTCGCGGCCGGACAGCTGACTCCTTCCCAACGGTTTTTCCGGGTGATGGCCGGGCGCGGACGCGGTTGCGTCGCTGGCGGGAGTGGTCGGGGTGATGGTCGGCTTGTTCAACTCTTTTCCGGCAACAGGGCTCGAGGTTTAGCTCACTTTTTGCGGAAGGCAAAGGTACAATTTTTTGACTTTTTACACCGTTATCACTTAAATGTATTTCAGGAAAATGAGCTTACGGGAAACGGGACTTGATGTCAAGAAAAAGGATCACGGACAGGAAATGGTCAGACCTACTTTGTTGATTTTGGCCGCCGGAATCGGCAGCCGATACGGCGGAATCAAGCAGATGGACCAGGTGGGTCCGTCGGGGGAGTGCCTGCTGGACTATTCGGTATACGATGCCATCCGGGCCGGATTCGGCAAGGTGGTATTTGTCATCAGCCGGAGCATCGAGCAGGATTTCAAGGCTTTTTTCGGGAGTCGTTTCGCAGAAAAAATAGAAATCGATTATGTCTTTCAGGACCTGGATGACCTTCCGCCCGGGTTTTCCGTTCCCGCAGACCGCCGCAAGCCCTGGGGAACCGGACATGCGATTCTTTCCGCCCGGAATGCGGTTCGTACGCCGTTTGCGGCCATCAACGCCGACGATTTTTACGGAGCCTCCGCCTATCGGCTGCTGGCCGATTTCTTCCAGGCACCCTCGCTTCGCCCCATGGACTTCTGCATGGTCGGATACCGCCTGGCCAATACCTTATCCGAGCACGGTTCCGTATCCCGCGGCGTCTGCCGCCTGGACGGGCAAGGCCATCTGCAGGAAGTCGTCGAGCGGACCGCCATTGAGCGCAGGGAGGCGGGCATCGGCTTTGCGGACGACGCCGGGCACTGGAACCTTCTTCCCGAGGACACTTTCGTATCCCTGAATTTCTGGGGCTTCACCCCCGATTGCTTCCCGCCCCTGCAGGACGGATTTGCGGCCTTCCTGCGCGAGCGCGGCGAGCAACCGAAAGCCGAGTACTTCATTCCCTCGATTGTCAGTCACTGGGTAAGCCGGCAGGCAGCCACCGTGCGCGTTCTCAGGACGGAGGACTCCTGGTTCGGGGTCACCTACCGGGAAGACAAGCCGCTCACCGTGGAACGGATTCGCCGCCTGGTGGATCAAGGGGTATACCCCGAAAACCTCTGGGCCTGATTCGGGCGCTGCACAAAGGCCGAGAAACACCCAAAAACGAACTTACCAACGAATTCCGTTTTGAGTACAGCCTTCAGGCTACGCGCTGCGAGCGGGATTCCGCTTGTGCCAGGCAAGCTAAAGCTTGAACTCCGAATAAAGAAGACTTTCAGAAGCGGCATCAGGGATGCCTTCCGTTACGGGACCATTGCCTCGGAATAACAGTTTCCCGCCCTTCTTTATCCTCCTGTGAGCTCTTTGGTTCACTCCCTGAGCGGGTATTCGCCGGCGGCCTGACGCGCGGCATCCAGGTTCTCACCGGGCGTTTCCCACGCCAGGGTACAGCCGCTGCTCAACACAAAACGCGGATGGCCGGCGGCCTTCACGGCATCCAGGGCCTCCCGCACGGCACGTCCCACATCCGCGGGCCCTCCCTGCGACAGCACCCCCACGGTATCCAGATTGCCCCAGATCGCCACGTCCGGACCGACCCGCCGGCACGCTTCGGCAATGTCCACGTTATGATCGATTTCCAGGACATCCGCTCCGGAGCCGGCCATGTCTTTCAGAATCGGCAGGGCATTGCCGCAAATATGCAGCGATACCGGCCCGCTGCCTTCCGCTTTCAGCTGCCGGATCAGGCGCATCTCGAATGGCAGAGCCAGCTCCCGGTAAAGGCGCGGCCCCAGCAGTCCGGCCGGCGAGTCTCCCCCGCTCAGCATGTCCGCCCCCGCGCGGCGCAGAGCCCGCGCATAAGCCAGGCTATATTCCAGGCAGCGCTCCATCAGAGCCAAAAGAAAGGGCGGGTCCTCCACGGCCAGCACCATGACCCGCTCGAGTCCCGCCAGGGCCGCAGCCAGGGAAAACGGGTACTGGTCGAAGCAACCGACGAGGAATGTTTCCTGTCCGACCTGTTCCTGCAGGCGCGACAGGGCTTCGCGCATCAGCGGATAGCGTCCCTGGGTGTCCGGGTCCGGCGGCGGAATCCGTTCGATGTCCCGGATTGTCCGGATGAGCGGCGGCCCGACTCCTCCGAGAGGCAGGTCTTCGGAAGGGGAGCCCACGCGCGTGCCCATGGCTTCGGCGCTGACCCAGGTATCGGCGGAAACCCAGAGAGCATCGGGCCGGAATCGCCGGTAAAAGGCCAGCACCGATTCGGTCAGCGCCTCCGCATCCGTCGAATAGCGCCGGACGGAACAGCCGGCGAGCCGCGCGCAGAAATGAACGGCCAGGGGACCCCAGGGAACGCGGGAAACGGGAAGCCCCTGCAGGGCTCGCTGCACCAGCTCCCGGGAACCGCTTCCGGCGCGGGACGGAACCATCCTCCCCCCCGATCCGCCGATGCTCACCCGCGGGGGGCCTGCGCCGCGCCCTGCCTTGCCCGGGCGGCGATCCGCCGCAGCTCGGGAAGCACATTTCCGAAGCAGGCCGCCTCGGCCTCCGGCTTGCCGAAGGCAAAGTACACCTGGCGGTACAGCGCGAACAGCTTTTCATAGACCGCCGATTCGGCCGGATCGGGGTGAACCACCCGGAATTGCGGGCAGAGAGCGTCCTGGGCTTCCTGCACCGAGGAGAAAGCCCCGCAGGCCAGAAATGCGAAAATCGCCGAGCCGAGGCTGGTGACTTCCGCCTCCGGCACCAGGACCGGTTTGGCAAACACGTTGGCGTATACCCGGTTGAGAACCTCGTTTTTCTGGGGGATGCCGCCACCGTTGATGACCCGCTGGATGGGAACGCCATGCTCGGCCATGCGCTCCAGGATGATGCGGGTGTGGAACGCGGTTCCTTCAATGGCCGCAAACAGTTCATCCTGCGCGTTGCTGGTCAGGTTCCAACCCAGGGTCATTCCTCCCAGTTCCGGATTGACCAGCACGGTGCGGTCCCCGTTGTCCCAGGTGAGGCGCAGCAATCCGGTCTGTCCGGCCCGGTAGGAATCCAGGCCCTCGGAAAGGGCGGCGACGGACGTGCCCGCCCGTCGGGCGATGGCATCGAAGATATCTCCGGTGGCGGAAAGCCCGGCTTCAATTCCGAAGTAATCGGGATGGATGGAACCTTTCACGACCCCGCACACGCCCGGAATCCGTCCCACCCGGGAGGCGATCGCCATGATGCAGGTGGAGGTTCCCACCACATTCACCACATCCCCTTCGCGAATATTGGCGCCGATGGCGTCCCAATGGGCGTCGAAGGCACCCACCGGGATGGGTATTCCCTCCTTCAGACCCAGTTGTTCCGCCCACGGGCGGCAAAGACGCCCGGCCAGATGGCTGGATGCTTCGTAACGCCCGGCGATCCGCTCGCGGATTCCGGCAAACAGCGGATCCACGCGGGACAGAAAATCCTCCGGGGGCAGCCCGCCGAGCGACTCGTTCCACATCCACTTGTGGCCCATGGCGCAGATGCTGCGGGGCAGATCTTCCCGGCAGCTTATCCCGCAGAGCACGGCCGCGACCATGTCGCAGTGCTCGACGGCGGTAACCAGCTCCGCTTTTTTCTCCGGATTCCGGCGCAGCCAGTGCAGCAGCTTGGCGAAGCCCCATTCCGAGGAATAGGTGCCACCGTACCAGTGAATGGCCTCCAGCCCCTCGCGGTGGGCCGTATCGGTGATTTCCGCCGCTTCCCTCTTGGCGCGGTGGTCGCACCAGACGTAATAGTCGTCGAGCGGTTCCAGCCCCTCGCCCAGCGGAATGACCGTCGACCCGGTGGTGTCGAGGGCCATGGCCTGTATTTCCGCCCCGTTTATGCCCGCGTTCTGCACCGCCTGGCGGGTAGCTGAAACCAGGGCGGACATGTGGTCCGGATGACGCTGGGTGGCATGATCCGGATCCTCCCGCCGGCGAAGCAGGGGGTACTCCGCCGTGGCGGAACCAAGCCGGCCCCGCTGGTCATCCACTATGGACACCCGGACGCTCAGGGTGCCGAAATCCACTCCTGCTACAACTGCCATAGAAAAGCTCCTCTCTCCATCCGTCCGGGGTCAGACCGGTTCGTTTTCCTGTCTCAGGTGAGGCTCAAAGCAGCGCCGGCAGCGGGCTTCGTACACTCCGCCGGCGCCGACCACAATTCGCTCGTCGCTTTCGATCAGCCGCTGGGTATGGTTGGCGGGATTGCCGCAGCGCACGCAGACCGCCAGCGTTTTGGTGATATACTCGGCCAGCGCCAGCAGGGTGGGAACCGGCTCGAACGGGTTTCCCAGGTAATCGAGATCCAGTCCGGCCACGATCACCTGCTTGCCCATGTCCGCCAGCTTGTTGATCACCTCGACAATGCCGGTGTCCAGAAACTGCACCTCGTCGATGCCGATCACCTCGGTCCGCCCGTCCACCCGCTCCCACACCTCTTTGGAAGTGGAAATGACCTGGGAGGGGAGCTTCTGGTCGCTGTGGGAAACGATGTACTCCTGGGCGTAGCGCTGGTCGATCTGCGGCTTGAAGATCTGCACGCGCCGCTTGCCGATCTGCGCCCGGCGCAGGCGGCGGATCAGCTCCTCGCTTTTTCCGCTGAACATCGGCCCGCAGATGATCTCGATCCAGCCCGGGTTGTTGCGATAGTGGCCGCTCATGGCAAAGCCGCCTTGACCAGCTCGCTGACCAGCTTCCCGTCCACCACCTTCCCGCCGAAGCGCCCCATCACCGTTTTCATCACCTTGCCGAAATCCCTGGCGCTGGAGGATCCCGTTTCGGCGATGACCGCCTGGATGGCAGCGGCGATTTCCTCGCGGGTGGCCGATTGCGGCAGGTAGCCTTCGATGATCACGATCTCCTGCCGCTCCTTCTCCGCCATCTCCGGACGGTTCCCCTGGGTGAACTTTTCAATCGCCTCGCGGCGCTGCTTGATCAGGGTCTGTAGGAGGGCAATGATCTGGGGGTCTTCCAGCCGGGTATCGGCTTTTTCCACTTCCTTGACGCGGACGGCCGATTTCACCATGCGCAGAACGCTGGTGCGCAGGGCATCCCGGGCCTTCATGGCCGCTGTTAAATCCTGCTCGATCTGTTCTCTTAAACTCATGGCTTGCATTCTTTGCGGGCCCGCCGGCCCCGTTAATAAATTTGATTGATCGCCGGAGAAGTGATTATACCCTGATGAAGCTGCAAAAAGTCGATTCCCCGTGAAAGCCCTGCAAGGGCTTCGGATCGCAGCCCGGGGTTGGCGCGCTTTGCGCCTACCCGGGGTAGGGATGTTCGGAGATGACAACCCTGAAATGGTTGCGCTAAATCCAGCAATACCATTTGTTTGCGCAGCCCTTACAGGGCTGATTGTGAAACAAATGCGCCTACCCGGGGTAGCGCCTTCGGCGCAACCCCGGGCTGTGATCCGGAACCCCTTTCGGGGTTCCTTTTCGCAGCTTTGTTATACCCTCAGCGCGGGGCGCGGAAGGATCCAGGGCAAAATTCCGGGTAAAACTTTCAATTGCAAGGCGTGGAACCGGAACAGCTCTCCGTCCAGCTCGGCCTGGACAGCCCTTTCCAGGCGGATTTCCATTTGTTCCGCCACCGCCGACCGCGCCTCTTGCACTTCGGCCAGGGTGCCGCGGAAAAGCCGGGGCACGTAGCCCGGAACCCGATGCCGGGGCACCGGCCTAATCAGCAGCAGGTCGGCTTTGCCGTCGTCCAACCGGGCCTCCGGGGCCCAGAGCATTCCTCCGCCCGAATACCTCCCGTTGCACAGAAACAGGTTCCAAATCGCTCCCCGGAACCATGGCTCCCCGTCCACGGTCACCTCTGCCTGCACGGGCTGAACACAAAGCAGGTGGGCAAAAAAGGCGCTGAGGTATCCGGCGGCGGCCGGCAGAAAGGAAAACCTTTTCCCGGCCGTATGCGCCGCTTCCCCGCTTATGCCCAGAGAGGCGGTGTTCAGGCAGAAGCGCCGCTGATGGCCGTTCTGGCCATCGAGATCCAGCTGCAGCAGGTCGAGCGGCAGAGCCGGCAGGTTTTGCAGGGCTGCCCAAAGAGAATGGTTCTTTTTCGGCAGCGGGAAGCTTCGCAGGAAATCGCACCCCGAGCCGGCCGGCAGGGCGGCGATCGACAGGGAGCCCCGGACCGCCTGGCCCGAGGGGTAAACGAATCCGTTCACCGCCTCGAAAAGCGTGCCGTCGCCACCCAGGACCAATACCTTTTCGTACCCCTCCTCCGCGATGCGCCGGGCCAGAAGCTCGATCTCGCCGCGAAACCGCGAGACAAAAAGCGCCGCCTCCTGATCCAGCTTCGGGAATTCGCGCTGCAGGCCGGCCCAGACGCGCCGGGCGCGGCCCTTTCCGCCGGCCGGATTCAGGAGAACGGCAACAGGTTTCATCAACGGCTACAGCAGGATCTTCTGCTGCGCGGCATCAAAGCGGGCGGTCTTTCCCGCCCGGGAGGCCATCATCCCCATGATCAGGGCGGTCTGGGTATGGTAGGCCAGCTCCGCCGTACTGTAGGTTTCCTGGTTCTTGGAGCGGCAACACTCCAGGAAGCGCTCCCAGAAGCCGATCAGTTCTTCGTTCCGCTCGATGGCGAATTTCTGGGCTTTGGCTTTGGAGCCCTCCGCCGGAGTGAAAACGATATCCTTGCCGACCACCGTCAGGGTTCCTTCCCACCCGCGAATGACCGGTATGCGCTGGCCGGCGCCGCGGCTTCCGGTGGCCGGATAGTCGTTGCCCTGGGTTCCCATTACCGATACCGTGATTTTTTCGGGATAGTCGATCAGCATATTGAACGTGTCGGGGATTTCCCGCTCCTGGTAGCGCCACTTGCCTCCGGTGGCCGCCACCAGAGAGGGCATTTTCACCCCGAGGATGAAAAGCACCGGCGTCAGCGAGTGGGGAAAAAGATCGGTGACCGGGCCGCCGGCATAGTCTTCGTACATCCGCCAGCGGAAGTAGCGGCTGACATCGAAGGGGCGCTTGCGGGAGTCGCCCAGAAAAGCCTCCCAGTTCAGGTCCGGCCCCGGCTTGACGTTCGGGTCGTCGACCGGCATGCCGCGCTCTCCCCAGTCGCCCACCCGGAAATAGCCGCACTCGGCATGAATCGGCTGCCCGATCAGCCCGTCCTGCACCAGCTTTTTCATCTGGTGCCAGGCGCCGTCGGACATCCCCTGGGTTCCCAGCTGAAAGACGCGCCCGGTCTTCTTGACTTCCGCCGCCAGCCGCTTGATCAGCTCGAACTGCCGCCAGTGGGTGACCGGCTTTTCGCAGTAGACGTCCTTGCCGGCGAGCATGGCATCGATGGCCTGGTAGCCGTGAATGTGATCCGGGGTGGCAATGCAAACCGCATCGACATTCGGATCCTTCAGCAGCTCGCGGTGATCCATGTAGCTCTTGGCCTTGGTAAAATCGGCCGCTTTCTGCATCCGGGGCCGGTAGGTATCGCAAACCGCGGTAACTTCCACCTTGCGGTTGTTGTCCTTGAGCCACTGGATCGCCTTGATATGGGAGTTGCTCCTTCCGCCGCAGCCGATCATGCCGATGCCGATGCGGTCGTTGGCTCCGAGGGCCCGGCCGCTGCCGGCCAGAACGGGCAGAGCCGACACGGCCGTCGCCCGGTTGATAAACGAGCGCCGGCTTATCCCGGAATGGGCCGGCAAACCGTTGATTTCCATATCCTGTTTCATACGCTCTCCTTTAACAATTGCTTGAGATAGTCGAAGCTGCGCTGTGCCTGCTCTACGGTTCCGCATTCGACGGAAAAAACGATGTCGCGCGGGGCGCGACGGCAGATTTCAATCACCCCGGACCAGTTCACCACCCCGTCGCCGCAGGCGCAGCCGACCGGTGTGCCGGTCACTTTGCCCCTTTCCGCCTCGGCGTGGGCCACGGAAATATCCTTGGCATGAAGGTGAACCAGGCGGTCGGCCACACGCTCCAGCCAGACCAGAGGGTCCTGGCCGGAGAGAAAACTGTTGCCGGTATCAAAATTGATTCCGATGGCCGGCGATTCGACCAGGTGATAGATGCGGTCCAGCCCTTCGGGAGTCTTGCTGTATTGCTGATGGGGTTCCAGTCCGATCAGAACCCCGCGCGGTTCGGCAACCAGAGCCGCCTCCTGCAGCACATAGCGCATCAGGACATGATCCTCTTCGGCGGTTGTCCAGAGCTTTTTAGGACCCTCGTCCGAATTGACCACCGGAGCGCCGCACTCATAGGCGAACCGTATGGCTTGCTTCAGATATTCGGTGCTGACTTCCGGCCGGCAGATCGGGCAGTGGCCGGACAGGCCCGAAAGCCGCACCCCGGCCCTTTCACAGGCGCGCCGGATCCGGTAGGGATCATCCATCATGGAGACACTGTGAAAGTAGCCGGCTTCGCTCAGCAGCTCGCGCCCCAGATGTACCATGGGCTCGACATACTCGAAGCCGATGGAGGCCGCTTTTTCCACCCCCCATTCGAACGATTTATCCTCGTGTCGGACAAACTCCAGGTTAATACCAATTCCTATTTTTCCCATGAGCGCATTCCCCTGATGTAATTATCTGGTTTTGGTTCTGCTAGGCGGACAAGGAGGCCAGCAGCTTCTCCGCCCGCCGGCAGCCCAACCGGCCCAGGTCTTCCAGGGCCTCCCAGGCGGCTTCCTTAAGCTCTTTATCCCGGGAGCAAAGGGCGCGGGTCAGGAGGTCGAAGACTTTTTTAGGCGTGGCGTTGGGACAATGCCAGAAAGCGACGCATATCTCCTGCAGGGCATCGGCAGCCAGGCGGGCATTCCTGTTCTGGGCCACATCGATCAAGGTCTGGAGCGCCTTCCTGCCGCCCCGCTGGGCCACCTGGCCCAGGGCATCGATCACCTTTTCCTTCCAGGCGGAATTGGCCCAGGGACCCTTGCGACTTTGCAGCAGCGACTGCATGCAGGGAACCGCCTGATCGCTTCCGATCCGGCCGATCGATTGCAGAATGGTGAACTGAAACCGCTGGAAGCTCGGGGTAATGGTGGCCGGCATTTCGTGAAGACACTCGCACAGAGCTTTTCGGGTCTGAGGCGTGTCCAGTTCCGCCAGGCCGATTGCGGCAAATTCCCGCTTGCGGATATATTTCGAGGCCAGGAGATCCAACAAAGGAGAGAGAAAGCGGGGGTCGCGCAATACAATGATTTGAGGAAGGATTTCGAAAAGCTCCCTGCTGTTTCCCCGGACCAGAGCCTCCAGGCAGCCGTTTGTAATTTTCTCCTGGTGCAATGCCTTGCGGTCAGGCTTGCGCTTTGCCATAAATTCTTACCTTTTACAAAACGAAACCATTTTCTGCTGGACCCGCAACAACTCCAAATCCAGCAACTTCCCTTGGTTGAATTTTGCTATTAAATGGATGCAACTATCAAGTATTTTCGCGGAGAAATCCGAATTAAGTAAAAAAAGGGTAAAATAGGAGGTTTGGACCGAAATTCAAATGGAAAACAATAAAAGATTCTTTTTTGCTGTACTGATTGGAGTTGCCGTGGGCTTTCTTGCCGGCTTCATCGCCGCGCTGCAATGGCAGACCACCGACTCTTTTTCCGTCGCCCCTCCCGCGGCGGCAACGCCCCCTTCCTCCAAGCCCGCGGAAAATTCGGCTGCTCTTCCGGAAGGGCACCCCAGGGTCGACATGCAGGCCGAGCTGGACCGGCTGCTTCCCCAGTTGCGCACCAAGCCGAAAGACTTCGACCTGCTTTCCCAGGTAGGAAACGTTTATTATGACGGTGCGCGCTTCGGGGAAGCAATCACTTATTATGAAAAAGCACTGGAAATCAAGCCGGACGACCCCATGGTTCGCACCGACCTGGCTACCTGTTTCTACAATACCAAGCAGAACGAACGGGCTCTCCAGGAGCTGGATAAAGTCCTGACGGTCAAGCCGGATTTTACGCAGGCTCTCTACAACCTGGGCGTGATCCGCTACTTCGGAAAAAATGACCGCTCGGGTGCCCAGGCCGCCTGGGAAAAGCTCCTGCAGATCGACCCGAACTACTCCGCCGCTGCACAGATAAAGGAAAGCATCGCCAAGCTCAAAGCCGGACAAAACCTTTAGTCCGAGGAACGGCCCATGTTTCTTTCCGTTCTCGCTTTTCTTTTACGGCTCTTTTTCATCCTTTTTCTGATCCAACTGGTCCGGCGCATCTGGATTGCCATTACCGGAGCAGGGCCCGCGGCGCGCAGGGAGAATGCCCGTAGCCGGACGAAGGTCGGCCAGATGTTCCGGGATCCGATCTGCGGAACCTACATCGCCCAGGATCTGGCTCTCACCACCCAATCCGGAGGACAGCAGTACTTTTTCTGCTCCGACCAGTGCCGCCGAGAATTCCTGAAGAAAAAGTAGCCGTTACCCCGTGAGCGAACCGCGGACTGATCCTCTGGCCTTCATGCGGCAGGCAATCCGGCTGGCCCGGCAGGGTCTGGGCCGGACGGCACCCAATCCGCCGGTCGGCGCCCTGATTGTCAAGGAGGGCCGGGTGATCGGCAAGGGCTTTCATCCTCAGGCCGGCATGCCGCACGCCGAGGTTTACGCCCTGGAGCACTGTCGGCAGGATGCGAGAGGAGCCACTTTGTACGTTACCCTGGAGCCTTGCGCCCACTTCGGAAAGACCCCGCCATGCACGGATGCCATTCTGCGGGCGGGAATCGCCCGGGTGGTCATCGGCACACTGGATCCCAATCCGCTGGTAGCGGGAAAAGGCGCTCTCCTGCTGCGGCAGGCAGGGGTGGAAATCGAAGAAGGAGTCTGCCGGTCTGCGTGTCGGGAGCTGATCCACTCTTACGCCCACTGGGTGGAAAAAGGAGAAGCGTATCCGATCCTTAAGGCTGCCATCACCCTGGACGGAAGGATTGCCGCCGACAGCGGAGACTCCCGCTGGATCTCTTCGGAGGCCTCGCGGCGGCGCGTGCACCGTCTGAGAAACCATATGGACGCCGTCCTGGTCGGGATCGGCACCGTACTCCAGGACGACCCCCAGCTGACCTGCCGGGTTCCCGGTGGAAGGGACCCTCACCGGGTGATACTGGACCGCGACCTGCAGATTCCCTCGCAATCGCGCTGCCTGGGTGAAAAATGCATCCTGCTGACCGCCGGGGACCCCGGTCGCCGGCCGGATCTGGCATCCTCCGGCTGCCGGATACTGTCGCTGCCGACCGGAGCCGATGGGCGCTTTTCCTGGCAGGAAATCCTAGGCACCCTGGGGCAGCTCGGGTTTCATTCGGTTCTGGTGGAGGGAGGAAGCGGGGTGTACTCCAGCTTTCTCGGATCCGACCGTTTGCAGAAGATGGTTCTTTTTCTGGCCCCCCGGATCCTGGGAGGCGGTATTCCTCTCGTCAACCTGGGCAGGAGGGAGCGGGTCGACCAGGCTCGGCCGCTTCGAATCAGCCATGTTTCCCGATCGGGATGCGATATTGTTATGGAAGCTTACCCGGAGGTCTGAATGTTCACCGGAATCGTGGAATCGGTTGGAAAAGTGTTGACGGTCCGGCCGGTCGCGGATGGGATCTGCCTGGAATTGGACCCCGGCCTGGATCTGTCCGGAGACCGGATCGGCGATAGCATTGCCGTGGACGGCGTCTGCCTGACGGTCACCTCCCTCCGGGGATCCTGCTTCTCGGCCATGGCCTCCGGCGAAACCCTGGCACGGTCCACGCTGGGCCGGCTCGCCGCCGGATCCAGGGTCAACCTGGAGCGGGCCCTGACTCTTTCGGCGAGGCTCGGCGGCCATATCGTTTTGGGGCATGTGGATGCCACCGCCGGCATTCTGCAGAAAGTCAGCCGCGGGGAGACCACAGCCCTGCGGGTTTCTCTTCCCGCCGAGTTCGCCCGGTACCTGGTTCCCAAAGGCTCGATTGCCGTGGACGGAATTTCCCTGACGGTCAACCGGATCCTGGAGGATGCCTTTGAGTTGTTGCTTATTCCCCACACCATGTGCTCCACCACCTTGACAGGCAAGGGGTCCGGTGATAGGGTAAATCTGGAGTTCGATGTTCTGGGAAAGTACGTGGAGCGCCTCCTGGGCCGGGAAAGCCATGAAAAAGCATCCGTCGAGTGGGAAAGCCTGCTCCGAAAGCAGGGATTTATCTGAATTCCGTGGGCGGCGTTTACGGCCGGTTCCCCACCCTGAAAAATAAAATGCCAAGCTGCACCATCGAAGAAGCCGTTGCCGAGCTGAAACAAGGCCGGATGATCATCCTGGTCGACGATGAGGATCGCGAGAACGAAGGCGATCTGACCATGGCGGCAGAGTTTGTCACCGCCGAATCCATCAACTTCATGACCAAACACGGCAGGGGCCTGATCTGCCTGGCCCTGGATCCCAAAATCGTGGACCAGCTGGAACTGGACCTCATGGTTAAGGATAACCAGAGCAAGTTCGGCACCGGTTTTACCGTTTCCATCGAGGCCCGGCGCGGCATCAGCACCGGCATTTCCGCCGCCGACCGCGCCACCACCGTCCGGACCGCCATCGCCCCCCTGGCACGCCCCGCGGATCTGGTCAGCCCCGGCCATGTTTTCCCCCTGCGGGCCCGCGACGGCGGGGTTCTGGTTCGCGCCGGGCAGACGGAAGGATCCGTGGACCTGTGCCGGCTGGCCGGGCTGCGCCCCGGCACGGTGATCTGCGAAATTCTGCGCGATGACGGCACCATGGCCCGCCGTCCGGACCTGGAGGTTTTTGCCCGTGAGTTCGGACTGAAGATCTGCACCGTAGCCGACATCATCGCCCACCGCATGCGCAACGAGATCCTGGTCCGCGAAGTGACCCGCGCCCGGCTGCCTACCCGATGGGGAGAATTCGACCTGGTCGGCTTCTCCAACGAAATCGACCGGAAGGACCATGTGGCGCTGGTCAAGGGAAAGATACTGCCCGAGGAGCCGGTTCTGGCGCGCGTTCATTCGGAATGCCTGACCGGCGACGTTTTCGGCTCCCATCGCTGCGACTGCGGCGACCAGCTGCAGCGGGCCATGGAAATGGTGGAAGCCGAGGGCCAGGGGGTCCTTGTCTACATGCGCCAGGAAGGGCGGGGAATCGGGCTGATGAACAAGCTGCGCGCCTACCACCTGCAGGAAAAAGGGATGGATACCGTGGAAGCCAACGAGCAGCTCGGCTTCGCTCCCGACCTGCGCAACTACGGGATCGGGGCGCAGATCCTGGTCTATCTCGGGGTGCGCAAAATGAGGCTGATGACCAACAACCCCAAGAAAGTGCGGGGCCTGGAGGGCTACGGCCTGGAAATTGTGGAGCGGGTGCCGATCGAAATTCCGCCCAAGGAAGAAAACAAGGACTATCTGCGAGTCAAAAAAGAAAAAATGGGTCATTTCCTGGAGGTAATCTGATATGGCTGTTGTGATCGAGGGGAAGCTTACGGGAACCGGACGGCGCGTGGCCATCGTGGCCAGCCGCTTCAACGAATTCATCACCGCCCGCCTGATCGACGGAGCCATGGACGCCCTGGTCCGGCACGGGGTTCTGGCCGACGATATCACTCTCTACCGGGTTCCCGGCGCCTTCGAGATTCCACCCGTCGCGCGGAAGGTGGTGGAAGCCGGCCATTTCGACGGGGTGCTGTGCCTCGGTGCGGTCATTCGCGGGAGCACGCCGCACTTCGACTATGTGGCCGCCGAAGTGAGCAAGGGCGTGGCCCATATTTCGATGGAATCGGGCATTCCTGTCCTCTTCGGAGTTCTGACCACCGACACCATCGAGCAGGCCGTCGAGCGGGCCGGCACCAAGGCCGGCAACAAGGGATTCGATGCCGCTGTCGCCCTGCTCGAAATGATCGATCTTTACACCCGGCTGTAGCCCCGGGCCGAAAGGTCATTGGGGCAGCCGCCTCAGGAGGATACGGCGGATGGCCGCCCCGGTGCGCCAGGTGGCCAGTCCGAACGGCTGGCAGTTATCCACTTCCAGGCGCGTCGAAAAGCGGCGGTCCCCGGTCTCCACTTCGACCACGTTTTGATCGTCGATCCAGGCCTTGACGGATTCCGCCGTGACCTGGACGCGGATGCGGTACCAGGTCTTGTCTTTGAACAGCATGGTGCGAGTGGTCTCGTTCTCGGAGGCGTCCATGCCGTTGATGCTGGAGAGGCCCACAATGGTCCCGCCCCATCCGCCGACAATCAGGCTGCAGTAGGAGTCCTTGACCGGGAAGGTCAGCCCGCAAAAAAAATCGCTCCCCTCGACCCGCATGGCCTCCAGCTGAACCTCGAAGTTCCCCTTGGGAAAATCGCGCGTCCAGGTGACCCCGGTCATGTAGCTGCCCAGGCCGAGCAGCAGCTGCCCGTCCCTTGCCTCCACGCTACCTTCTCCCCCGCCGAAGGAGGTTTTTTTCCAGCCAGCAAGGCTTTTGCCGTCAAACATCGGCTCCCAACCCGACTGCGCCCGGGTTTCAAGGATACCTCCGAGCAGAAAAAGAACCAGAAGATACGGAATTCGCGATGCGTATTTGCCTTTCATAGCCGGTACCCGCCTTATCGTTTCTGATCACAATACCACAATAACACCGGGGCCGTGTTGTTCGGCTTCCGGAATTCAAAGTAAAATAATGGTCCGGCAACAATCTTTTTACCCAATAGGAACAGGTGATGTTTTTCATATTTTTTCTGCTGCTGTCTTTTTCGCTTCCTTCCCTGGCTGCCGACTGGAGCGTGCGTTTTTCCGCATCCCGTCCGGAGGCCGGAGAGGGGTTGGAACTGCTGGGACTGCCTTCGGAATCCATGGATGTGCAAACTGTGGACGGAACATCTGCCATTCGGCTCCTGCCCGGGAACGATTATTTCCGGAGGGCGGGAATTTCTTTTCGCCTCGCGGCGGATCTGCCCCCGGATACCAGGCAGCTGTTCCTGATTGTGGAACACATGGACCGGAATATCGGCCTGGCACAGGTTTCTTTTGACGCCGACCGCGCCGATGCTCCGCGAACCGCGGAGTTTCATCCCGCCGAAACACCGGCCACCGCCCTGGCGGGATACACCTGCCTGGGCACGGAAAAGCCGCGGCTGGCCGTATTCCGACTGGACCGGCCCGCTTTTCGCCATCGGCAGGCCGGCGGGGCGGATTTCCGGCTGGAGGGAATCGGTTCGCTCGTCGGCGTGACCCTGCAGAGTGCCCCCGCGGATAAAGAGATCGAAAAGGCCAGGCAACAGATCCCTGCCACCCTGAACCCCCGGATTCAGCTCCGCCGGCCCATGCAGCTGGTCACCACCATCGGCGCGGATGCCGGCCAGCCCTCCGGACTGCCGCAGTCCCTGGCGCAGATCGCCGAACTGGCTCCCCTGGCTCAGCTGCTGGGATTCAACGGCTTTGAAAGCTACGTCAAATGGAATTTTGTGGAGCCGGAAAAGGGCCGCTTCGACTGGAGCTTCTACGACCGCCTGGTGGAAGCGGGAAGCCGCTACGGGCTGCGCTGGTTTCCCTTGCTGATCGTCGGCTCCGCCTATACCCTGCCGGACTGGTATTACCGCTCCCCGGAAAACGAGGGTTTTGTATGCCTGGAGCACAAACAGGGCAACCCGATCCAGACGATTTTCGCCGAAAACCAGACGCCACACGTCCGGCGCTTTCTGGAGGCTTTCGGCCGGCACTATGAGCCGACCGGAAATCTGCTCGGGGTGCGCCTCGGTCCCAGCGGCAACTACGGGGAGTCGCAATACCCGGCGGGCGGCAACTGGGGATATAAGGGAAAGCCGCAGCATATCCACATCGGCTGGTGGGCCGGGGACAGGTACGCCGCAGATCACTTCCGCCGGTTTCTGCAGAAGAGGTATCCTTCCGTCGCCGCTCTGAACAAGGCCTGGGAGGAGTCGCTCTCCTCGTTTGAGCAGGTGGAAACCTTTATTCCCCAGTTTTCGGAAAGCAAGCGAAAGCGCAAGGATTTCGTCGACTGGTACATGGGCGCCATGACCGACTGGTGCGAGCGCTGGGCGGTATGGGCCCGGGACGCCATGCCTAAAACCGACATCTACCAGTCGGCCGGTGGATGGGGGTTCGTCGAATCGGGCACCGACTTCACGGACCAGACCCGCAGCATGGTCCGCATCCGCGGCGGAATCCGCTCCACCAATGAGACCGACAGCTACTCCCAGAATTTTTATGCCACCCGCATGCTCTCCTCCGCAGCCCGTTTTTACAACGTGCCTTTGGGTGCGGAGCCGGCGGGTTTCGGTTCCGCCCGGGGAGTGGTCAACCGGCTGTACAATATCCTGGTCAACAACGGCCAGCACCTGTTTTACTATCACGGCAACCTTTACAGCAATGATCAGGGGATCGCCAAATGGCTGGAGCTGGCCCCGCTGCTCGACCGAAGGGAGGAGCCCTTCATCGAAGTAGCCGCCCTATACCCCGATACCAAGTCCAAGCTGGATGATGGAGTGTTCCGCAACCTGTACGCCTTCTCGTTCAACCAGCGGGTGGCCGCCCTGCGGCCGCACCTGGATTTCGATTTCTGCAGCGAGCAGATGGTCCTGGACGGGGCACTGACGCGCTATAAGGTCCTGGTTGTCCTGTGGAGCGACATCGTGGAAAAAGAGACGGCCGACCGCATCGACCGCTGGATTCGAGAGGGGGGCACGGTGATTTACCCTTACTGGAGCCGCATGCCCTTCGGAACCGTGGAGGACGACTATGCAGTCTATAACCGGTGGCTGGCCGGCGACACCGGCAAGGGGCATGTGGTTTTCTATTACGGCGACCGGGAGCCGCCGCACCGCTATGCCGATTTCATTCGCCGGGAGCTGCTGCGGCGCACCGATCTGGACCCCCGAACACAGCGCATGCTCCAGGTTCAGAAACCTTCGGAGGTCTATGTCAGCGTGCTCAAAAGCGGTACCCTGGCCATTCTCAATTACAACGACGAAATCGTAGCCGTGAACGTCCCGGGCCTGAAGCTGCCGACCCGGCTGAAGGCTTACGACATCGCCCTGCTCCGCTAGCTAATCGCAGAGCACCACCTGGGCCGCGGCGCAGCAGCGGGTGTGCGAGAGGCTCAGGAACATATGACGGATGCCTTTTTCTTCCGCGGCCTGCCGCGTAGACCCGTGCAGCTCCAGGAAAGGCTTTCCCAGGGCATCCCGCCCGACTTCGATCTCCTGCCAGGTGACGACACTGGTCCAGCCGGTGCCGAAGGCTTTCATGAACGCCTCCTTGGCCGCAAAGCGGGCGGCATAGTGCTCGGCCCGGCGGGGCTTCCCCTCGCAGTAGTCGCGCTCGGCGGGGGTGAAAACCCTGCAGACGAAGGCCGTTTCCTGGGAAGCCAGGATCTTTTCCATTCGGGCGATTTCCACCAGGTCGATGCCGATACCGAAAATATTCATTCTGCCACACCGGAGAACAGGATTGAGTTTTCAGGAATGGGAAGGTTATCATAGCCACGAAATAATGCAAAACGGCATCTGGAAACAGGAAGACCGGCAGGGAGGGCGGTTCTACTCCCTGTGCCATCACCCGCGCCTCCAGGGGGTGATTCACGCCTTCAGCACGCGCCGGGGCGGAGTCAGCCCTCCCCCTTTCGATTCGCTGAACTTCAGCACCTCCACCGGGGATCTTCCTGCGCGCGTGCAGGCCAACCGCGAGGCCCTTCTGCAAAGCCTGGATGCCGGGGAAGCCTGCCTGCACACCCTCCGGCAGGTGCACTCCACCCGGGTCCGCCGGGTACAGGCAGACGATCCTATCACCCTCCCGCCCCCGGAGGGCGACGCCCTGGTCACGGCGTGCCCGGGACATTTTCTCGGGGTGCTGACCGCGGACTGCTGCCCCATCCTGATCGCCAGCCCGGAAGAGAGGGTGGTGGCCGCCATTCACGCCGGCTGGAAGGGATCCGGCGACGGGATCGGACCGACCTGTCTCGATGCCATGAAGGAAGCCGGAGCTTGCCATCCGGAGAGGATGCTCGTGCTGATCGGCCCCACCATCGGCCCCTGCTGCTACCAGGTCGGGGAAGAGGTCCGCGAGGCATTCGTTTCCCGGCACCCGTTCAGCGAAGCGCATTTTGCCGTGGACCCCGCCGGCCGGCCGCGTACTCCCCGGTGGAAGCTGGACCTGCCGGCTTTCCATCGCCAGCTGCTGGTCCGCTGCGGGATTCCCGAGGAAAATATCTATACACTTTCCCTTTGCACCCGGTGCCACCCGCAACTTTTCTTTTCCTATCGGCGCGACGGAGCCGTGACCGGCCGGATGCTTTCGCTGATTGGTTTGGCTTGACGCCCGATTGGTTGTACCATTACGGATAACCATGTGGAGCCTGGATCACTTTGCCTTTGAAGTATCCGACCTGGATGCCGCCATCGCCTTCTACACCCGGGTTTTGGGGCTGGAGGTTCTTTTCGAAACCCGCGATGAGGAGCACCAGGAGCGCTTTGCCTTTCTCCGCCTGGAGGGGGGCAACCTGGAACTGCTGCAGCCGCTTGGCCCGGAGAATCGCCCCTCTCCGCCCGCAGCCGGAACGCGCCGTCCCTCGCTGTGTCCTCACGCCGCCATCCGGACTCCCGACCTGCAGGCCGTCATCGGGCGGCTGCGGGATGCCGGCGTACCGCTGGTAAAAGGACCACTGGAAATTCCAGGCCAGGTTCGCTGGATCTATATTTCCGATCCGGACGGCAATGTCCTGGAGTTTGTCCAGTGGCTTTGAAAAGAATCTTTCTTCCCATCCCGGCAAAAAGCTTATGACCGAAAATCCTTCCGCAAAACCGACCGCCGATCCTTCCTTCCGGGACGCCAGGCGAGCCCACGAAAGCTTTCTGGCCCGCTCGGAAAAAAAAGTGCTGATCTGGATGGCCCGGCGCCTGCCGGATTGGGTCACGCCGGACCAGCTGACCGCTTTCGGCTTCCTGGCCATGATCGGAGTGGGGCTTTCCTACTGGCTTTCCTTTTACTGGAAGGGCGGGTTCCTGCTGGCCAGCCTGCTGCTGGTGGCCAACTGGTTCGGGGACAGCCTCGACGGAACCGTGGCACGCGTCCGGGAAAAGCTGCGCCCCCGGTACGGCTTTTATGTGGACCATGTCCTGGATGCCTTCGGCACCGCCTGTCTGCTGCTGGGCCTGGCCCTGTCCGGCTCGATGAGCCCGCTGGTGGCCATGGGCGCCCTGGTCGCCTACTTCCTGCTCAACATCGAGGTCTACCTGGCTACCTACACCCTGGGTACGTTCCACATGTCGTTTCTGAAATTCAGCCCCACCGAGCTCCGGCTGCTGCTGATCGTCGGCAATACCGCCCTCTACTTCGGACGCCAGAAGACACGGCTTCTGGGCACGGAGTGGCTGGTTTTCGATATCGGCGGACTGATCGGCATCGCCGGCATGCTGCTCATGACCGTGCTGTCCGCCGTCCGGCACACGCGCACCCTTTACCGGCAGGAGCCATACCGCTGACGGCACCCGGGCCGTCCCCCGCCATGCCCGCTGCTGTTGCTGGAAGTTTCACGGTGAAACAAGAAAGCCCTCTCTGGCAATACTGGATGAAATTCAATGCCGTGAGCTTTGCGGGGATCGGCGTACAGCTGCTGGCGCTCTACCTTGTGACCGCCGCCTGGAAGGGCATCGATCTTCGGCTGGCCACCTTCCTGGCGGTGGAAACAGCCATTCTTCACAACTTCGCCTGGCACGAGATATGGACCTGGCGGGACCGGACCCGGAATTCCCATGCGGCGGCGCGGCTGGTCCGACTGCTGCGATTCAACCTTTCGACGGGGCTGCTGTCTATTGCCGGAAACGTGCTGATCACCGATGCCCTGGTCCGCTGGGCCGGGTGGAACATCCTGGTCGCCAACACCGCGGCCATCTGTCTTTGCTATGTGGCGAATTTCTGCCTGAGCCACTGGTTCGCCTTCCGGCACCCCAAGGCGGGATCATTGCCGGAGGGAACTTAGATTGCCCTGCCCGTCCCGCCGGCAGGGAGTCCAGACCAGGGCCAGCAGGGACACGCGGATATCCGCTTTTTTGGGCTTCAGCGTGACCGTCTCCAGCGGCTCGGTCATGGGATCCAGGCTGCTCTCCAGGGCCTGGACCTCGGCCTGAAACTGGGATTCCAGCTCCTGCGCCTGCAGCTGCAGCGCTTCCAGGCTTTCTTCCGCATAGGCTGCGTCCCGGCTTTCTTTCCAGGTGCGGCCGGCGCTGCGGATGGAGCTGGCGGCCCGGTTGATGTTGGTCATGCTGACGGTTCTCCTTCCCAGGAAGGCTCCCAGAAGAGTCGATCCGATGGAGATGGCGGTCTGGAAGGTCTGCTGCTGGACTTCCATCTTTTCCCTTTCCGCCGCCTGCCGGGCTCTTCTCATTTTCTCCTCCAGGGCGGTCAGCTTCGGGGCATACTTCTGCCGTAGCGCTTCCTTCTGCCGGTCGCGCTCCTCGCGCATCGACTGGTTCAATCGCAGGCGGAAAGAGCGCTCCGATTCTTCGACGGCGGAAACCTGCTCCAGGCTGGGGCTTCGCCACAGTTCCATCTTCCGGGTGCGGTAGAGAAAGTCGGTAAACGATTTCTTCCAGGCGGCATAGCTCCGCACCTGGCCCAGGGCGGCCGGCAGCGGACCAAAGACCGCTTTTTCCGGGGCCTCCTTTTCCATTTCGACTTCCTCCGGGGGAAGGGCTTCCGCATTCTGCCAGTCAGGATCCGGAAGGGTTTCGTTCATTTCCGACAGGAAGGATGCCTTCTGTTCGACATCCACTCCCAGCTTCTTGTCCAGGAAATAGACGGAGCCGGCCGCCAGAAGCCGGGGCACAAATACCGGCGTTTCCCCGGACCAGGCGGCGCTGCGCACGGGGAGGAAAAACTGCGGAATTTCCGTCGGCAGCACGGGAGGGATCGCCGAATCTGTGCCCGCTCCGGACCCTTCGGCCGCCGGGGCCGGCGCGGCCATGGGGGCGGGCGGCGGCACGGCGCCGACCGATGCTCTCTGCTCCTCCGGCAGCGCTTTCCGGTCCGCCATGAGCCGGCGGATCTGGGTGCGGGTCAACGGCCCGCGCAGATACGAAAGGGTCCAGCGGGTCTGAAAGAGCAGGGGCTGATCCTCATGCACATTGTGCATCAGGAAAACCCTCTTACCCAGCCCGCTGAGCACCTGCTCCATCCGCTGCCGGTCAAAACCGGTGCCGGTTGCGGCGGCGGCGCCCTCCAGGCCCTCGAGCACCCGCAGCTTATCCCGTTCGGTCTGCAGCCGCCCGATCAGCCACGTTCCCGCATTGGAAAGCCCCTTGTAATCCAGGTCCACCGGATTCTGGGTGGCCAGCAGGATCCCCAGGCCGAAGGCCCGCGCCTGCTTGAGCAGGCTGAGCAGGGGCGCTTTGGATGGGGGATTGGCAACCGGCGGAAAAAATCCGAAGATTTCGTCCATGTAAAGCAGGGCGCGGAGGCTGGTGGTTCCCGATTGCCTTCGAACCCACCCGAGAACCCGGTTGAGCAGCAAAGAGACAAAAAACATCCGCTCGGCATCCGCCAGGTGGGCGATCGACAGGATGGCGATGCGGGCCTTCCCTTCCGGGGTACGCAGCAGCGAATCGATGTCCAGCGGTTCTCCTTCCAGCCAGGCTTCCAGTCCCGGGGCGGCGAGAAGATTGTTCAGCCGCATGGCCAGCTCAAAGCGCTCCCTGGAGGGAAAAAAGGACTCCAGCTCCAGCACTCCGACGCGGGTAACCGGCGGATTCTGGATCAGGGGGATCAGCGTGGACAGCTCCACGTCTTTCCCCCGGCTCCACTGCTGCTTGAGGATCTGGCAAAGCAGGATATGCTCGCGGCTCTGGAGAGGATCCGCCGGCAGGTTCAGAAGGCCGAGCAGGCTGGTTACGGTTCCGCGGATCCAATCGCCCAGCAGCTCGGCATCTTCCCGTACCTCCGCCTCCGGCGCAGCCAGCGACTTCAGGACCGACAGAGGGCGGCCCGCGCTGCTTCCGGGGGTGTAAACGGCCACTTCCGCGGCCTGCTGCAACCGGCGGATGCGTGCGCCGTCCTGTCCCCATTCGGCCAGGCCCTTTTTCCAGAGGTCCGATTGCCGCTGGGCAAACTCTCCGGGGGTTATTCCCGCCCGGAGGGCTTCTTCCTCGTTAATCCAGGGAAGAAACTCCTGAGCGGTCAGGCCGGGAAAGGTGAGCATCAGGTTGGCCAGATCTCCCTTGGGATCGATGGCGATGGCTGGTATGCCGTCGATGGCCGCTTCCTCCAGAAGCCCGAGGCAAAGGCCGGTTTTGCCGCTTCCGGTCATCCCCATGCACACCGCGTGGGTCAGCAGATCGCGGGAATCGTAGAGCAGCAGCTCGTCGGCCGGCACCGCTGCGCTTTCGCGCATGACACGGCCCAGATAAAACATGCCCAGCTTCTCGAAGTCCTGCATTGCACCCCCTGTTTGCTTTTCCCGAATACAAGATATAACCCGGTTTTTCCAAAAAAAAAGTATAAACCACGGATGACGCTTTTCACAGGAAGACAGGAAGAACAGGAAGAAAGAGGAAGTCCGCTGCATGCCCTTGCGGAAAGAAAAGAGCCTGGGGAGTGTGGCATAATTCCGGATGCTTTGGTAGACTGGCTGTATCCACCGGAATTTCGAACATAACGAAAGGAGCCGGCCATGAACCCTGAGCGCCTGGGATTTCTTTTCCGCTGCCTGGCCTGGACCCTTTGCTGTTTCCAGTTTTCCGCCGATGCCTTCTCCGCTGCCTCCGATTTTCAGGGGGTCTGGGTACGGTTTTTCTTTCAGGGAGAGGCCGTACCCGGCGCTTTTTCGGACCGCCTTTCGGAGCCGCTGCGATCGCGCTGGCTAGCCTGCCAGGCCAGGGCCTCCCGCTTTCAATCCGCCATCCCCGCTCCTTCGCGCTCCGGGGAGCCGGCGGAGCGCTATCTACGGGAAAAGCGGAAACTTGTGGAACGCGCCATCGTGGCCCTGATCGACCGGCCGGGCATTGAAGCCCAGGCCGCCGACTATGCCCGGAAAGCCGTCCTGTTTTACGAATGGGAGGGCATGAGCGAAGGCCCCCTGGCGGAAGCGGCCCATACGGAAACCTTTCTCCGGGAAAAACCCGACTCCCCCTTAAAGCCATTCCTGCAGGTTTTCCTGGCGCACCGCTGGAAATGCGCCCGGGAAGCGATGCTGGTGGAAAAGAAACGGGAGGAGGCGATCCGTCTTCAGGAGACGTACCGGAAGAACATGGCTCTCCTCCTGACGAATCCCGACCCGCTGGTTCGTGCCGTTGCCGGGGATCTGGATGCGGAACCGGCGGTCTATCTTGATCCGAAAACGGTCCGGGCCGCCGAAGCGCTTCTCTTTCCAGCGGCCGCCGGAGAAAATGGCAGTCCCGGCACTACGGCTCCAGCCATTTCCCTCCCAAAAGCGCTGGAAATAGCCGAAAAAACGCTTGCTGAGAAGAGAATCGATCTGCGCGGCCAGATCCTTCATACCGCCACCCTGGAGTTCGACGACGGAAAACGGATCTACCCGGACGGAAAGCCGCGCCAGGGGCACTTCTGGTACATCCACTGGCGCTGGGAGAAGCCCCGGCTGGGCGGCGACTTTTCCATGCGCATTTTCATGAACGGGGAAGCGGTTGTCGAACCCCACGGCCCCTGAGCCGGCAGACAGGAATCGGAGGAAAAGGATGAACGCACAGGGAAGGATAATGTTGTGCCTCGGTCTGGTTTTTTATTTTTTCTGCCCCGCGGCGCTCCGGGCCTGCGAGTGCGCCTGGGGCGGGCCTTTTCTGAAGGTGGCCTGCAGCGCCCCGCTGGTGGTGCGCGGCAAAATCCGCAGCCATGCCGAAGGGAAAAAGGGAACCCCTCCTTCCGTGGAGGTGGATGTCCTGGAGACCCTGAAGGGAACCGAGGCCAAACCTTCGCTGCGCATCTGGGGAGACACGGGCAACCTGTGCCGGGCCGATCCACGGCAGTTTCCGGTTGGTTCGGAGTGGCTGCTGGCCCTGGACGGTCCGGGAAGCAAACCGGCCATGACCCCCGACCACGCTCTTTCTCTCTGCGGACAGTTCTGGCTGGAGGTCCGCGAGGGCCAGGTGGTCGGTAACATCGACTCGGAGCAGAAATCTTCGGCCGCCCAGGAAACGCCCCTGGCCCGCTTCCGGGAACGCTTGAAAGACTATTCCTGCCGGGAAAGCTTTGCCTTCACCGCAGAGGCGTCGGCCGGCAAGCCTTTTCTGCGGTACTTCGGCGCTCATTTTGCCTTCCAGCTGAAACCCGTTCCGCAGGGCTGGCTGCTCTCCGTTACCGACCAGCGGGGAACGGAAGACATTTCCCGCCTGACGCCGCCGTTTCACTCCGTTCCCAATCCGCGGGAGATCGAAGGCTGGCACTTTCGCAATGCCGACAACACGGGTCCGAACGAGCCGGGAGACAAGAACGTGAACGCACCCGGTGCGATCCGTACATTCATCTTTTCCCCGGAGGTAGGACAAACCATCGACGGGCCGGCGGCCCGAAGCAAGCCGGACGAAAAAGACATGGAACGGATCCGGCAGTTCGGCCAGGGAACGCTGACCATCCTCGATTACCGCCTGAAGGACCTGGAGCCCGGCAAACAGGCCGGCTTCGAATGGATGCGCTTCAAACTGGAAATCAGCTGGCGGCAGGCGGCGCGCCCGTGAAACCCTGACAGGAAAAGGCGGCCGCCGAGCGGGCCGAAGATTGCCCGGCTGCCAGCTGGCCGCAGGCGGCCTGGATGTCTTCCCCCCGCGACCTTCTTAAAAAGGCGGACACGTCATGCTGGAAAAGGATTTCCTGGAAGCGGGCCACGGCTTCCGGTCCGGACGGCTCATAGGGCAAAGCCGGGTGGGAATGGAGGGGAATCAGGTTCACCTTGGCAGGAAAGCGGCGCAGAAGTTGCGCCAGGGCCCGGGCATCCTCCGGGCGGTCGTTCACTCCTTTCAGGAGCGTGTATTCGAAGGTGATCCATTTCCGGAGAGGAACGGCGCGGCAGGCTTCCAGCAGGCTTTCCAGGTTCCACTTGCGGTTGACGGGGATCAGCTCGCTGCGCACGGCGTCGTCGGGGGAACCGAGGGAGACGGCCAGCAGGGGTATCACCGCTTCCCGGGCCAGTCTGTGCAGCCCGGGAACGATGCCGCAGGTGGAAAGGGTGATGCGGCGCGGGGAAATCGCCATCCCCTGCGGGTCGGCCAGCAGCCGAATGGCCTTCATGACCGCATCGTAGTTGAGCAGCGGCTCTCCCATTCCCATGAAGACCAGGTTGAGGCGCTTCAGGATCCCGGCCTTGCGGCGGGAGCAGAGCAGCACCTGACCGACGATTTCGCCCGGAGTCAGATTTCTCTTGAGACCCAGGGTTCCGGTAACGCAAAAGCGGCAGGCCGCCGGGCAGCCGACCTGGGAGGATATGCAGAGCGTATCCCGCTTGGGTTCCGGTATAAAAACCATTTCCACGGCCTGGCCGTCGTGCAGGCCGAGCAGGAATTTTTCAGTGCCGTCGACTGCGGCCTGTAGCTCCCGGAGGACGGGCAGCTCCAGCGAAAACCGTTCCGCGGCTGCGGCGCGAAAGTTCCGGCTGAGATCGGTCATCCTTTCCCATTCCAGGACCTGTCGCCGGTAGATGGAGGCGTACAGCTGCCTGGCCCGATAGGGCGGCTGCCCTGTCTCCGCCAGGAGAGCCGCAATCTCCTCCTGGTCCAAGCCGATCAAATTCTGTCGCCACACTCCTTAAATGTACCATGGAGTTCCGGGCCGGCTGCAGAGCCTACTGCAGGACAACGGTATCGCTCTCCTTCAGTCCCTGCAGGATTTCCGTGTAAGTGCCGTTGCTGATTCCCAGCTTGACGGCAATCTGCCGCCGCCCGCGATCGGCACTTTTCTCCGGAATTTCGGCAAAGGTATCCTTTTTCTTGTCGTAAATGACGGCCGCTTCCGGAACCAGCAGAATGTCCTTTTTTTCCTCCAGGATGATTTCCGCGTTGGCGCTCATGTTTACCCGCAGGAGCTGGCTGTCGTTCAGGATGGAGACCTTCACCTTGAATCCGATCACGTTGTCCTTTTCCGTACCCAGGGGGGATATCTTGATGACCTCGCCGTCGAACTTGCGGTCCCGGAAGGTGTCCACGGTGATTCGCGTCGACTGTCCCATGCGGACCTTGCCGATATCGTTTTCGTCCACCCGGCCCTCCACGAAGACCTGGCTCATATCGGCCATAGTCATAATCAGAGTAGCGTTGGAGCCGAGCTGCAGGATGGAGGAAACCGCGTCCCCCACTTCCACCGGCCGGGAAAGGACGATTCCGTCCATCGGAGAACGGATGGTGGTGTAGGCCAGGTTTTCCTCCTGGCGCTGGACGATGGCCTGCGCCTGGGCCACCTCGGCTTCCGCTTTCATGACCGCCTTGGCGGTCGCTTCTATGGTGAGCCGCTTGACGTTGATCTCCGATTCCAGGGATTTCACTTTCTGCTGGACTTCGATCAGCTGATTTTCCGCGGAATCCATCTCGGAATTGGAAATCAGCCTCTCCTTGAGCATACCTTGCCTTCGGGTATATTCGCGTTCCGCCAGAACGGAAATGCGCCGCGTGGTCTGCAGGTCGATCTGCAGCTTGGAGAGCTCCGCCTCGATCCCCGCTTTCTGGGCGTGAACCTCCATGAGCCTGGCTTTGGCTGCCAGCAGGCTGGCCTCCGCCTCGCGCAGCTGGGCCTGGATCAGTTCCTTATCCAGCTCGACCAGGACCTGCCCGCTTTTCACCCGGTCCCCTTCGTCGGAATACAGATATTTGATGATGCCGCTGGACTTGGATTTGATATCCACCTTGCTCAGCGGCTGGATTTTACCGGTGGCCACCACCGATCGGGCCAGGTTGCCGCGGGTTACTTTCGCCAGCTTGTCTTCCGGTATGGTATTGTCACGCTTGAATATGCTGGCATAGAGCCAATACCCCAGGCTGATCGAAATAAAAATGACCAGGGCTAAAAAAATCTTCCGCGTTCTTCCCTTTTTTCCGTGGATCATAAAAATGGCCCTCCCTTTTGCCAGCCGAACAGGCGCTGTTAAATGCTTCTCTGGGCAATACGAAAAACGGGGGGGAAAGGTTCAACGCAAAAAAAGGATGGCCACTCCGGCCACGGCGACAAAGGCTCCCAGCACCGCCCGCCAGGTCAGGTGCTCCCGGAAAAGGATCCAGACGGCAGGCAGCATCAGGATGGGGACCAGGGCCATCAGGGTGGCGGCAATGGCCAGGCTGGTCAGGGAAATGGAGACCAGGCTCAAGGTAACCCCGAGAAAGGGACCGAGAACCGCCCCCAGCATGGTAAACCAGAAGGCGCGGCGATTCCCGGCAAAAACCCGGATGGGGTGCTGGAAATGTCCACCAAAATAATGAAGCGGAGTGATCACCAGGATCGCTGCCAGCACCCGGATGAGCGTTGCATAAAACCCGTTGATCGGCCCCATGGTGAACGCATTCTTGGCGAATATCAGTCCGCCGGCCTGCCCCAGAGCTCCAAGGAAGGCATAAAAGACCCCCTTCATCGATACGGGATGGTGCCGGTCCGATTTTTCCTTCCTCTCCAGGACAACCAGGGTGATCCCACCCAGGGTAACCGCCATTCCGAGAATGGCCCAGACGGAGAGCGTTTCATGGAAAATAAAGTAGGCCATCACCGCCGTCAGGGCGGGAGCGGCCGACATGACCAGCGCACTGATGCGGGCGCTGTTGTATTCATAGGATTTGAACAGGAAGGCGTCACCGAAAACCAGCCCGATCAGGCCGCTGACGGACAGAAACAGCAATTGGGCGTAGGAGATCTCGGTGCCGATCTTCATGACGAAAACGGTAAGGGCCAGGAAAACGGCCGCCGCAAACAGCCGCACCACGTTGACATAGACCGATCCGACCCGCGTGGTGGCGCCGGCAAAGGCCAGCGAGCTTCCGGTCCAGGTGCAGGCGGCCAGAAGGGCTGCCAGTTCGCCTCCGTAGGCCATCTATTCTATCCTGTCTCCGGTTTCTTCCTGGAAGGAAACGGACTGTCCTTCAGGCAGCCGCCGTGAAAAGAACGCAAAGGGCGAAAATCAAGCTACGTTGCATTCGGGTGCTGTCCGCTGCCGAATACAGGATTTCCCTGTACGAACGTATGGGTAACCACCAGCGCTTCGTCGAGCACTACCAGGTCGGCATCCGCCCCGATGAAAATTTTTCCCTTGTCCTCCAGCCCAAGAACCTGCGCCGGGGTGGTGGATGCCATGCGAAACGCCTCGGCCGGCAAACAGCCGGTAAAGCGCACCGCGTTGCGCACCGCCTGGTCCATGGTCAGGATGCTCCCCGCCAGGGTTCCATCGGCCAGCCGCGCCGAATGGCGGTCGACTTGGACCTCGCGATCGCTGAGCCTGAATTTTCCCGCAGGCATTCCCATGGCTTCCATGGCATCGGTTACCAGGACGATTCCATCCGGTCCTTTGGCGCGGTAGACCAGTTTCATGACCGACGGATGCGTGTGCACCCCATCGGCGATGAACCCGCAGGGCACGCCAGAGGCCAGGGCGGCGCCCGGCAGACCCGGATCCCGGTGGCCCAGGCCGCTCATGGCATTGAACAGGTGGGTCACAAAACCGATTCCCGCTTCGAAGCCGCCATCGGCCTCCTCGCAGGTAGCGTTGGAATGGCCGGCGCTGACGACGATGCCGCGCGATTTCAGTCTTCGGATCACATCCAGGGCACCCGGAAGTTCGGGCGCCAGGGTGACCAGGCGGACCGATTCGTCCGCAAGGCCGAGCGCTTCAACGGCGTCAGGAGGCCGTAGAAATCCTGCGGTATGCGCCCCTTTTTTTACCGGATTGAGATAGGGCCCTTCCAGGTGGACCCCCAGCGGCCGGGCACCTCCGGAAAGACGCAGGGCTTCTCCGATTTCCCGAAGCCGGCACGGATAGGCCTCCCATGGAGAGGTGATCACCGTGGGCAGAAACGCGGTCACTCCGGTTTCCGGCAATCGCCAGGCAACCTCCGCCACTGTGCGGCCATCGGTGGAGAAATCGAATCCGTAGGCGCCGTTGAGCTGCAGGTCGATCCATCCGGGAGAAATGAAACCCGCCGTGCAGATATCCGCCTTGGGATCCAGCCCCGACTGGATCTGGACCACCTTTCCGCCCTGCACCCAGAGCGTCGCTTCCCGGCAGGCGCCTTCGGCCAACAGAACTCTTCCGCTTAAACTTAAAATTTCCATGAATCACCGTCCCGGATGCCCCGTCCCCAGGACCGCCCGGCATCCCTGTGCACGGCACTGCGGCTTGGGAGATTTTCTCCATCCGGCTGCCGTCTGAAGCTTTTACTCTAAACGAAAATCGTCCGGAGTTCAAACTTTTGATTTTCCGGCAGTACGGCGGCGGGAATAGAACTGGGCGGCGACCATGAGCAGAGCCAAAAGGGCGGCGGCGGCCCAAAGGATGACGCGATATCGCTGGAAAAAGCCGATCTCCGCGCGGATGGTAATGGTCGAGGGAATGATCAGCCCGGTATGCCTGGCCGCCTCGGTGTATTCCGCCAGGGCAAAAATGGCGTAGCTGCTGCCGGGCATGGCGGTGAGATTGCTCAAATCGAACGGAATGTTTTTGCTTCCGGAAGGTGCCAGCTCGGCGTCCTGCAAGGTAAGGCTCGCCGTTATTTCTTTTGGCAGCACCAGGCGAAGGCGGACTTTTTTGACTTTCGCATCCAGGGAGCGAAGCTGCAGATCCATAGAGGCGGTTTGGTCCATTTCGAGCGAGGGGATCGAACCTTCGACCTGCGGCCGGATGTCCTCGCCGATGATAAATTGGGAATAGGAGCTGGCCGAAAAAGGATAGCCATTGCCGTCGGTGTAATCCAACAGGATGATCAGAAAATGGCGGCCGATCATCAGGGCGTCTGTGGGAATGGTAAGTCGGCTTTCCCGTGTCTCGCCTGGTGCCAGAGAATCGACGGGCGGAACGGTCAGGCGCCGGCCGGCGCTTTCCACGGTCAGCTGCAGACGCAGGGCGGCCTCGTCTCCGCGGTTGGTCACCGAAACGGTACATATGGCCTGCGCCTCTTTGCTCACGCGGGTTTCCGAGGAAACCTGCAGCGTGATCTGCGAGGCGAAGGCCGGAAAGGCCGCCCCGCTCAGGCTCAGGAAAAAACAAACACAGCGCAAGATCGACCGGATCCGGCAGAGCGCTCCCGCCGGATCCGGCTTAGGTCGTTTTTCATTCTGGAACAATCGGCTTGCCTTCCTGTAAGATCCGGTTTCACGGAGTCGGGTTGGGAACCTGTGCCGGTATGGCGGAGAGCACGTTCAGGGAATGCGTGCCATAGACGGCATACCCGGCAATGGGGGTATCGGAGAGGACCATCACGTACCCGGAATTGACCTGTCGGCCGAGCAGCTCCGGGAAATGCTCCGTCAGCACCAGGCTCTGGCGGGTCCGGGACGGCAGGGCCACGCTCTTTTGCGCCACCATCAGCCCTTCGTTGCTGAACACCCGGATTTCCGCGGTTGCCGTGCTGTAGCCGTTGGGGTTCAGCAGCGCCAGCCCCATAAAATAGGTGTCGCTGGAGGCGATGTGCGCAAAGACCAGAGAGGACTGCAGCTGGGAGACAAAGGGCAGGGAGGAGGCAAAGCGCTGCTGCTCGGGATCGCCGAAGAAGACGTTCCCCAGCAGCCGGTTGCCGTTTCCGTTGATCTCCAGGTAACCCTGAACCAGGCCGGCGTTGGAGTTCACCAGGAAGTTCTGATCGCTGATGAAAATCTTGCCGCGCGCCGGAATGGGCAGCGTCGGGCTCTGACCCACAGGAGTGCCGTCATCGGCAATCATTCGAACGGTGACCGTCCCGGGTTGGCTGTCCACGTTGACGATGGAAAGGGTGGTCCGCCAGTTGCCTCCGCCCACAGCATACTGGGGAGCATAGAGCAGAGTGGCGGCCGATTCCGGGTTCTGGCCGTTCAGGGCCGTCTGGTATTTTCCTGGAAGGATCATCATTTCCAGGGCGGAGATTCCCGCCGTCCCGGAAGTGACCTTGAAATAATCGGTCGGCGAAAAAGTGATGCCGGGAATCAGGCTGGTCAAAACTTCGGAGGCCGATCCGTGGGCCGGCACACTCCGGGCGGCGACCGCCTTGTTGCCGCCGTCGGAGCGAACCGCTTCGATGGTCAGCTGGGTGGCCTGCCCGCCCGGATTGGCAGCGCACAGCTGCGTGGTGCCCTGCTCTCCGACCGCCGTGAAAATGAGAGATTTGAACAGCCTGCCGGAAACATCGGTCCCATCCAGGAAATTCAGCTCATCGTCGAAGAGCAGGAAGAAACCCAGCACCTGCCGCGATGTACTGCGCAGGTTGAACCAGCCGGTGAATTTTCCCAGGCGCAGCAGCCCCTCGCCGAAGACCTGAAAATCGACCCGCGGCAGCTGCTGCTTGGGCGCCAGCAGAATGGTCATCGGGTTGGAGATCCCGGAGGCAGTGAACAGGGTGCCATCCGGATTATAGGCGGTAAAGGTCAGGTCCGCCGAAGAGGTTCCTAAATTGACGGCGGCAATGCCGGTGTGGGTATGGTTCGTGTTGCCGCCATCCGCACCGGCGGTCAGGTAGGGATACTGGATGCGATAGGTGGCCCGCAGGCTGATTCCGCTTACCGCCAGGCCAGGCAGCAGATCCTCAAAAACTCCGGACACAATGGAGCTGGCCATGGCTCCAACCTTTAAGTCCACGTACGTGTCTTCCTCGGAATCGATCAGAAATTCAAAGTCGATTTTCCTCAGGCTGACCGGCCCGCCGGCCCCGCTGATGGACCCTCCGCTCATCAGCAGGCGGTTGCCGACCCGGTTGCTCACCTGGGCGATGCCCGGTGTCGTCCCCGGGGAGTCGGAAAGGTAGCGCAGCTTGGTTGCGTCCCATGATATGGCAGCCGTGAAGCTGCCCAGCTTGTTTATATTGGTTCCGGTATCGACCATGAATTCCAGCGTCACCTTTTCCAGGTAGTTGATTTCCTGGTTCCCGGTTCTCAGGTAGGCGCGGATTCCCGCCCCGCCCTGCAGGATCCTCGAGCTGCCGGTGAGGCTTTTCGTTCCGGCGGCGGCAGCAAGCGTTCCTGTCATGCTCCTGCCGTTGAAGGCATTGACCTTTTTGTTGGGATTGGAGTTCGTGCAGGGGGTGTTGATCGGGTAGATCGGACTGATATAAATACCCGAATCAAAGGACATGATCAGGTTGGCGTCCGCCGAATTGACTTTGTTGTCCGGATCCCCGTCCGCGTTTCCGCACTCCATGCACCCGGCGGGAGCTGGCAGCAGAACCTCCTGCTGATAGATCATCAGGGCATCCAGGTTGTTCACCGCGTAGTTACAGTCGACGTCGCCGATCATTTTGGAGGGGATGATGACCGCCTGGCTGGAGTTGATCTTTTTCACGAAAGGAAGGAGGTTGCTGAAGGTGAGCGATTCCGTCAGCGCCGAGAAGGACATGTCGATCGAAGAATAGCTGCCGACGGCGCCTATGGCCAGGAAGCGGATTTGCCGGATGGTGATCGACCCGCCGCTGCCGGCCGGATTCGAAGCGGAAAAAGTAAGACGCCCCTGGGCGATTGCATTCAGATTATCGTAGCCGGTGAATCCGTTGGCGGGATCCTGCACGGAAGCCATAAGCTGCAGCACCCCCGGATCCCATTTCAGCTCGCCGTTGACCGAACCCAGCTTCCGTGTTCCCATCTGGGTCATATCCACCACCAGGTTGACCAGGAATTCGGTCTGCTGCGAATAGCGGCCCGAGGAAGGCAGCACGTAGCCGGTAATGGAAGGAATGGTGGTCGTGGTGCTGGTCGTGGTGGTCCTCACCGATGTGGTGGTGGCTCCGAATTTTGTGGTGGTAGTGCTCTTGGATGTAGTGGTGGTGGTGGATGTGCTCGTCGTGACCGGCAGGGGGATGATTTCCGTCCAGTCGGTGCCAATGTTGTTGGGCGGATAGGCATCGCCTTCGGGGCAATCCGCCATGGCGATATTCTGCACTCCGCCACCGGCGGCCGGGTCGATTTTTACTTTGAGCTGCAGGCTGGTCTCCGTATTGGGAGGCAGCGGGTTGGGATAGTTGCATTTGACGACCTGCCCCTCGTTGGTGCACTTCCAGTCCTTGGCCGTAAAAGATCTGTAGGTCATTCCCGCCGGAAGAGGATCCATGAGGGAGACAGTACTGGCCGTGCCTCGGGCGTTGGCGGAATTGCGAACGGTCAGAAAGTAGGTGGCCTCCTGTCCGGCGCGGAATTCGACCAGGTTGTGCGTTTTGATCATCTGCAGATCCGGCAGAACGGGTCCCGGAAGAGTAGTGGTGGTGGTCGTCAGAACCGTGCTGGTGGTCGGCCGGTACACGGTAGTGGTGGTGGTCCCGAAATAGGTGGTGGTGCTGGCAAAAGGAAAGCTGGTGCTCGTGGTGCTGTAAAGAGGAAACGTGGTGCTGGTGGACCAGAGGGTGGTGCTGGTGGTGCTGGATCCGGGCCGGGTGGTCGTCGTGCTGCTCGGCCGGATCGAGGAGGTGGTGGTGGTGCTGCTTGGCCGAACGGAAGTAGTGGTGATCCCCCAGCTGGTGGTGGTCGTACCGAAGGACGTCGTTGTCGTGGTGGCACCCTGGGCCGTCGTTGTAGTGACACCCTGGCTGGTGGTGGTGGTGGAAGAGCCCGAGGTGGTCAGGGTGGTGCTGGTCGTGGTGGTGCTCGTCGTCCGGAGGCTGCTGGTGCTCGTCGAGGTGGTGCTCGTCGTTCGTGTGCTGCTGGTGCTCGTCGAGGTGGTGGTGGTTGTTCTTGTGCTGCTGGTGGAACTGGAAGTGGAAGATGTGGAGGTAGTGGTAGTAGACCGGAGGCTGCTGGTCGAGCTGGATGTCGTCGAGGAGGAGGTTGTGGTCGTTCCCCCAATGATTTGCTGCCCTTCGATTTTAAAGCAGGAGCCCGCGTCGTAGAACACCGCTCCGGCAAACGTTTTGTCTCCTGTCTCGTTGATCGGGACGGTAATCTGATACGTGAGCGTGCGGGCCATGTTATCCGAGAAGGGGCCCCACTTGATACAAGGCTTCACAATGGAAATTCCCGCAGCCGGGCAGTTAATGGAACAGCCGGGATCCCAGATGCCCGATTCCGAAAAATTGGTTTTTATCGTCGCCGGATTGACGGTCCAGGTGTCGGGAACCAGCTCGGAAACCAGGTAATTGTTCTGAATGTTCGTCGTATTTACCTGAATGCTGACGGCGATGGTCTGAACCTGGGCGGAATTGAATTTGTAGAGAATGGGGACCATGCTACGGATGGCATAGGGCGGCGTCAATGCTTCCGGAAGGTAGGCTAAAATCTTCAAATCGCCCGCCGATACCACCCAAAAGCAGATCCAAAACAGACCGGTTATCCCTAAACCGACTGCCAACCATCGCACTTTTGTCCGCCTGCTCATATTAACCAATAACTTGTTCCCAATTGTACTCAATTTTCAAAGCAATTCGCAGGCCAGAAAATAGCATAAACGAAAGGGGGGGCAGCGGTTTTTCGCCGCTGCCCCCCAGGGTGTGTGCTATTAGGAAGCCCTACCCCGTAACCATTCGGTCAAGGGGCAGAAACATCCGCGATGGATCAGCGTTCCGGCGAGAAGGTTACCTCCCCGGATGAAGGAACCAGCGAGGAGCCGTCAAAGCTGACGATGCCGCTTAAGGCCGCTCGTCCGGATCCACTGCGGGCCGGAATCGCCTTGAAGGTCAAGGAGTGCGGAGCCGCTCCGTAGATCGGTCCCCACTTCACCTTGCCGGATCGGGCATCCCAGCGACCGCCATCACTGACCTCGATGACCCTCCAGCCATACGGCACTGCCTGCTCGGCCGTAAAGGCCGTTGCATGGGTCGGCGGATTCACCGCCATGGTAACTTCTACCGGCAGTCCGGCACCGATTCCGTCCGGTGCTTCCACGGCTGTCCGAACGGTTCCGGCAGACCGGGCGGAAGCAATCAGGCCAGGTCGCGGAGCAGCCGCGGTAGTCGTGGTGGTCGGAACGATCCAGCAGTCCGGCGCCGCCTTGGTGGAATCGTAGGAGTAGAGCTCCCCGTTTCTCCAGAGGTATCCGGCGCGGGCCACGTAGTTCAGCGGAATCGGATTCGGCGGTACGGCCCAAACCGCTCCGGTGATCCAGGCGTAGGCGTAAGCGGTAATTTCTCCCGCCTCCAGACGCATATCCTTATTGGTATCGGCCGGATGCAGCGAGCAGTTATCCTTGAGGGTTCCCGAGCCGCCAACCACATACCGGGTGCTGTCCAGGGACAGTTGGCCGGTAATGTACTTGTCGCCGGTGTCTGAGCTGAGCGATGTGACCTTATAGGTAAAGGTGCGGGCTACGCTGTCATAGAACGGTCCCCAGCGTACCTTCCCCATGGTCCCATCCCAGGTTCCGGATTGGTTGATGTCCGCGGGCGCCACGATCCATCCCGGAGGAACGGTTTCCTCCAAAGTATAGACCTGGGTGCCCGTAGTCGGGGTAACTTTTACGGTAACCGTCGTACCATATCCCGCCGTATAGCAACCGGTGACGGTCCGAATGGCCGGTCCGGAAGCTAAAGTCGTGGTCGTGCTGGCACTTGTAACCGTGGTGGAAGTGGTGGTCACTACCCGGGCCACAAATACATCGACTGTATTGTTGCTGTCCCCTGCGACCAGGTTATTCGACCAGGAATGGAACGCCATGAAATTTCCGTTGGCCGAGAGTGCAGGAAGTTCCGATTTCTGGTTCCCCTGCGAGCCGTCGGAAGCTACGGAATGACGTGTCGTTACGTTGGTGGCCAGAGTCCGGACGTAGATATCCATCACTCCGCCGGTATCCAGGTCACCTACCAGATTGGTAGCCAGGCTGGTGAATGCCACCCGGGTTGCATCTTCGCTAATAGATACCCCATAGGTGCCGGAAACACCGCCGGTGCCGATGTTGGCAATAGCTCCTGCAAAACCGTTTTTCACCGAAATCACGGTCCATGTAGAACAGTTCGCTCCCGCGGCAACCGTGGTACAGGAGTAGACCTGCCCGGCGGGAGTAACCGCAACTCCGGGTGCTGACGGATCCTTTACCGCATAGAAAGCGATGGTGTACAACGAGGTGCCCGTATCTTTTCCGCTGATGGAAACGGGGCTGAAATTGAAACCACCGTCATCGCCATAATTAGGAGTTGCGTCCGTGGCCGCAACCGGATTGGCAATGTAGGTAGTAAATGGACTACCCAGCGTCCCGGTTCCGTCATGAACTTTGGTGAATACAACTTTCAAGCCCGTCGCTCCAAGACCGGTCCCATTCAACGTGGTTGCCCTGGTCTGGAAAGCGATGAAAGCTCCATCTCCGGAAACGGAAGGCAATGAAGAATTACCGCCACCGGGTGTCAGCGGATCATTGGTCGAACTTACCAGCCTGGTGACCGCATATCCCGAGGCATCAAATACAGCGGAAGTATTGGCACCCAGCCGGTCACGCACAAACACCTGGGATGAACCGCCGGCGGCAGCAGCAAAAACCGTAGCAGTAACCGTGGTGTCCGCCACCAGGTTGGTTGCAAAGGAGGTGAAAGCCACAAAGCGCCCATCATCCGAAATGGAAGGAGTCAACGAGTAGTTGTTGGCCTGGTTTCCATTGGTGTGAATCGAAACGCGAATCGTGGCAATCTTCCCGGTTTCATCGTAGGTACCGTTGGCATCCGTGTCACGGTCATGAACGAAAATATCGGCTACTCCGTTGGTATCTCCGGATACCAGGTTGGTCGCCTGCGAAGCAAAAGCGACGTACCGGCCATCCTGAGAAATCGTAGGTGTATACGAATCCCCGTTCGCCTGCGTACCGGCAGAAGAAACCGATATCCTGACCGTTTTTCCGGTAACGCGATCCTTAACAAAGATATCCATGAACCCGTTGGTATCGCTGGTAACCAGGTTGCTGGCTATGGACTGGAAGGCCACATAGCGTCCATCCTGAGCGGAAGCCATGGATACCTTTCCATTGTAAGACATACCATTGCCCAGGATGCCGCTGGAATCGGTCGAAACGATTTCCGTCGGCCCGCTGTTCATCATCGAAGGCAGACGGATTTCGTAGATACCGTTTCCGTTGGTGCCCGCAAACAGAATCAGCTGGTCCACAAGACGGACGATCGTCAAGGCGCGAACTTCGCTTCGAACCGGAACGGCCAAATCCACCAGCCGGGGAGCGAAGACCGCCCAATTGGTTCCGCTATCCATCGACTTGTAAATCATTCCGCCGTCGGTTCCGGCGTAAATCACGGAACTGGCCAGAGGATCTACCGCCAGCGAATAGACGTTCAGGTTGTCGAGATTGTAATTCATCGCCGTCCAGGAAGTACCGCCATTGGTGGTTTTAAATACTCCACCACCAAGGGTACCGGCATAGACAGTGGTTGAACTCTGGGTATCCAGAACCACGGCTTGTACATTCGTCGTCGTAAGCCCGGTATTCACCGCAGTCCAGGAAGTACCGCCATTCGTAGTTTTGTAGACGCCATTGTAGGTGCCGGCATAAAGCGTCGTCGCGCTGACCGGGCTGACCGTCAAAGAGTTGGTCAGCTTATTGGCCAGATCCGTCGACAAAGTCCAGGAGGTTCCGCCATTCGTGGTTTTGTAAACACCTTCCCATGTTCCGGCATAAATGGTGCTGGAATTGGTCGGGTCGATCACCAGGGTGCGAACATCCTTGCCGGCCAGTCCATTGGCCGACCAGCTGCTGCCCCCGTCGGTTGACAGGAACACCCCTTCGCTGCCGGATCCGGCATAAACCCGGTTGGTTCGGGGATCCACCGCCACAGCGTAAACGTCCAGATCCAGGGCGGTCGTGGAAGTATAGGCTTTACTCCATTCGTTGGCGGAAACCGTCGCACTGGTGGTGGGCGTCTTTTTGAAAACTCCGCTGCCGTGCGTTCCGGAGAATACGGTTCCCGTGATGGCGGGATTGGTCTGCAGATAGGCAATCGAATAGGCGCGAGTGCTTGAGATCGGTGCAAACGTCGAAGTGCTGGTGACATCCGTCCAGCCGCCCCAACCGCCGGCATAAGTATTGGTGTATATGCCGGCCCAGGTGGCTGCCGCTATCGCCATGGATGCAACCGGCCAATCGGT
>CAINFC010000277.1 GCA_903847975.1 uncultured Acidobacteriota bacterium | reverse complement strand
GATGGCCCGGCAAAAAGTAGCAGGAACCCCAAAGGGGTTCCGGTACACAGCCCGGGGTTGCGCCGTATAGGCGCTACCCCGGGAAGGCGGATTTGTTTAAAACCCAGCCCTGAAAGGGCTGCGCAAACACCTGGCATGGCTGGATTACGCGCAACCCATTCAGTGCTCTCCCCAACGGAAAGTCGAAGATGTGGGCATTTTTGCCGGTGCATCAGGAAGGATGAAGGTGCAAAAAGCCGAGCATCTTCCGGTGCCTGCTCTTTCGCTTTCTTCCCGTCATTCCGACTGCCTTATCGCAGGACCAGGGAATCGACGACGTTCCGGAAAGCCGGGGAATAGAGGGTGAAATCTTTTTCCGGCGCAACACAAACGAGCTGCAGCAACCCCTGCGGATGGGCTACTGTCACCAGCCACACCGTTTCCGATCCGCCCAGCGGAGATTCGTTGACCAGCGTGGTGGCCAGCGCCCGCTCCCTTCCGGCACGGATCGGCTCCCCGGCTTTCGTCAGGCGCATTTTGGGATTGGACTGCTGCAGGCCGCGGACCAGCTGGGAGGTGGCCTGCTCCAGGTCCGCAGGACTTTGTATCGGCGTTTTTGCCGGGGAAAAGGCGACCATCATTCCATAGGCCAGCGCGCTGTTCCCCTGGGCGTCGGCAACCGTGCCGTTTTCCGGCGCCAGTGTCGCCGAGCCGTTTTCCTCCGAGATCTTCCAGTTCTGCGGATAGCGCAGCCGCACCTGGGCGTTTTCATAGCGCAGAAGCCGGCTGGAAGGAGGATCCGGCCTGGAAGCGCCGCCGGCGGATTCCCCGGGCTTGCTATCCGGCTGTCCGGGCTGGGTTTTCGGCTTTTCCTTGGGCGGCGGCAGTGTCTTGATGAGACGCTGGATGTTCCTGAACTCGCTGGAATCGGCGCGGAAATTCTGCGAAAGTCCTCCCATCTGATCGATTTCCACGGAAATCAGCTGCATACGGTCTCCGGGATTGGGGTGGGTACTCAGCCATTGCAGCATGCGGCTCCGTCCCCCGCTTTTCTGCTCCAGGATTTCGAAGAACTGGATCATGGCCCGCGGGTCGAAGTTGTTGTCGTAAAGCATATGGGTACCGGCCAGGTCTGCCTGCCGCTCCGCATCCCGGCTGTACTTGAGCAGGATGGAATTGGCTCCGAAGCTGGTGGCTAGGTTGGCAATCACCCCGCCGAGGGAATCTCTGCCGATAACTCCTCCGAGGATAGCCAGGCCGCTCTGGGCGATGCCCTGGGTCAGCGCGGCTTTGGATGCCTGGTTGGTGCCGTGTCGCAGGGCCACGTGCCCGATTTCGTGCCCGATAACTCCGGCCAGCTGGGCCTCGTTCCGGGCGGCTTCGATCACCCCGCGGTTGAAGTACAGAAATCCGCCGGGGAGCGCGAAAGCGTTGATACTCATATCGTTGACCGCTTTGACCTGGTACGAGTAGCTGGCCCCGGGAGCCTTGGCGGCCAGCGTCTGTGCCATCCTGTTCAAATAGGCTTCCACCCGGGCCTCGTGCAGTACCTCCATCTGCTTTTCGGCCTCGGTGCTTACCTGGCGGCCGATTTCCACGTCCTGCTCCGGACTGAAAAGGTTCCAGCCCGGCTTGAGCTGGGTTCTCTGTGCCCGGGCCGGCGGAAGAGTTAGCAGGACTAAGGTCAGGCTTACAAAACAGAAATTTTTCCTAAAAACCATATTCGGGCTCATGATCCTTGCTTTCCTTTGGTGCCTTCTCATTTTAAATTAGATTCCGTTCCAGGAAAACGGTTTTGTCTTTTTTATGAAATGGAACGAAGGCCTCTGGCGGATGCTTTTCGGGGTTCGTAAAACAGGCTGACTTTCCGTTATTGCAGCAGAAAGGAGAAATTCGAATGATCAAGGAATCCAGATCCAGTCCCCAGGAGGGACACCGCCAGCGATTGCGGACCCGCCTGGAGCGAAGTTCCGATGCCTCCCTGGAGGACCACGAACTTCTGGAGATGCTGCTGACCTTCGCCCTGCCCAGAAAAGACACCAAACCGCCGGCCAGGGAGCTGCTCGCCCGCTTCCAGGGATTGACCGGTCTGCTGCACGCCGACCGCCGGCAGCTGGAAGACGTTCCCGGGATCGGACCCCGGGCTTCGCTGCTTATTTCCCTGGTGGCTCCGCTGGTGGCCCGATCGCAATCGGAGGGGAAACCGGTTCGTACGGTCCTCTCTTCGCCGGAGGCCGCCGGATCCTACTTCCGGAGCCGGCTCACTCACCTCCAGGTGGAGCAGGTTCATGCGGCCTACGTCAATGCGCGCAACGCGGTCACCGCCGTAGAGTGCATCCAGGAAGGGACCGTCGACCAGTCCGTGGTTTATCCGCGCAAGGTGCTGGAAAGGGCCCTCTTTCATCGGGCCAGCGGATTTATCCTGGCCCATAACCATCCGAGCGGCGACCCGACCCCCTCGGCCCAGGACCGCCAGCTGACCGATCTTCTGGTTCAGGCCGCCCGCCCGCTGGGGGTCCGGTTCCTGGATCACCTGATCATCGGAGAGGGTCCGCCCTTCAGCTTCCGCAGCCACGGCCTGATACCGCCGGCCTGATATTCGGAGTGCGGCCGCCGGATCCGGGCTCAGATCATCAGCATTCCGCCGCAAACCGGCAGGTAATTACCGGAAACAAACCGGCACTGGTCCGAGGCGATCATCAGGACCGCCCCGGCGACGTCATCCGGTTCGCCATTGCGCCGCATCGGGGTCATGCGGGCCATCATCTCTTTCTGCGCGGCCGGAAGAAAGGCCGTTGCGTCGGTATTCGTCAGCCCGGGAGCCACCACGTTGACCCGGATTCCGAACTGTCCGAGCTCCAGGGCCAGGGATTTCATCAGGGCATCCAGCCCCGATTTCGCGGTGCTGTGGGCGGAAAAGCCGGGTCCGGGATTCCGGGACAGGGTGCTCGAGATAGCCACGATGCACCCCGAGCGGCGCTGGATCATGGAAGGCAGAACCGCCTGCACGCAGAAAAATGTGGAGCGGAGCTCCCCGGTGAGCTTGGCCTCGAATTCCGGCCAGCGGATTTCGTGAAACGGCTTGATGGGGAAATCGATGGCTGCATTGCTGATCAGGGTATCGACGGGGCCGAAGCGGTCGGTGATTTCGGCTACCATCCCCTGAACCTGGATTTCGTCGCGAACGTCGGCCTGTATGGCCATGGCCTTGCCGCCGGATTGGGAAATTTCCTCGATGACCTGCAGGGCGGCCGATTCGTTTTTCAAATAATTCACGGCCACGGCAGCGCCTTGGGCGGCCAGCCTCCTGGCGATGGAGGCCCCGATCCCGCGGCTGGCGCCGGTGACCAGAACGATACGGTCTTTCATCATATCGGTTATCCTCGTTGTGTTTGAATGGAATCTGGAACTTCTGTCGGAAGGATTTTAGCACAGACAAAAGTCCTCCGCGGTCCCGGTTTTACTTCCTTCCTGAAAATGTTTATGCTTAGGTTCGGGTGGCCTGTTTCAATAAAATTCTGGAATAAAAATTATGAGACCGATTCCGTTTCTTTGTACCTGCCTGCTGGTGCCGGCAATCCTTTCCCCGCCGCTGACGGCTCAGAATCCGGGGGATGCCCTGGAGAAAAAGCATGTGACCGTCTATTACGAACCGGGGCGCTTCGGAGGGTGGCCGGCCAACCACGGCCTCTGGGCCTGGGGCAACGAAATTCTGGTCGGTTTCAGCCGCGGGTACTACAAGGACCTGGGGCCCGAGCGGCACAACATCGACCGGGAAAAGCCCGAGGAGCACTGGCTGGCGCGAAGCAAAGACGGCGGGGAAACATGGCAGTGGGAGGATCCTTCCCGGGGCGGCGTGCTGATGGCCCGGGGGCAGGCGCTGCACGGGACGGTTCCTGCCGGAATTCTGAAGGAGCCCGTTCCCCTGGAAAAACCGATCGATTTTCTCCATCCCGATCTGGCGCTGACCTTCCGGATGCTGCATGTGGATACCGGTCCGTCCCTCCTTTACTATTCGTATGATCGCGGGCGTACCTGGTCCGGCCCCTTCCGGTTGAAAGTGGGGGAAATGACCCGGATCGCCGCCCGAACGGACTACCAGGTGCTCGACAGGAACAGCTGCCTGGTTTTCCTGACCGCCGCCAAATCCAACAACCGGGAAGGGCGCGTCTTTTGCGCCAAAACCTCCGATGGAGGCCGGACCTGGAATTTTGTCTCCTGGATCGGGCCGGAGCCCAAAGGGATCGACATCATGCCCGCTTCGGTGCGCCTTTCGCCCGGCGAATTTCTGGTTACCAGCCGTCGCCAGGAGGAAAGCCGACGCTGGATCGATGCCTATCGGAGTGCGGACAACGGGAAGAGCTGGACTTTTCTGAATACGGCGGTCAGTGATACCGGTGAGGGAAATCCTCCCAGCCTGATCCGGCTGCGGGACGGCCGCCTGTGTCTGACCTACGGTTTTCGCGCCATGCCGTACGGCATCTGCGCGCGGCTCAGCAGCGACGGCGGGAACAGCTGGGGTGCCCCGATCGTCCTGCGGAACGATGGAGGCGGACGGGACCTGGGCTACGTGCGCAGCGTCCAGCGCCCGGACGGCAAGGTAGTGACGATTTATTATTTTCTGGACCGCCAAAAGCCGGAGCGCTATATCGCCGCCACGATCTGGGATCCGTCGCCGGCCAGGTAGGCCGGGGTCCCGTTCCGGAATAACCCATGAGGAAACAATCGATGAGAAACCGAGCCGGATTTTTTTTCGCCTGCCTGACCGGGCTGCTGTGCCTGGCATGGAGCGGTGGGGCTGCCCGGGCCCTGCCCATCCCGTCCCAGCCTTCTGCGGAGGAGCGTGATCTGGCAGCTCTGCTGCAGGAAACCGTACTTTCGGCGGAAATTTCCCAGGAGGAGGTGGTGCGCTTTTGTGAAAGCCGTGTGCCCGCCGTCCCCCGGGTCTCCGGTCCCGGGGAGTGGGAAAAACACGCCGCCGCATGGCGCCGGGATGTTCTGGACAAGGTTGTCTTCCGTGGGGAAGCCGCGGCCTGGAGGCGGGAGAAAACCCGCGCGGAATGGCTGGAGAGTATCCCGGGCGGGAAAGAGTACCGGATCCGTAAACTGCGCTTCGAAGTGCTTCCCGGCCTGTGGATTCCCGCCCTGCTCTATGAGCCGCTGAACCTGACGGGACGGGTGCCGGTCGGACTGGCGGTCAACGGGCACGATCCCGCAGGAAAAAGCGTGGAGTACAAACAGATCCGGTGCATCAACCAGGTGAAGCGGGGCATGATCGTGCTGAATGTGGAATGGTTTGGCATGGGGCAGCTGCGCCAGGACGGATTCACGCACTATAAGGCCAATGAGCTGGACCTGTGCGGCACGAGCGCCGTTTCCCCCTTTTACCTTTCCCTGCAGCGCAGCCTTGACATTCTGCTGCAGCACCCGCATGCCGATCGCAGGCGCGTGGCTGTTTCCGGCCTTTCCGGAGGAGGCTGGCAGACCATTTTCCTCAGCGCCCTGGATCCCCGGGTAACGCTTTCCAATCCGGTGGCCGGCTATTCCAGCTTTGCCACGCGGGCCCGGTTCCCGTCCGACCTCGGAGACACCGAGCAGACGCCCTGCGACCTGGGAACGGTGGTCGACTATGCTCACCTTACGGCCATGCGCGCCCCCCGGCCCACGCTGCTGACATTCAATGCCAGGGACAACTGCTGCTTCCGCGCCGACCATGCCCTGCAGCCCCTGCTGGACGCCGCTGCACCTGTTTTTTCCCTGTTCGGAAAAGCGGGCTTTCTCACCTCCCATGTCAATTTTGATCCGGGAACCCATAACTACGAAAAGGAGAACCGGGAGCAGTTTTACAAGGTGCTGGGAACCTACTTCTGGCCTGGGGCGCCGTATGACTGGCACGAGATTCCCTGCCAGGAGGAGATCCGGACCGCCGAACAGCTGCAGGTGGCGCTTCCGGAAAAGAACCTCCATTTTCATTCGCTGGCCTTGGCTCTCGGCGCCTCCCTGCCCAGGGGGAATCAGCCGCCCGGGGAACCGGCCCAAAAGGCTGCCTGGCGGCAAGGCCGCCGCGCTCTGCTGCGCGAGACGGTGCGTTTCCGCCCCTATTCCGTGCAGGCGGAAAAAGCCGGAGAGCGGAAGGCGGGAAACATTGCGGTGACCTTCTGGCGGTTGAAGATGGGCCGGGACTGGACCGTTCCTGCCGTGGAATTTTGTCCCCTGGATTGGGAGCGGACTGCCCTGCTGATCGCCGATCAGGGCCGCAAGGGGACCTCCCCCCGGGTATCCGGACTGTTGGGTCAGAAATACAGGGTCATGGTCCTCGATCCCTTCTACCTGGGGGAATCGGCGATCGCCCAGCGCGCCGCACTTTATGCGATTCTGATGGCGGGCCTCGGGGAGCGTGCCCTCGGGGTGCAGGCCGGTCAGATTGCGGCTGCTGCGGAATGGCTGCAGAAGACGGGAAGCGGCAGGGAGGTGGAAGTCTGGTCCATAGGCCCCCGGACCAGCCTGATGGGTCTGGCCGCGGCCGCGCTGCAGCCGGAAGCGATCTCCCGCGTAAAGAGCCAGGATCCGCTCTCGAGCCTGAAGCAGATCCTGGAGCGCGGGCCGGGCATCGAGCAGGCTCCGGAGCAGTATTGCTTCGCGCTCCTGGAGCGTTTCGATATTCCCGACCTGCAGGACCTTGCTGCAAACCGTTGAACGAATCGGAGGTGCGATCATGGAAAGGACCCTATGGACTGTTTGTGTCGTGCTCCTGCTCTGTTGCTTTCTTACCCCGCGGGTGTGCCTGGCGGGGGAGAAATCAAAGGAGGTCCGAACGGTCGACCGCGTGGATCTCGAGCGATACGTTGGGCTCTGGTATGAGATCGCCCGCTACCCTAACTGGTTCCAGAAAAAATGCGCCCGGGAGGTGACCGCCACCTACACGCTCCTGGAGAACGGCCGGGTGGAAGTGCTGAACAGCTGCCGGACGCAGTCGGGGGAGCTGGCCAAGGCCAAAGGGAAAGCCAAGGTGGTGGACAAGAAGACCTTCGCCAGGCTGCGGGTGACCTTTTTCTGGCCGTTTTACGGCGATTACTGGATCCTGGATCTGGATCCCGAGTATCGCTTTGCGGTGGTGGGGGAGCCGTCCCGTAAATACCTGTGGATACTCAGCCGGACTCCGCGCATGGAGGATGCCGAATACCAGGCCATTCTGGAACGGCTGAAGGTCAACGGTTTCGACACCGGCCGCCTGGTCAAAACCGAACAGAGCGCACCCTGACCGGCGGTAGCGGAAGGGAATTCGGCCTGCGCCCGACCTGTTGCTTTTCTTCCATTTTCGACTTTCCATGAAAAAAAAGGAGCCCATCGCCATGCCTTCGGTTTCGCGACGCGGTTTTATGCAAACCGCCCTGTCTTTTCCCGCTGTTTCCGCCGATTCCGGCGGCCCGACGCCGGCTCTCCCCTGGTATCGGCGCACGTTTCGCTGGGGGCAGACCAACATCACCGAGAGGGATCCGGTCCGCTACGACATAGCCTGGTGGCGCTCCTACTGGAAGCGCACCCGGGTGCAGGGGGTCATTATCAATGCCGGCGGCATCGTCGCCTACTATCCCAGCCGGATTCCTCTGCACCGCCGGGCCGAATTTCTCGGGGACCGCGACCTGTACGGAGAGCTGGCCAAGGCGGCCCATGAAGACGGGCTGGCGGTCCTGGCCCGCATGGACTCCAACCGTGCCGCCGAGGATTTTTACCGGGCGCATCCCGAGTGGTTTGCCGTGGATGCCAACGGAAAACCCTACCGGGCCGGGGAGCTTTATGTGGCCTGCGTCCATGGTCCTTATTACGAGGAGCACATCCCGGCGATCCTGCGGGAAATTATCGACCGGACCCGCCCCGAAGGGATCACGGACAACAGCTGGAGCGGCCTGGGGCGGGAGAGCATCTGCTGCTGTGCCAACTGCCGGCGCAAGTTTCAGGAAAAATCAGGCCGGCCCCTGCCGGAAAAGGCGGATTGGAACAGCCCGGCTTATCGGGACTGGATCCGCTGGAATTACCAGCGGCGGCTGGAGATCTGGGATCTCAACAACCGCACCACCCGCTCGGCTGGCGGTCCGGATTGCCTGTGGATCGGGATGAACAGCGGGTCGGTCAGCGGGCAGAGCCGCTCTTTCCGCGACTACCGGGAGATTGGCCGCCGCGCCGAAATCATCATGCTCGATCACCAGAGCCGGTCGGATTCCGCCGGGTTTCAGCAGAATGCGGAAAGCGGCAAGCTGATTCATGGCCTGCTGGGCTGGGACAAGCTGATTCCGGAGAGCATGGCCATGTACCAGGCGGGGCGCACCTCATTCCGCCTGTCGAGCAAGCCGGCTGCGGAAGCCCGCATGTGGATGGTGGCCGGCTTTGCCGGGGGTATTCAGCCCTGGTGGCATCATGTCGGCGCCTACCACGAGGACCGCCGCATGTACCGCACAGCGGAGCCGATCTACCGCTGGTACCAGGCCAATGAAGAATACCTCGTGAACCGCCGCCCGATGGCCACGGTCGGGGTCGTCTGGTCCCAGAGGAACACCGATTTCTACGGTCGGGAAGAGCCCGGGGAGTTGGTGGAAAATCCATATCGCGGCATGATCCAGGCGCTGGTTCGGGCGCGCGTCCCCTATCTGCCGGTTCATGCGGATGATATCGAACGGGATTCGCCGCAGCTGGCCGTGCTGGTTCTGCCCAGCCTGGCGGCCGTCTCCGATTCCCAGTGCGAGGCGATCCGCCGTTTCGTGCGTCAGGGCGGAGCCCTGATCGCCACCGGGGCCAGCACCCTTTTGACGGAGTGGGGCGATCCGCGCCCCGACTTCGCGCTGGCCGACCTGTTCGGCGCCCATGCGCCGGGAGCCCGCCTGGGGTCCGCTGCCTCAGTAGCCGCTTCCCATCACACCTACTTCCGGCTGAGCCCGGAGCTGCGGGGAAGGGTGGACGGCCCCCGGGCCGGCGATGAACCGGCTCCGGCCGGTGCGCGTCACCCGATTCTGCAGGGATTTGACGAAACCGATATCCTGCCCTATGGCGGTATGCTGGAGGCCATGGCGGTTGACAGGGATGCGGAGGTGCTCATGACGTTCGTCCCTCCGTTCCCGGTTTTTCCGCCGGAAACGGCCTGGATGAAGGTGCCGAAAACCGATATCCCGGCGCTGATCGTAAAAGGCCGGACCGCTTTTCTGCCGGCCGACGTCGACCGCCGCTTTGCCAGGGAGAACCTGCCGGACCACGGCGACCTGCTGGCCAACCTGATTCGCTGGGCCGCTGCCGGACGCCTTGCGCTTCGGGTAGAGGGGCGCGGCCTGGTCGACTGCCACCTTTACCGACAGAAGGGACGCTTGATTCTGCATGTGGTCAACCTGACCGGTCCGGGTGCCTGGCGGGCGCCGATCGATGAGCTGATTCCCGTGGGTCCCCTGCAGGTGAAGGTTCGCCTCCCCGAGGATGTTTCCGGAAAGGAAATACGCCTGCTGGTTTCCGCTGCCCCGGCCAAGGTAAGCCTTTCGGACGGCTGGGCCGTCTTCACTCTGCCGTCCGTGTCGGATCACGAGGTGGCGGTGATTTCCTGAGGCGGCGACTTGCGTGTGTGCTGCACGGGGCGAAATAGCGGATATCGTACCGTTGTGCTCCGCCATGGCCTTGGGAGACACCCCGTAAACCGGCGAAGGACTGTTATTCCGAGGCAAAGTCCCGTCAGGGACGGCAGAGCACAATCAGGCAGACTTTCAGCCGGGCCATCCTTTCTGACAACCCGGCAAAAAGTCCCATGTCTGGAGATTTCCCTTGGGGAAAGCCCTTAAGGGCTTCGGTACACTGCCCGGGGTTGGCGCGCTTCGCGCCTACCCCGGGTAGGGACACCCGTAGGCGACAATCCTGAAAGTATTGCGCAAAATCCATCAATACCAGGTATTTGCGCAGCCCTTTCCGGGCTGATTTTCAAACAAATCCGCATACCCGGGG
>CAINFC010000276.1 GCA_903847975.1 uncultured Acidobacteriota bacterium | reverse complement strand
GGGATAGGATTTACAGACCTGCTCGGTACGGAGCACCGGTTCGCCGGCCGAGGTCATGCTGCCCTTCTCACCGGTTGTACTCCTGCAGGTATTTCTGAACCTCCGCAGGCTTGCTTCGCGAATAGAAAGCGTTGGGCACGACGTGATAGGAATCCCCCGGCTGGCCCTTCGCAGAGGCCACCGCGGCGCGCACCGCCGCCGAGCCCATCTCCCTCGGCGACTGGCCGGTAACCGCCTGCAGAATATTTTCCGGGTGAATCAGCATTTCCGCCAGCTGCGGGCTCATGTCGGTCCCGAAAACAAATACTTTTCCGGCCTGGTTCATGGAGCGCACCGCCACCACTTCGCCGACCGTTCCCCCCTCGTTTTCCGACCAGAGCAGATTGATGCCCGGGTCGGACTGCAGCATCCCCTCGGCCGCCGTGGACCCTTCGTCCGGCATCCATCCCTCCTGGACGGCGATTTCCTTCCAGGCCACCTTCTTATCGTTGAGCGCCTTCCGGAACCCCTCGCCGCGGCGTTTGCAATTCTCAAACCGCTCGCATTGCAGGATGCCCAGGCGGATTTCCTGGCCCGGCATATGCTCCGCCCACCACCCGGCCAGGTACTCGCCGGTCTGGTATCCCAGGGAAGCCTGATCGGTTTCGTAGTGCGCCGACACATAGCGGGCGGCATCGGCCGGATTGATGCAGGTGTTGAAGCAGACCACCCGTATGCCGGCGTCGTGAGCCTGGCGGATGGCGGCCACGGAGGCTTCTGTCGATTCGGGCGTAATCACAATCGATTGCACCTTGCGGGCGATGTAATTCTCGATGAACTCGGTTTCCTTGTTGATGTCGTGATCGTGAATGCTGACCAGCAGCTCCGCGCCCGCTTCCCGGGCGGCGGCCTCCATCCCCCGCTGGATATTTTCGAAGAAGCTGTCGCGCCCGAAAATAATCGCGCCGATGACCGGGGCTCCGGCCGGCTTGACGGCCGGGGCCGGCCCGCCTTCCGAAGGGCCGCGGCAGGAGGAGACGGAGGCGGCTAAAGCTGTAATCACGACGCACAGGCAGAATCCGGTGATTGATTTCCTTTTCATCATGCCACAATTTTAGAGGTGAACCGCGGCGGAGTCAAAAAAGAAAGCAGGGTTCCGGTTTCCTGCAGCCGAACCGGTCCGGCCGCGGCGCGGAAAGGCCCGCAGCCCGGCTTGACACCGGCGGCAGGCGGTGCATACAATCATGCCATCGCAGGTATCCTGCGTTTCGTCCTGCTCACGCAGCGCAACGATCGAACGGAAAACGAGACACCCTATGAAGCGACGAAGATTTCTCGAGCTCGGATCCCTGGCCGCCGCCGGCTTCCTTTCTTCCGGCAATTCCGCCCCCGCCGTTTCAGGCCAAGCTCCCCGGAACTGGAAAGTATTTATTTTCAATGCCTCGCACGCCGATATCGGCTGGCATGACCTGCCGGCGGAAATCATGGAGCGGACCCTCGGCTTTCTCGACCGGACCATCGAACTCTGCAACCAGACCCGGGAGGCCCCGGATCGGCTGCAGTTTGTCTGCACCATTGAACATGCCTGGATTGTCGACTACTACGGGCGACGCCGCCCGCCCGAGAAATTTGAGGCCCTCCTGGACTGCATCCGCCGGGGGCAGATCGACGTCGGCGCCTTCTATACCAGCGTGCACACCGACTTGTGCGGCCACGAGGAGCTGGCCCGCCTCTGCTTTTATGCCGCCCAGCTGCGCCGCCAGCACCACCTCCCCATTCATTACGCCATGCTCAACGACGCCAGCGAGGGCTTCACCATGGGGCTGCCGCAGCTGCTGGCTAAAAACGACATCCGCGGCGTCACCTTCGGCCCCGGCGTGAAAGTGGTGTGGAAGGGGATCGCCCCGCGCATTCCGCGCATCCTGCACTGGGAAACCGTCGACGGCAGCCGGGTGCTGCTGGCCTGGACGCCGGGGAAATGGACCTATACGAAATTCTCCTCCGCAGGGATGAAGGGCAAACAGACCCTGGACGAATTCGAGCAGATGGCGGACTATCCGTACGACGCGATTTTCCGCCATGGAGGGCGCGGAGACATCCAGCCTTCCGATCCCGGGCTGCTCGACGACGTCCGGAAATTCCGCCAGGAATGCCCCGGCGCCGTCATTCACCTGTCCACCATGGCGGAGTTCTTCTCCTACATGGAAGAGAATTTCGGAAACCGGATCCCGGTAATGCGCGGGGACAACCCGCATTCCTGGGCGGACGGAACCAATTCCCTGGCCCGGGAGACCGGCCTGCACAAGCGGAACCAGCATGAAATTTTGGCCGCGGAAGCCCTGGCCGCCCTGTTCCCGGCCGGGGGCTATCCCGGCGGAAAAATCCGGGAAGCCTATAACCTGATGCATCTCTATTCCGACCACACCTGGGGCTACGACTTTAATCCAGACGGGCGCCCCGGGGAAATTCGCCGGGTCCGGCGCGCCACCACCTTCCAGGGAACCATCGAATTGAAAATCCCGGAAGGGCAGCAGCTCGATGTGGATTCCGAATTTTTTGTCCCCTATAAAAAGCACTGGCAGGCCAAAAAGGACTATGCCTACCAGGCGCAGAACATCATTGCCGGAATCCGCGAGGAGCACTGGAGGGAGCTGTGCCGGCGCATCGCTGTTCCCCGGGAAAGCGTGGTGGTGTGGAACCCGATGTCCTACCGCCGGTCCGACATTGTGCGCGTTCCCTGGAAGCCGGACGCCATCCCCGCCGAAATGACCGATGTGCGCAGCGGGAAAGCCGCTCCCTGCCAGTGGGAAGCCGGCGAAGGCGGCGGCGGCTTCCTGGTGTTCGCCGCCGCGGACCTGCCGGGACTGGGCTACAGCCGCTTCGAGCCCTCGCGGGACCTGCGCCCCGCGGCGGAGCCCCGGGCGGATTCCGCCACGGTCATCGAAAATACTTTTTACCGGGTGCGGGTGGACGAAAAAACCGGCACGATCCTTTCCATCCTCGACAAGGAGCTCCAACGGGACATCGTGGACGGCAGCGCTCCCTACACTTTCAACCAGTACATCCACAACGACGTGAATGCCGGCTTTATCGGCACCGGCGTTGCGGAAAAAGCCGGAATCACCTACGGCGAAGGAACCCGTTACACGCCGAATATCCTCGACCGGGTGGAATGCCGCCCGGGCCCGGTCTACTCCTGTTTCGAGTCGCTGGCCCGGCTGACGGCGGGTCCGGCCCCGGCCACCATCCGCAGGACGGTTCGCGTCTACCACCTGCAGAAGAAAATCGAAGTGGTGAACCGGGTGGAAAAGAGGGAGTCCCTTTACAAGGAGCAGATCTACATCGCCTTTCCCTTTTCCCTGGGGTGCCGGCCTTCCCTGCAGATCGAACTGCCCTACGCGGTCCTGGACTGGGACAGGGACATTTTCCCGGGATCCTGGCGGGGCTACAGCAGCGTACAGAACTTCGTCCGCCTGACGGGCGGCGACCGCACGGTGGTCTGGTCCTCGCCGGAGGTCCCGGTAGCCACCTTCGGCGGGCTGAACAGCAACCATTACGACCCGGAATGGCATGACACCTTTGTCCCGGCCAACGCCCAGATTTATTCCTACGCCATGAGCAACATGTGGAACTGCAACTATGCGCTCTTTCAGGGCGGCTCCTTGCGGCTCCCCTACGCCTTCACTTCCGGGGCGCAAATCCCTCTGGCCGAGTCGACGCGCTTCGGGTGGAACGCCGCCCATCCTCTGCTGGCCTGCGTTCTGGGGCCGCAGGCCGGGACCCTGCCCGCAGACTCCTATTCAGCGGTGGAGCTCGACAGCGGCAGCGTCATGGTGACCGCCTTGAAGCAGGCGGAAGACGGGCAGGGCTGGATCCTGAGGCTGTATGAAACCGGCCGGAATCCGGAGACCACGATCCGGGTCAAGGTGAATTTCCGGGAGATCCGGAAAGCCATCCTCTGCCGGATCAGCGAGGAGGACCTGAAAGAAATCCCCACGGACGGCCGCACCATACCGGTCACTCTGCGGGCCAACGAGCTGGTAAGCATTCGAATCCTCTGAAACAAGAAGGAGAAAAAACAAGCCATGGACAGAAGAACCTTTTTCCTGGCCGGCGGTACGGCCCTGGCGGCGCAGGGCGCGCCTTCCGATTCGATCGTGCTGGGGGTGATCGGCTGCGGCGGGCGCGGAACTTCGGTGATGTCGGTCTTCCGGAAGCAGCCCGGGGTGCGCGTCGGCGCGCTGTGCGACGTTTATGAGCCCCACCTGCAGAAAGCCCTGGCGGAAGCCTCCCAGCCCGCCGGATCGCCGGCTCCGAAAATCTACCGGGACTACCGCCGGCTCCTGGAGGACAAAGAAGTCCAGGCGGTGCTGATCGCCACCCCGGAGCACTGGCACCACCGCATGGCGCTGGACGCCCTGGCTGCCGGTAAGGACCTCTATCTCGAAAAGCCTCTCTGCCAGACCCCGGAGCAGGGAGTCGAGCTGGTGCAGGCGGAAGCCCGCAGCCGCAACATCGTGCAGGTGGGAATGCAGCGGCGCAGCTACGACCTGTTCCTCGAAGCCAAAGCCCAGGTGAACTCCGGGGTCCTGGGCAAGGTGCGCATGACTCGCTCCTGGTGGCTGAACAACTATCTGCACGAATCCGGGACGGCCCGGCTGGAAGGCCCGCTGGACTGGGAGCAGTGGCAGGGACCCGCCCGGCGCCACCCGCTGGATCCCTACCGCTTCTTCCAATGGCGCTATTTTTCCGACTACGCCGGCGGGATCGTCGCCGACCAGGGAGCCCACGTCTTTGACGGAATCCACCTGCTGATGAACGCCGGATTTCCCCTGGCGGTCAACGCCTCCGCCGGACGGCCGCACAAGGCCGGTGGAGTGGACATGCCGGAATCGGTGGTGGTCGTTGCCGAGTACCCGGAGGACTTCATCGCCGTCTTTACCATCAACTACGCCGCTATGAAATATCAGGCGCGCAACGACCAGCTCAACCAGCTGGACGGCGACCTGGCCCGGCTGGATATCGGCCGCGAAAGTTTCGCCATTTACCGGCAGGGCGCGGAAGAGAGCGCCGCGGCCACCCGGACCACCGCCGCGGGTTTCGGCAAAGCCACCGAGCTGCATGTCGCCAATTTCCTGGACTGCGTGCGCACCCGACGTCCGACCACCGCCCCCATGAAGCTGGGATTCCAGGCGGTGCTGGTGGTTCAGCTGGCCAACCGGTCCCTGCAGCTGGGCCGAAGGGTCCGCTGGGATGCCCAGCGGAATCAGGCGGAGTGAGACGCCTATGAAACGCCGGACCCTCCTTTTATGGCTGCTGTTCCTCAGTGCGCTGCCGGCAGCGGGCCAGCCGCTGACCGTTCGGCTGCGCAGCCGCCTGCAGCCTTTCAAGGCAGCAGACAACTGGGAAACGGTGACTTTTTCGGCTTCGATCCAGCCGAACACCAGCGCCATCCTGATTTGCGACATGTGGGACAACCACTGGTGCCGCGGAGCGGCGGAGCGCACCGCCGCTCTGGCCCGAAAGGCCGACCCCTTTCTGGAGCGCCTGCGCCGGCTGGGATTCCTGATCATCCACGCCCCCTCGGACACCATGGTTTTTTACGGCGAAGCGCCCCAGCGGCAGGCCATGCTCCGGATCCCTGCGACCGCCACCCCGCCGGCAGCCGATACCAGGGATCCCCCCCTGCCGATCGACGACTCCGACGGCGGCTGCGACACTCCCGGCGACCGGAGCCATAAAGCCTGGACGCGCCAGCATCCCGCGATTCATATCGGCCCGGAGGACCTGATCTCCGACAAAGGCAGCGAGGTCTACAGCGCCCTGCAGAGCCGCGGGATTACCCACCTGTTTCTGATGGGGGTCCACACCAACATGTGCATTCTCAACCGCTCGTTTGCCATCCGCCAGATGACCCGCTGGGGAATCCGCTGCATTCTGATACGCGACCTGACCGATGCCATGTACGATCCCGGGGACCGGCCCTATGTCAGCCACGCGGAAGGAACGGAGAAGGTGATCGAACATATCGAGAAGTACTGGTGCCCCACCGTCCTTTCCGCGGAGCTGCTGGAAGGAAGATAACTTCCGCCGGCGCCGCAAAAGGTCATACTTTATGTTCTGCCGTCCCTTACATGACTAGCATGTGTGCCGCGCGGGACGAAAAAACGGAGATCGTACCGTTGTGCTCCCCCATGGCCTTGGGAGGCCTCGCGTAATCCGGCACAGGTCTGTGATTCCGAGGCATAGTCCCTTCATGGACGGTGAGATTTTAGCCTGGCAATTCAGTGCCGGGTTGGCTCCGGCACGGGGCAAGTCCCTATCGGGACGGCAGAACCGGACTACCTCCATGCCTTTTGCACCGGGAACCCCTTCCAGAAACTCACTCTCCACAGTGGGGGAATCGTATTACGAAAATGTGAGGACGAAGCCTTCATTGCAGCAGCACGGAAAGAGGATGTGCCCCTGGAATGCTTGACGGCCTCATTGGAGCTCGTGTGGAGTGGAGTAGAAATGCTTATGAGTGTACGCCCAGCCGAGGGTAAGGCATTGGGAAAAAGGACAGCAAAAAAGGGCAATTATTTCGATGTTCTATGGCATCATCGTTTCTCTCAATTTTTTTGATAACCGACAGCACAAATTGCCGCACATCCACGTTCGTTATCAGAAATAACAGGCACAGGCTATGGGAATCAGGGGGCGGTGCGGATGGTTCCGGTGATCCAGTCCAGGGTGGCCAGGGACACCAGGTAATCGCGCCGCGCCCGCGAGACGTTGCTCTTGGCCAGGCGCAGGTTCAGCTGGGCCTCCTCTACCTCCAGACGCGTCTTCACTCCGAATTCATATCCCTTTTCCGCCATGGAAAGCAGCTTATCCGCCTGCACGGTCGTCCCGGTCAGGGCCTGCAGGATTTCCCCCGCCTCCCGCACGGCATGAATCCCCTGGCGGAGCTGGAGCGAAATCCCGTCGGCCGACTTTGCTTTTTGCAAACGCAGCTGTTCCAGGTCGCTGCGGACCTGCATCAGCCGGCCGGCGGTCCGACCACTGTCATAAAAGGGAAAAGTCAGGTAGACCCCGGCCGAGTAAGCCAAGCCGTCGGCGGTACCCTCGCCGATGGTCATCTTCCTCCAGCCGCTGCCGCCGCGAAAGTCCAGCCTGGGCTTGTTTCCGGCCTGGTAGACTTTGTAAAGCTCCCGGGTCATGGCCTCCTGGTGTTCCAGCTCGTGGAGGTCCGGACGGGAACGCAGAGCGACGGGCAGCAGGCGATCAAAATCCGGATTGCTGCGGACCTCGGTGTTCAGGGACCCGGTGGTATCGATTTCCTGCCCTTCCAGGCCGAGCAGAAAGCGCAGCTGCTCGCGGCTGGTGCGAATCAGGTTTTCCGAGCGGATCACCTCCGGTTGAGCATTGCTCAGCGTGACCTGGGCGGCAAGAATATCGTAGTCGGTAGCGGTCCCGGTCTCATATTTCTTCCGGGTCTCCTCCAGGTGCCGGCTCTTCTGCCGGCGGTTCTCTTCCGCCAGGGTCCACATCTCCTTGGCCAGCAGCGTATCGTAAAAGGCGGCGGTCACGTCGCGGGCCACGGCCTGCTGGTAAATCGCCAGCTGGGCCTCGGCATCCTCGATCCCCTCCCTGGCGGCCCGCAGGGCGGCTCCGACCTGCCCCCAGGTGAAGAGCACCTGGGAGACCCCGACCTCGGCGGTATAAAGATTGCGGGTTACCGGCATATCCATGAAAAATCCGCCGCCGAAGGCCTTCTGGCTGTTGTCGCTGTCCCGGGAAAAGGAGCTGGAAGCGAAAAGCTGCGGCATGGCGTTCGCCTTTTCCTCGATATAGCGGCCCAGGACCTTTTTGCGGTATTCCTTGGCCTTGAGTATGTCTTTATTCTCCTCCGCGGCGATGCGCAGCGCGTCCTCCAGGGTCAGCATCCGGACTTCGGCCCTCGCGGATCCCGCCATTCCCAGGAGTACGCCGGCGGTGACCAGCAGGCAGGCAAGCCCGGGAGCCGGCGCAGGGCCTCTCCGGCGGAAGGAACCGGTATCGGGAAAGGAACCAGATCGGAAATCAGTCATGATGGTCTCGCATTCAATCGATAAAAGGAGGGGCAGTCTCGGATCAGCCGCCACGGCCCCTCCGCTGGGAAGGATCGGTCATTCATGGGGCACTTCAGCGGCCGGCCGGGCCCAGGCCCGCCGAATCCAGCCGGCAAAGTCGTCCAGCACGGAATAGACCACCGGGACCACAATCAGGGTCAGAAAGGTGGAGGTGATCAGGCCTCCCACGACCGCCCGGGCCATGGGAGCCCGGAACTCAGCGCCGGAGCCCATGGCGAAGGCCAGGGGGAGCATGCCGAAGATCATGGCGAAGGTGGTCATCATGATCGGCCGCAGCCGGGTCCGGCCCGCGGTGATGATCGCCTCCCGCCGGGGCATGCCCCGGGACTGCAGCACCTTGGCGAAGTCCACCAGCAGAATGGCATTTTTGGTAACCAGCCCCATCAGCATGATCAGTCCGATCAGGGACATGATGTTGATGGTGTCGCCGGTCAGCCAGAGCAGCCCGGCCATGCCGACGATGGACAGGGGCAGGGAAAGCATAATGGACAGCGGATCGATGAAGGACTCAAACTGGGCCGCCAGGATCAGGTAGACGAAAATGACCGCCAGCAGCAGGGATTCGGCAATGTACTGGAAGGACTCGGCCATGTCCTCGCTCTCTCCCGAAAAGACCACCCGGTAACCGGGGGCCATGGCAATGCCGGCCGCCCTGGCACGGATGGCCTCCACCGCGGTTCCCAGGGCCAGCCCGTCCAGGTTGGCCGAGAGGACCACCTCGCGGGACAGGTCGGTGCGATTGACCTCCGAGGGCGTGGTGCTCGACTGGTAGGACACCAGGTCGGACAAGGGAACCAGGGCCAGTCCCGCCGGCGGGCGGCTGACCGCCAGGTAGAGGCGCTGGATGTGACCGGGATCCTGCCGCTGGTCCGGCGGCAGGCGCAGCCGGACGTTGATCGCATCTCCGTCCTCGTCTTCAAAAGTGGTCACCGCCTGGCCGCCGATCAGCGAGCCCACCAGGCGGGCGATGTCGGCGGTCATCACCCCGGCATCCTGGGCCCGCTCGCGGTTCACCACCAGCCGGAACTCCGGAATATCCTGCTCCAGGGAAACCTCCATGTCGGCAATTCCCGGAATATCATAAAGCCTGCCTTTCAGCTCCGCGGCATACTGCTTCAGCAGGCGGATGTCTTCTCCCCGGATGCTGACCACCAGCTGCTTGCGGGTGTCCATGCGCCCGGCTTCCTCCACGGAAGGGATGATGCCGGGAATGCGGCTGAGGCGCTGACGGGCCTCCCGCATGAGGGCAAACTGCCCGCGGCTCCGCTGCTCCCGGTCGACCAGCCGCACATACACGGCGGCGTCCCGAACCGTATCCCAGTCGCCGGCGCCGATCGTGGCGTAGGTTTGCTTCACCTCGGGCATCCGGCGAAGCGACTCCAGGACCGCTTCGATCCGCCCCCGGGTTTCGAGCAGGGAAGCGTTGGGCGCGGTTTTAAACTTGACCAGGAACTCGTTCTGGTCGGAGCCGGGCATGAAGTTACTCTCCAGCCGCGAGAAAAGGAAAAGCCCGCCAAAAAAGGAAAGGATGGCCAGAAGAACGACCGTCTTGCGGTGGTCCAGGGCGAAGGCAATCACCCGCCGGTAGCCGTTGGCGGAGCGGTCGAACCAGTTGTTGAAGCGATCCAGCCCCCGGTTGATCCAGCGCCGTCGACCGGCATGTTCGATGTCCGGATCGACCCAGCGGGAGGAGAGCATGGGATCCAGGGTGAAGGACACAAACAGCGAGACCAGAACCGCAAAAGTGACCGTGATGCCGAAGTGAAAGAAAAAGCGCCCGATGATGCCCTTCATGAAAGCCACCGGGATGAACACCGCCACAATGGAGAAAGTGGTGGCTAGAACGGCCAGGCCGATTTCGCTGGTTCCCTCGCGCGCCGCGGTGAAATGGTCCTGCCCTTTTTCCAGATGGCGGACGATATTTTCCCGGACCACGATGGCGTCGTCGATCAGCAGCCCGATGGCCAGCGACAGAGCCATCAGCGTCAGGGTGTTGAGCGTCATTCCCATGAACAGCATGACGATGAAGGAGGAAATCACCGAAATCGGCAGGGTCAGGCCGGTGATTACCGTGCTGCGCCAGGAGTTGAGAAACACGAAAACGATCAGGATGGTGAGGATGCCCCCGATGATCATGGTCTCCTCGACATCCCGCACCGAATCCCGGATCCAGATGGACCCGTCGCGCACCACGTCGATGGAGGTCCCCTCGTTCAGCTCCTTCTTCAGGCGCTCCACTTCCGCCTTGACCTGGTCCACCACCTGGACGGTGTTGGCCCCGGACTGCTTGAGAATGTTCAGCGCCACCGCCGGCACCCCGTCGATGAGCGCCAGGGAGCGCTGCTCCTCGATCCCGTCGCGAACCCCGGCCACTTCCCCCAGCGGGATCGGCCTCCCGTTCCGCCGGCTGATGATCATTTCCCGGAACTGGTCGACCACCGCCGGCTTGCCGGAAACGCGCAAGGGGTATTCCGAATGGCCGCGGTTCAGCCGGCCCAACGGCGTGTTGACGTTCTCGGACATCAGCCCCATGGCCACTTCGTCGACGCCCATACCGAGGGATTCGAGGCGGGCGGGCAGCACGTCGACATGCACCTCCCGCTTGGAAGGCCCGACCAGCTTGACCTTGCCGACCCCGGATATGTTTTCCAGGCGGCGCTTGACCTTTTTTTCCACCAGCGTGGTCAGCGACTGCGGCGGCAGGCTTTGGGAGCGGACCGCCAGGGAGATCACCGGCTCGGCGGCGAAATCCAGCTTCTGGATGATCGGCTCCTCGATGCCGGCGGGCAGCTCCCGGCGGATTGCCCCGATTTTGCCGCGGGCATCCTGGGAGACTTCATCGATTTTCACTTCCAGCCGGAATTCCACGATCACCGTGGAAACGCCTTCCCGGGATACCGAGGTGACATGCTTCACGCCGGAAATCGGGTTGACCGCCTCCTCGATGCGCTTGGTCACCTCGCGCTCCACGGTTTCCGGAGACGCCCCCGGGAAGATGGTGGTAATGGACAGGACCGGGATCTCCACATCCGGGAACAGGTCGATCGGCAGCCGCCGGAAGGAAAAAAGGCCGAGAGTAACCAGGGCCAGCATCATCACGCTGGCGAAGACCGGCCGCTTGATGGAAAGGTTGGAAAGCAGCATGGTCAGTCTCCCTTCCCGGCCAGGATCAAACGGTCTCCTTCCTTGAGATTAAATCCCCCGCGAATGACCACTTTTTCCCCGGAGGACAACCCCGCCGTCACCTCCACGAAGTCCTCCATCGGCTCTCCGAGGGAGATGGAGCGCAGCTCCGCCTGGCTTCCGTTGGCCAGAAACACCTGTCCTTTCCCTCCGGCGACATCCCAGTTCAGGATGGCCAGGCGCGGCACCTGAATGACTCCCTCGCGGCGGCCGGTTTCAATCTTCCCCTTGACGAACATCCCGCCCTTCAGCACGCCGTCCGCGTTGGGCACCTCGACCACCACCCGGACCGAGCGGTCCGTTTCGGAAAGGGTCGGGTTGATAAACATAACCTTGCCCTGAAATTCCTTTCCGGGAACGGCGTCGGTGCGGAAGCGCAGGGTCTGCCCCGGGCGCAGCGGACTGATCCGGGAGGAAGGAACGGTCACCGTCAGGTTCATGATCCGGTTGTCCACGATCAGGAACATGATCTTGGGCATGCCCATCTCTCCGGCCAGGTCGCCCACATTGACTCCGCGAAAGGCGACCACGCCGTCCAGCGGAGACCGGATGGTGGCCTTCTCCAGACGGGTCTTGATATAGCGCACGTCCTCTTCGGCCACGGCGATCTGGGCTTTGCCCGCCTGGATGGCGGCCAGCGCCGCGTCCCGGGCGGATTGGGCCTCGTCGAGCGACTGCTGGGTCACCAGCCCGGCCTCCTTCATTTTGAGAAACCGCTGGTACTCCCGCTCGGTGCGCGAAAGGGAAACCTCGGCCTGCCGAACCCCGGCGCGCGCCGCTTCCAGCCCGGCTTCGGCCTTCTGCCGCAATACGGCGGCTTCCCGGGTGTCCAGCTGCGCCAGCAGATCGCCCCGGGAAACGCGCACCCACTCGGTGACGAAAACCTCGGTCACGATCCCGGCATATTCGGATTTGATTTCCGACTGGAACTTGGGGGCCAGGGAGCCGACCACCTCGATCCCTTCGGTAAGGGTGCCCACGGCAACCGGGGCCACATCGACCGCCACCGGCGGCTTGCCCTGGGTGGCCTGCTTCTCCTGCCCCGGGCTGGGCTGGCTACATCCACCCATGCCGGTCCATAGCAGTGCGAAGAGCAGCAGGTTGAGAATCCATCTAGACATACGATTTCCTTTTAGTTTTCAAACCGGACAGAGTGGATTTGGGCCTGGCAGCCCGGGACCGCGAGGCAGGCCCGTCGCCAGCCGGCAGCTCCTGCCAGTATTTTTCGGAGGCAATGCCCCGGAAAATCATCTTCATCATGCGCTGCAGCCCCTCCCGGCCGGGAGCGCTATCCGGCAGGCAAACCTGGGCATCCAGGCAGCAGCACAGCGTGCCGTAAACCAGCCAGGCCTGGTCCTTCACCCGGCCGTCGCGCAGCAGGCCCCGTGCTGCCGCCTCCTCGAGGTGCGACTGGATGGCCTGGAAAAGCGGGGTATGAAAGGCCTCGAAATCGAAGGGCGGAGCTCCCTGCGGCGGGCCGTTGAGAATGGTGTTGATCAGGCGGATAAAATCCAGGTTATCCGCGGAAAGATCCAGAATGCGGGTGCAGAGGCGGCGAAGCCGCCGCAGAGGATCGTCCTCTTCCCCGGAAGGGAGCAGGGCCTCCAGGAGGCCGTGCTGCGCCTGGTTCATCAGGGCCAGGAAAATTCCTTCCTTGCTGCCGAAGTGATAGTACAGGACCGGCTTGGTGACCCCGGTCAGCTCGACAATGCTGTTCACCGAAGCAGCGGCGTAGCCCTTGCGGGCAAAGACGGTGCTGGCGGACCGCAGCAGCCGCTGGTGCACGCTGTCATTCGGCGTCGAGGTCTTCTTTTCCTGCATCGGCATTTCCTGTCTCGCTTTCTTTTCTATACTTACCGGTAAGTATAGAAAAGAGACCGGAGCTCGTCAAGCAGGAAATACGGTTCCGCCCACCGGGAGGTTTCATCCGCCGTGCTTTTTTTCGCGGCCGCGCCGGCCGGCAAGGGCGGGAGAAAACCGGTCCGAGGCGGGGCCGTACTCCCAGGAACCATGGTTCTATGCTACAATACCAGGAATAGGACCGAAACGGTCGGTTCCGGATGCCGGCCTCGGGCCGGAACCATGGTTCAGACAGATCCCCGAGGGATCAGAAAGGGGAGACACAATGGAGTTGCGGCAACCGCCCTGGCTGGCCTTGCTCGGAGGAAGCCTTTTGCTGGTCTTTCTGGCCTCCCTCTTCCTGGGACGCTCTCCGGAGCCCCTGTGGACTCATTTCTCCACCCTGTGGACAGAGGATCCACTGCATGCGACGGTGACCGAGGTTCGACTACCCCGCCTGATCATGGCTCTTCTTCTGGGGGCGGCCCTGTCCGGCGGGGGGTATGTGCTGCAGATGCTGCTGCGCAATCCGCTGGCCGACCCGGGTTTCCTGGGCGTCCTGCCGGGAGCCGCTTTCGGGGCTTCCCTGGTTCTGGCTTTTTCGAAAGCCGAGCGCCCTTTGCTGCTGATGGAGCTATCCGCCGCGCTCTTCGGTATTCTGGGGCTGACGCTGAGCTACCGGATGGCCCAGCGATTGCGCATCGGAGAATGGTCGCTGCGGCTGCTCCTTTCGGGAATCGCGGTTTCCTCCCTGTTTCTCGGGGGGATCAGCCTGGTGAACTTCATCACCGCGCTCCGGCCGGAAAGGCCGGTATTCCCTTCCTGGCTTCTGGGTGGACTGGGAGCCGTCGGCTGGCAGAACGTTTATCATGCCGGCCCGTGGGTGCTTATCCCCCTGCTGGCTCTCTACTGCTTACGGCACCGTCTGAACCTGCTGTTGCTCGAAGAGGAGTCCGCCTTTTCCCTGGGCAGCTCCCCGGAGTACGAACGGTTCTGGATGGCCGCCCTGGCCGTAATCGCCATCGCCACGGTAACCGCGGAAGCGGGGATTTTTTTCTGGGTCGGTCTGGTGATTCCGCTTCTGGCCCGAAGGCTTTTCGGCGCCGAAGCCCACCATAGCTTCCTGGGTTCCCTCTTGGCCGGCGCGCTTTGCATCCTGGTTTGCGACGACCTGGTCCGGGTTGCCCTTCCCCTGGCGGAAGAAATTCCCCTGGGAATGATTACCACAATCCTGGGCGCCATCGCCTTCTGGGCCTGCCTCACCAACTGGAAACGGAGGAGCCGCTCATGAGCACAAATTATCCGAACGCCCTGGTGGTCAAGGACCTGGACTTCGGCTACCAGCGTGGGGAAACGCTGGTCCTTTCCGGCCTTTCCCTGAACCTGTCCGGCGGAACGGTCCTGGCGGTAGTGGGACCGAACGGCTCGGGCAAAAGCACGCTCCTGCACCTGCTTTCGGGAAGGCTGATCCCTTGGAAAGGAAAAATTTCCATGTACGGGCGGATCGTTTCCGACCTGGAATCCAAGGACCGCGGCAAAGTCGTCGGCCTGGTTCCCCAATCCGAATCCATTCCACTTCCTTACTCTGTTCCGGATTACGTCCTCCTGGGACGGGTTCCCTATCTGGATTATCTTTCCGCCCCTCTGGAAGAAGATCGCCAGCTTGCCTTGCAATGCCTGGAAGACCTGGGCGTTCCCCTTCTGCGCAACAGGAAGCTCGACGAGTTGAGCGCCGGCGAGCTTCGCATGGTTCAGCTGGCCCGGACCATGATCCAGCAGTGCCGGATCCTTCTTCTCGACGAGCCCGTAGCCCACCTGGATCTCAGCCTCAGAACACGGATGCAGGAGATCATCCGGCTCCTGGGACAGGCGGGAAAGACGGTAGTCTTTACCACCCAGGATTTCGAAACCGCGGCTGCGGCCGCAGACCGGGTTCTGGTCCTGGGTCGCGGGCGGGCCTGGGCCGAAGGCGCCCCCCGGGAGGCCTTGACCGGTGAGAACCTCTCGGATGCCTACGGGAAGGAAGTAGAAGTCCGCTGGGTGGAGGATCATCCCCTGGTTTCCATGCCGGGCTGATGGCACCGCAAAAGGTTTCTCTACCCCCTCCGGAATACGCGGGCTGCTTTTTTCTTCCTTCCTGATCTTCCCGTCTTCCTTTGAAAAGAGGGCTTACAGGAAGAAAGGAAGAGCGGGAAGACAAGGGGAAGGGCCTGTCATCCGCAGACGAAGACTTCTTGCACCTTGGTCATTTGTTAAGATCTGTTCGCTATCGCCATCGAAAGGATCCTTTTGCGGTCAAGAAATTGCTGTCCTTAATTTATCCGGTTCCGCCGTACCGCCGATTTGACAATCGGGCGGAGGACAGGTATTTTTACATCCTGCCGTCCGGTTCCGCCATTCCGGACGGAAAAGGAAAAGCGGATTGCAGAAAAAGAGGGTTATTTTAGTATCGTTTCAGGAGACTCAAGTGATACGTAATATTGGAATAGCGATTTTGGTTTTGGCTCTGGCGTTGTCCCTGCCTCTAAAGGCGGAATCGGACCAGAGCCGCCTGGCCAACTGCGGAAGGGTTCTGGATGAAATCCTTCATATTCCCGACGGGATCCCCCAGGACCTGCTGGATAAAGCCGAATGTATCATTATCATGCCGTCGGTGATGAAGGTTGCGATCGGCATCGGGGGCAGCTACGGGCGGGGTGCCCTGGTGTGCCGCAGCGGAGCCAAAATGGACGGCCCCTGGGGAGCGCCGGCCATGTACCGGCTGGAGGGCGGCAACATCGGCATCCAGCTGGGCGGAACCGCCACCGATTTCGTGCTGCTGGTGATGAATCCCCGGGGTATAGATGGAATCCTGAGCAGCAAAGTAAAGCTCGGTGCGGACGCCAGCGCTGCAGCCGGTCCCAAAGGACGCGCCACTTCCGCCGAGACCGACGCTACCATGCGGGCGGAAATTCTTTCCTATTCGCGTGCCCGGGGTCTTTTCGCCGGGGTATCCCTGGCGGGCTCTTCTCTCCGGCAGGACAGCGGCGCAAACAAAACCATTTACGGCAGGGAGGTCACGGCCCGGGAGATCATCCTGGAAGGAAAAGTCAAGCCGGTTGGAGAGGGCCGGAATCTGGTGGATGTTCTGCAGAAAGCTTCTCCCAGGAACCGCTCCAATTAGCTTCCCGGCACCATCCCTGAAACATTAAGGTCAAACCGAACATCATTATGAATGCCATAGATCAGAAATATCAGTGCCTGAAGGAACAGCTGCATCGCTACGGCTCCCTGCTGATCGCCTACTCGGGAGGCATCGACAGCGCCCTTCTTCTCAAGGTTGCCTGTGACGAACTGGGGGATAAAGCCCTGGGGGTCATCGGCGACTCTCCTTCCCTGGCAAGGCGCGAGCTGCAGGACGCACAGCGCTTTGCCGAAGAAATCGGCGCCCGGCTGAAAGTGGTGGGGTGTCGCGAACTGGACGATCCCCAATACGCGCAGAACCCGGCCGACCGCTGCTACCACTGCAAGTCGGAGCTTTACCGCGGCCTGGAGGATGTCGCCCGGGAAGAGAACATGGCGGCCATTGCCAACGGAGCCAATGTGGATGACCTGGGGGATTACCGGCCGGGACACCAGGCAGCCGAGGAATTCCGGATCGTCAGCCCGCTCAAGGATGCCGGCTTCACCAAGCAGGACATCCGGCTCCTGGCACAGCAGCTGGGCCTGGCCATCTGGGACAAACCGGCCAGTCCGTGCCTGGCCAGCCGAATACCCTATGGCCAGACTATCAACGCCGAGAAGCTGAACCAGGTGGAGCAGGCGGAGGATTTTCTTCGCAGCCTCGGCCTGCGCGAGCTGCGCGTCCGGCATTTCGGCCGGCTGGCCATGATCGAGGTCCGTGCCGAGGATTTTGCGATCCTGGAGCGGCACAGCCGGGAGATTGAAGAAAAGCTGAAAGCCGTCGGATTCGAGGAAATCGACCGGCGCAGCTTCCGCAGCGGCGCCCTCAACGACGACCTGCCGGAAACAGCCCGGTCCTGAGGAGGAAGCATGCCCAAAAGGATCGTGGCGCTGGTCGGCAGCTACCGCAAGGGATGCAGCGTGGATTCCCTGGTGGATGCTGTCCTGGAGGGCGCCCGTGAAAAAGGCGCCGAGACCGAGAAGATCTACCTGCTGGACCGCCGGATCGAATTCTGCACCAACTGCCGGTCCTGCACCCAGGAGCCGGGACCGGTTCGCGGCACCTGCATCCAGAAGGATGACCTGGACGGAGTTCTGTCCCGCCTGGAAGGCGCCGACGCCCTGGTGCTGGCGGCACCGGTGAACTTTTATAACCTGAACGCGCTGACCCGACGCTTCATGGAACGCCTGGTCTGCTATGCCTACTGGCCTTGGGGCAAACAGGGCGGCCCTGTCCAGCGCAATAAAATCCTTTCCAAAAAAGCGGTCCTGATCTCCACCTCCGCCATGCCCGGGATCTTTATTCCTGTAGCCACCGGAGCTCCCCGGGCGCTGAAAAGTACCGCATGGATTCTGGGCGCCCGGCCGGTGGGAACCCTCTGGCTGGGCCTCACCGCCGTTCACGCCCGGCAGGATCTTCCCCCGCGGGCGCAGGAAAGGGCACGCAAACTCGGGCTTCGCCTGACAGCCTGAAGGGGCCGCTCAGACCGCATCCGGCTCGGGGTGGACCCACGGGCTGCGGTAGGGGCGGCGCAGCAGCCGGTTGGCCTCCTCATCCCCCGTGACCCGACCGCGCGCCGGATCCCAGGCCAGCGAGCGGCCCAGCTGCATGGAAAGGTTGGCCAGTATGCAGCTGATGCTGCTGATGCAGCCCTCTTCGATATCGGCCACCGGCTTTTCGCGCGACTCGATGCATCGCAGGAAGTCCTTCATCTGTCCGCGAATGGCGGAAGCGCAGTGTTTTTCCAGGTCTTTTTCCGTCTGGTCTTCCGGATATTTTTCGTATTCGTACAGCGGCTCGCCGTGCAGGGCCTGCCCCCCCTTGTCCAGGGGAGTAAAATCGTAGCGAAAAACGCTGGCCTTGAGGGTTCCCTTATCCCCGAAAAAAGTGGCGCTCCAGGGATACTGCGGATCCACTCCCTCCCCCCAGGCGCGATGATTCCAGACCACCTGCAGATCGCCGAAATCGAAGGTGGCGGTCTGCGTGTCGGCGATGTTGGCATTCCCCTGCCTGTGCACATAAATGCCGCCGGAGGAAAAGATCCGCTTCGGCCATCCCAGGTTCATCATCCAGCGCACCATGTCCAGCATGTGTACGCACATGTCCCCTACGGTCCCGTTGCCATATTCCATGAAGGCGCGCCATCCGCGGGGGTGAACCGTCGGATGGAAGGGGCGCATCGGGGCCGGACCGGTCCACATTTCATAATCGAGATAATCGGGCGGAGCGGTGTCGGGGGGAGCCTCCCTGGACCGCCTCGGGTAGTAGCAGCAGATCTCCACGTGGCGTATCTGCCCCAGGCGGCCTTCCCGGAGCACGCGGTCGCGGGCTTCGATGAGATGCGGCGTGCTGCGCCGCTGCAACCCGACCTGCACCACCCGCTTGTATTTCCGGGCGGCGGCGATCATCGCCTGGCTCTCAACCACGTCCACGCTGGTGGGCTTCTGCACCCACACGTCCGCGCCGGCTTTCACCGCGGCGATCATCGGCAGGGCGTGCCAGTGATCGGGAGTCCCGACCAGGACGATATCCAGATCCTTTTCCTTGAGCATCTCCCGATAGTCGGAGTAAAGGCGCGGCTTCTTTTTGGATACCTGTCGGCCGGCGACAATTTCCGCGGCTTCCGCCCGCATCCGGCCATCGACGTCGCACAGGGATACGACCTCCACGGGAGCGACCTGGATCAGGCGCAGCAGATCGCATTTTCCATACCAGCCGGAGCCGATCAGCCCGACCCGTTTGGGTGCCCCTCCCTGAAAGGCGGCGGAAAAGGAACGAGAGGAAAGAGCCAGGCCGGCGGTTCCCAGAACCCCCGTCTGAAAAAAAGAACGTCGATCCATGATTCACCTCACTTCATGCAGCCCAAATTGCACGACACAGGAAAAGGCCCATTGTAAGAGGACACGAGGTCCGCGGTCAAGCCGGTTTTTTTACATTCCCCGGCCCGGTCCGCAGCCGCCCGGGTCCCGCCTGGATTATAATCCACTGACGTAACCAAAAGGAGCCATTGCTATGCCGACGAAACCAAACGTAGAAAGACCCAAACCGCAATCCAGCCGCCGTCAGTTCTTTCGCTGTGCCGGAGCAGGTCTGGCCGCGGAAACTTTCTTCCCGGCCCCGACCTCCGCCAGGGACAAACCCGCTCCTCCCGCCCGGGGAAGAATCCTGGGAGCCAATGACCGGATCAACCTGGGCTTTATCGGCAACGGCATGCAGTTTCTCGGGCTCCTGCAGCGCGCTTTCCAGGCGCGCAAGGAGGGGAAAGGAGACTTCGAGTATGCCGCGGTTTGCGACGTCTGGGAGCCGCGCCTGAAAAACGCCCAGGAAAAAACCAAAGCGGAAAAAGCCTATCGCAATTACCACGAGGTGATCCAGAGAGCGGATATCGATGCGGTGGTCATCGCCGTTCCGGATCACCTGCACTACCCCATCGCCCGGGAAGCGCTGCTGGCCGGCAAGGACGTCTACCTGGAAAAGCCGATGACCTACACCATCGAGGAGTCGGCCCGGCTGGAGGAGCTGGTCCGCCAGACCCGCCGCATCCTGCAGGTGGGCGGCACCGGGCCGGCCACCCGTCTCAACTGGAAAATCAACGAGTATATCCGCTCGGGAAAGATGGGCAAGATCCTGTGGGGGCTGATCAGCTACAACCGCAACACCGGCAGCGGCATGTGGGATTATCCCATCCCCGGCGTGGGCGACGAGGCCTGGCCCCATGCCGAAGTGAGTGAACGGAACCTCGACTGGAACCTGTGGCTCGGACCGGCGAAAAAACGCCCTTTCAGCGCAGAGAGGTACTTCCGCTGGCGGAAGTTCTGGGATTACTCCGGGGGCAACGCCACCGACCTTCTTTACCATCGGCTGGGCACCATGTGCACCATGCTGGGCTTCGAATTCCCGACGCGGGTTACCGCGGCCGGAGGCATTTACGTGCAGAAAAACCGCGAGGTGCCCGACGTGTACATGACCGCTGTGGAGTACCCGGGAGACTACACAGTGAACATGATCTCCTGCATGGCCAATTCGGAATCGGCCCCCATCACGGTGTACGGCAACTGGGCTACCCTGCAGATCGTCCAGGACCGTGCCCCGGCGGGGAGCGCCATGGGCGATTTGACCCGGGAACGCCCGCGACGATCGCGGGAGCGGGCAGTCATCCGCGCGGAGAGAGAGTTCCTGAACCGTTTCCAGGAGGCCAACGAGGGAAAAACGGAGGTGGTCATCGAATCCGAACCGAACGAGGATCTGGCCGATAACTGGCTGAATTGCATGCGCAGCCGGGAAAAGCCGGTCTACGATGTCACCCGCGGATACCAGGTGATGACGGCCATCAAGCTTGGCGTTGACTCCTACCGCCAGGGGAAGGTCTTGGCGTTCGATCCCTCCACCCGCCGGGTGCTGAAGCAGCCTCCTCCACGCAAAGCATACGCCTGATCCGGAATCCTCCGGCATTCCTTTTCCGGATAATCCTTGGGGCGCGCGCCGCGCGCCCCTCCCCCAATCGCCTTGCCAGTCGATTCCTCCGGGGAGCTGGATAGCGGCCTTCCGCATAGTAATTTTCTCGGACAGACTCCCGGGCTAAATCAGAAACGGACCCCTCTCCGCTCCCCGAAAAAATACTGGTATTATCCCGACACCCCTTTTTGTTTGATTTCGCTGTGGCGGCATCGTATACTTGCAAAATGGTAAGAAAATGTGGAAAAGCGGTTAGCTATCCACCCAACGAACGTATGTCGGCCGCTGTGTATTTGCCGGAGCGTGAACCGACCCTTTGTGACAAGAGATAAATCGTCGATGTTCTCAAAATCAAAAAAGCGTATCCAGTCGGTGGATCCTGTCGTCCGTTTGTCCGAGATCCCCGACGAGCAACTGGGGGAAGTTGCCGGAGGTACTACCACGGAAGGGTGGTATGCCCAATGCCAAACATGCGGCTGGTCTCACCGCGGCAAAACGTATTTGGAAATTTGCGGGTTCATGGACCGACATTTACGTGAGGTCGGAACCTATCACTATATCGTAGCAGACTTCAGAGGCGACCACGATTAAAGCCGCCTGTTTTACAAAAGAAGAAAAAGAGATGCCGGCCGGACAAAGGAATCAATGGCCATGAAAAAGTGCATCCCTTTTCTTCGAAGAAAAGGACACCCATTTTTTCCGGTCAGTCGAGGGGAAAGCGGGTTTCCCTGCGTTCTTCCGGGAGGCCCCGCGTAAACCGGCCCAGGACTGTCATACCAACTCCCGGGGTTATTGAGTTCCTGCGCGTATGCGGCTGTTCGGGAGATGATGCAAGCCGTATCCGATGACCCTCGCTCGGTCCCCGGTATTGTGAGTAGTCTACAAACGTTCGGGGATAAGTTGGCCCATCGGCACCCCCATTGCCGTAGCATTCTAACCAATGGCGTTTTCCGTACCGATGGTTCCTTCCAACCTTTGCCCCCCCTGAGACTCCCAACAACTCATGCTGCTCTTTCGTCATACCCTGCTGCAGGAGCTTTTACGCCTGGAAAAGATTGATCCGGCAACGATAGAAATTCCGGATCGCCTCCCATATACCGGATTCTCCGTGTATCAAGGTCCGCCGGTTTTGTCCGAAGATACCGCGGCCCCCGAAAAGCTTGCCGTTTATGTCGTTCGGGCACCGATATCCCTCGACCGCCTCTCCTACGATGGTCCCAACGGTACGGTGGATTACCGGCCTGAACCCTCGCCCGGCCATCCTCGGTTCGCCGAGGATACCCCCCACCAGGATCCCTTGGATGGCCTGGCTTCGCTCGGGTAATCCAATAAAAGTAGGGGCCTGCGAAAGCTCATCGAGAAAGTCTACCTCGTTAATTCTTCAGCATCTGGGAATCCGGAAAACGCCTCCTCGTCCTCCCCTTAAAAAGATCGTTCCCCTCGCACCGGCGGAACCCGCGGGGGAGGATCGTTTGCCTTGGGATATGGAACTGGTCTTTTCGTACGACGGCCTGGACCCCATCTATCCGGATTAGGTTCTTCTCCCCTGCCTTCCTCGAATCAGGTTGCCGGGAACCCGGCAGGGCAGGCGGCCTTTTTTGGCGGTCGCCCCGGGCGACCATGGGGGAGGTCTGTCCCGCCCCGCCTTCTGGATGCCCTTCGTCTGTCGAATCGTCACCCTCCTCCCCAGGAAAAAGGAAGAGGCGAGCCTCCCGCTGCTCCTTTGTTCTCGTTTGCCCCTGCACGGAAAGACGATTCTTGGCTGACGCCCTATTTTTTCTTCGTTTATGCATGCTTTCGCTGGTATTGGGTCGTATACTTGCGAAGTGGTAAGAAAACGTGGATAAGCGACTACCTATCTATCTCTGTTTATCGAACGCCGCTTTGGAATCGGTTACACCCTCAATTTCAGCAACCCGCGCGCCGTGGCTCTCCTGGCCGCCTTTCTCGGCATTCTGCTATTTCTTCTTCTGGTCCTGCGATAGAAGGTAGGATTCCTTATCATGCCGCTGGCTTGCATGTGCATAATCAGTTTATGCGAGTCATACGGAGCGGTTCACCATCCACTATCGTCAGACTCGTTAACAGAGCTTTTCGTTTAAAGGACTTCAAGGGATTTCGTATAAATAAATCGACTTTCCAATTCTTTCCCGCGGTGTACGTGCTCGCAGCCAGGCGTAATCCTGAGGGGAGCCAAAAGCATTGTGCAGATAAAAAGCGCTAACGGCAACATATCCGGATGTCGGTTTGTCCGGGGAAAGAATGTAGTAATTCGTTAATCCGGATTTTTCCAAGGGGAAAGTGCCGAAATAGCCAATCCCCAGCCGCTGGATGCCTAAGGCGGAAACCCTTTTGGAAAGTCGCTGCAGATCCTGCCCCCAATCGAGGTCGGAGTCGCAGACTATATTTTCCGGATGTTTCCCTGCTAATGGATTGAAATAGGCAAGGTAATCGGGATGAGAGAAGATCGATTCCCCCATTGTTGCCAGGAGGCAAAAGAGAACGACAGCTCTTCCCCACACTTTCCTCTTTTGCCACAGGAGTGAGGCGCCATAGCCGCAAGCCAAAGCCATGAAGGGATACAGCGGGAAAATGTGCCGAAGACCGATATTGATGCGCGAAGGAAGGCAGACGATTAAAATAACGATAGGAAATAAAACGGTATAAATGGCGGTATATGGAAATGTCTTCCGGTTTAGCCAGATCAGAATTCCTCCGATTAAAAATAAAAGAAGAAAGCCCAATGGGGTCCTTAAAACCAGAAGGATTGTAAAGTAACGGTACCAACCGTCGGATCGGTACTCTCCCATGAAGAATGCCGGGTGTCCTAATTTCTGGTGCAGGGAAAGGGTATGGAGCCCACTGAAGATTTCGTGGCCGGGAACAGGTACGTGGAGAAGGAGGAAATAGGCTATTTCACCTAAAACGGGATAAGCGGCCAGCTTTTGCTTCACGGTGAGGTGGTAGGTACCTTCGCCGGAAAGTGGCGGTTCCAGGGAAAAACGGTATCCCGCCCAGACCAGGAAAAAAGCGATCATAAACAGTGCTAATAATTTCTTCCCAACCGATCGCAGCCGGAGGATCGGACGGATTTTTTCCGGCTCGGTTAAATAGAAATACACCGACGAAACCACCAAGCAGGGGAGGGCAAAGAGCATGGCGGAAAACTTCGCCAAGACAGCCAAAGCCAGGGAAACGGCAAGCCAGATGGATTGCTTCATTTCCGGCGATTCGATAAAGCGAAAAAAGCGGTAAAGTAGGAATACCACGGCGGCCGTACAAGCCATGTCCGTTGTCGCCAATCCGGCATGCCCAAGAATGGGAGGGCATTGCAGAAATAGAAAAACAGCGACGATACCAGCTACCCTTCCAAACCAACGGCATCCCCACTGGAAAACCACTATCGCAGCAAGAACCAGAAAAAGGAATGTGCCCGAACGGGCCCGGGTCAGATTTTCCCAATATCGGCCGTCCGAAAAAAGGATGGCATTGCCTTCGTCAATCGCCTGTTCTTTTCCAAAAGAGTGCAATCCTTTGAGATAGGGCCCCAAAGCTACCAGGATTCGCGCCAACGGCGGATGCTGGTGTTCGTAACGGTACACTCCTCGGTCCAACCACTCCATGCCCGCGGCGATATGAAATGGCTCATCGCTGGTTTGGGTAAACTCCCTGTATGTCGGATAGATTCGTAGAAATGTTACCGCGAGCAAGAGGAACAAGATTCCAGCAGATAACCTATCCCCTGTGGATTTACTCATTAAACAAAACCTCGAGGAATTTCCGGGGCGGCCTTTCTTGGCTTATTCCAAGGGAGATTCATGGGGCAATAGAAAGGCAACATGCTCCCATTTCTTTGCTGCCCGGTAGACTCTTCCGGTTTGACGATCGATGACGGTTTCCTGTGCCGGACGGGAGTATAGAATGACGCAGTCCGGGGGACGATATTGATCCTGCCATAATTTCGCTGAAAGATTATCGACATCAAAAGGCTCGGTCTGCGGCTGTAAAAACCGATGGGGAAGTGTCAGCGGACGCATGATCAGGTATTCGAAAGGATCGAGGGACAAGTTTCCCTTGGTACCCTCCTGAAGTCGGGCATCGATCCCTACCGTGAGATCATGGCGTTTCAGAGCGAAGCGGGCCGCTTCCGTCAGCTCTGTTTTCAGTTGAGGTGCCCAGAAAAACATGGAATCCGTTTCGTTTTGCTGCAGATATTTAGGCCAAACTAGGGATCTGGAGTGAAAAACGACGGCAGGCAGAAGGGCGGCGAGCGCCAGGAAAACACAGAATTGGGAGAGCCGAAATCGGGTAAAACAGACCTTTTCCGACAGCACGGCACCAATCGTCGATTGCGTGAAGAGCACCGGCAACAAAAAACGGGGTCCCTGGGCATAATCGAATTGGCACACCAGAGCGTACAGGCAGTAGGAGAGAAAGGACATACCCCATAAGCACCAAATCAGCAGATCGACTCCCCTTTTCCTCGAAAGCAATAAAAAAGAAAGATACCGACAGCGATCAACAGGTGAGCGGGTGCCGATGCCTGGTATTCATTGTTGGGACGGTAGTTTATCGCAAAGGGCCGAATCGTGGTGGAGGGTCCGTCCAGGTCGATTCCAATCTGTTTGTGGAAGAGAGAAACGCCTTGGGCAATTCGCAGATTCAGTCCGGCGATTGGGCTTCCCAACTGATAGGCAAAATCCCGCAGACAGCGGGAGATGAATCCGCGAAGGTTGTATTGCTCCACCAGCTTTCCCTCATCGTCTGTCGGAGCCGGTATCGGGCTGCCAAAAAAACGAATGTTCCGATTGATGATGCCGGCATTCAAGGATAATGCCAGGAAAGCGATTAGCAAGCCACTTTTCCAGAACGTTTTTCCGTGGGAGCGGATTAGGCCGTAGGTTATCGCGAAAACCAGGGGTACGCCGTATAGATAGGCAAGGATTTTGGTCAGCAGGAACAGGCCAAAGGTCAGTCCGACACACACGGCTTTAAAGTACGTGCAGGATTTTTCACGGAAGAGCTGTACGCTCTGCCCCAAGAGAATGATGTACCATAATGCGAAAAGGACATCGTTTTTGGTTGTCGAAGCCTCCCAATAAGCAACCGGCACAGAAAGAGCCAGGATGGCGGCAATCCTGCCGGTAGACCGGCTTGCTCCCAGCTTTAATGCCAGGAAAGAGACAGCGGGCAGAATCAACAGGTAAGCCGACCAGGAAACCAAATTGGAAAACCGATCCGTCCCGAAAAGTATCAGGGTGTGCATACTGAGAAGATCGCCTAACGACTCCTGGTAGAGCTGAAACAGGAAATGAGTCGGGAAGTATTCCAGAGAACGGTTTTGGATCCAACGAATCTGGCGCGGCAGGTGATAAAGCAGTCCATCCCAGGTATTGGGTGGATAAAGGATTGCCGAAAGTCCGGCTGTGAAAATTAATGCCAAAAGAATAATTCGGAGGGATTTTCCTTCTTTTTCTTTTAGGAAAGCCGTTTTAAGCTTCCATCCTGCCTCCGTGACAAAAAAATCATATCGGATTCCCAAGCCTGCGCCTATTGCAAGAGTTAGGGTCCCAAAAAGAAAAACCAGCCAGAAACTCAGAAAGTACAGACGGCTTAAAAACTCCGTGCCTAGGGCTATCCAACTGGTCAGGATAACAACCGCGGAAAGGACATATTCTATCGCTTTCTCTTTTTCTCCCCTGTCAACTATAGTTAGCGACATTAGAAATCTTCCGGGCTTTCATTTCTTCAACTCTTTGGCAAAAACAGACGAACGGATTCCGACAGCAATTGCAATACCCGAAGGTCACCGCGAAGGGACAGACCGACAGATCCTCCTCGATTCATAGTAAGCAACCGTATTCCCCCGTTTGCTTACCACTTCGCAAGTATACGACGCAGCTACAGCAAAATCAAGCGAAAGGGGGACGTCAAGAAAGAACCGTGATCTTTTTGGGGTTGAGGGATGGAATAAGAAGGCAGGATTGACTTGCAAGGATCATTCCATGGGGAATCGAACCGGACAAGCGCGGAATCAGATTGGCCGTCCATCCGGACGCCCAGCATGACCCATAAATCTACCGCCAAAGCCCTTTCTTGGCAGAGCGGAAGGTGGGAGGTACGGGATCAGCCATAAATTGCTAGCGAACACAACCGCAGAGTACCCGCCCGGAGGGTAAATGGAAAACGGACAAAAACCCACGCTCCCAGAGGGGTGGTTCTTGGCGGCGGCACAATACCCGGCATGCTTCCCGATGTCTGGGCTCCGTAGATATATTGATTCTCGTGAAGGTGCGAAGAAAGGAGTCCGCGGAGTTATAAAAGGCAGGAACCTTATCGTCATGATAAACATAGTTCAGACCATAGGGATTCGGATTCACCCGCACGCAGTCTTCCGAAGCGTAAACAACCAGAGGTGTTGTGGGCTTGCTCTCCCTTGCCATCCAAACTTCCAGGTCTCGCGCCAGGGACAGGTCCTTTTGCATTACCCGCGGGTAGTCTCCGGAGTTTTTCCAAGAGGACAAACCATAAACCGAAGAGACCGCCAGAATGCAGAGAAACCCCGCCCTGGCCAGACGGGGTTCCGGTTTGACTGCGTGGATCAGAAATAAAAAACCGGAGGTGACGCACAGGGGCATCAGATACATTCCGCGCCAGGGTACGCCGTTTTGCCGGACGATCAAAAAAGACGCTATGGCAAGGACTATAGGATTGGCGATCAACAATAAGGAGGAGAAAGAACCGGCGGATCGGACGGGCCTTCCGAAGTGTAGGATAATCCCAGCTGCCACGCAAAGCAGAAACAGGCTATGGACCAGGATAATGTCCATCGAATTGAATAGCGGTCGAAACCAGAAGTTGTAGTGGGTTTTCAGCAGAAGAAACAGTTTGGAAAGGACCTCATTGGACAATTGGACACGTTCTCCGCCCCCGCCAAACCAAATTCCAACGGTGAAACTGATTGTGCCTCCGCCACAAAGTCCACCCAGAACCCAAGTCATGGCGCTATTCTTACGGAAAGATTCCCTGGTTTGCCCCGCAAGCATGCGTACTCCGTCGCGCATCAGATAGACGATCAGGGCAATCCATGGGGTTGCCTGACTCACTAGTGTAGAGAGGGCAATGACCAGAGCGCCTACAAGCTTTGGCTTGGAGAGCTGTTTTTCTATCCTTTTTCCGGAAAGGATCCGTGCCAAGCCGAGCAGGGAGATCAGAGCCGCCCAAACGTGAATGCTCCCGGCACGCCACAAAACGGCATCGGCGTGAAAAGGCCACAATAATAACGGCAAGCCGGCCGCGAACATTTGGGGGCCAGTCGAAAATGGACATACCAACACAGCAGCCAGGGCGGCGTTGAACGAATGTTCCAAACCTTGAAGCACTCGGAGCGACACGTTGGCCAACTTCCGGGAGGGCGGCGCATCAAGATAGATGGAAGAAAGCCAAACGCCGGCCAAAGGACGCCCATGACTCGCTTGAAAAGAGAGCAGGCTTTTACCGGAGCCTTCCGCAAAACCTAAATCGTCGGCATACCACCATGCCTGGCGAATGCCCGGCCAATTGGCGCCTGCCCATAGAACCCAGTAAAGTAGAGTCGTTTGCCAGACGGTTTTCCAGGGTATCCTGAATTGTTCTCCGATCGAAGTCGCTAGCATATCCCGATCATCCGGATAAGTCACAAAGGTGTAAAAGGCAGCCGGCCCTCAATCGCGGGAGATCAGCAGCAGGAAGAACAGGAGACAGAAAAAGGTAGCTTAAAAAGCCACGGTGCGTAGGTTTCCGAAGTTGATAGTATAGATTCAACAAAAAAATACCGATTGTGAGTAATGTACTAAATCTATTGCAGAAATTCGTTTATTTTCCAATAAATCTTGTGAGTACCGAGTTCTAACCCGGATTATTCACGAAGTCGTAAAAAAAAGCGTATAAAGTGAGTGGAAACAACATTTTAAGGAACGCCAAAGAGGCCAAACAATGAATGATTCTACCACACAGACTGTTACCATTTCCACTCTTCTTAAGAAGCCCATAGAAGTACACTTTGACCAACCGCACCCGCATCATGCTCACCGCCGACCAGACCGACGGGCGGTATAGCAATGTCGATGAGGTGTTCAAGGCCGGTATGCAGAGCATACCGCACACGTACACGTATCACTCGGAAACCTTCCTCGTTCTCAAAGGCCGGATGGAGTGGACCGTGGGCGGTGAGACGCAGACCATCGGCCCTGGCGACTTGGTCTACATTCCTCCAGATACAGCACATTCCGTTCTAAGGTAGGACAAGCATTCGGCATCTCGTACGCCAGGGCGCTGACATGGAACCGAACATCTTTGCCGACCCGGTCGAGGCGTCACGCCATTCCACTGGTGTGATTTCCGACAACCTGAGTTGCAAACCGCATTTTCCGTATATCAGGATCCGTCGGTTCTGCCCGGCTATACCGCTTCCTGGGAAAAACCGGCCACCCATTAATGGACGTAAACGGCTACCGATGCCGGATGCAAGTCGGCCACTTTTTGGTGTGGCTCCGGAATTGATCTGCCTCGACTTAGGGTTTGTCACAAAATAACTGTACCATATATTGGGGTAAAGGGTGTATACTATCCCATGTATGGTGGATGAAGTTGGAATTAAAAAGCGTTTTCACTTTCTCCAAGGGAAACTGGATGAAAAGACCAGGCGATGCTTTGTCACCGCTGAAGCCTTGGCAATAGGGAAGGGAGGAATTTCCGCAGTATCCCGTGCCACGGGGATGTCACGACGTGCAATCCGGCAGGGAGCCAAAGAACTGCAGGAAGATTGGATTCCTGTTGGAATTGGCGGAAGGATGAGAAAACCTGGCGGAGGCCGAAAGCGAACCGCGGCATGGGATCCAAAATTAATTAATGATATGGAGTCTTTGGTGGAACCAACCACTCGAGGAGATCCGGAATCACCTTTGCGGTGGACCTGCAAAAGCGTCAGGCGCCTGGCGGAAGAACTGAAACGGACAGGGCATAAGACCAGCCATCGAATGGTTGCGGAATTACTTCATGAATTGGGGTACAGCTTACAGGCCAACCGCAAAACCCTGGAGGGGGCAAGCCATCCGGATCGGAATGCACAATTTGAACATATTGACCGCAAAGTACGCAGCTATCTGGAGCGAGGCGACCCGGTAATCTCGGTGGATACGAAAAAGAAAGAGCTGGTGGGTCAATTCAAGAATGGAGGGCGAGAGTTGCGCCCGAAGTGTGAACCGGAGCGGGTAAAGGTTCACGATTTTGTGGATCCCACTCTGGGGCGTGCGGTTCCCTATGGGGTTTATGATATTGGGGCCAATGCCGGCTGGGTAAGTGTTGGAGTGGATCACGATACGGCCGCTTTTGCGGTAAAGTCAATCCGCTGCTGGTGGTATTCCATGGGTTGCCAGGTTCATTCCCACGCAAAGCGTTTGCTGATCACGGCGGATGCTGGGGGAAGCAATGGACCCCGGCTGAGGCTTTGGAAAACAGAACTGCAAAGTTTGGCAGACGAACTGAAAATACCGATAACCGTTTGCCATTTACCACCTGGTACCAGCAAATGGAATAAGATTGAGCATCGCCTTTTTTCTTTTATCAGCCAGAATTGGCGTGGCAAACCATTGGTTAGCCATGAGGTTATTGTAAAGCTAATTGCTGCTATGACCAACCGTGAAGGATTGAGGGTGCAGTCAGCAATTGACCCCAATCAATACCCAGCAGCGTGCAAGGCAAGCGACCAGCAACTCCGAATGGTCAATTTGAAAGCTGATAGGTTCCATGGAGATTGGAATTACACAATCGCTCCATATTATTGTAATAATGGAACGTTTATATTGTGACAGACCCTTAGCACCAATCCAGCATATAGATCCGGGTGCCGGGCTTCAGCCAGGTCCCATGCCATTCCTTTTGTCCCAGGCGGGCAAAAAGGAATTTCCCGGCATACATCAGGTGAAGACCTGCATCTACCCGGGAAGGGGAAAATCGGGTTGACCATCGCTCCTGGAAAGAAGTGCAATTCGTTTTACGGTGCACTCTGGGACCGGGACCTAGGAAATACTCTGGATCGGCTTCGTGACGAGTTCCAGATCTCCCTCCTGATCTGTCTGATGGAAGAGGGGGAAATGAAACGCTATAAAATTCCCAATCCTTTATCGGCATCGTATACTTGCGAAGTGGTAAGAAAACGTGGAAAAGCAATTACCTATCCCTTTTTACGGCTGGCGCATCGTTCTCGCCTCCTTTTTCACCTTGGGATTATCGGTTGGACTGCCCTATTTCGGCATGACCTTCTTCTATGATTACTTTGAGAAGCCCGGCATCGCGGGCGGCTTCGGGTGGTCCCGCTCGGTGATTACCTTCGGATTGCCGGTGGGCACGCTGTTTACACTTTGGGTAGGGCCGATCCTTGTGCCGCGTTTCCCGCCGCGGATGTTAATTTTATTGGGAACGGCATGTACGGCGGCGACCTTTTTCGGTTTCGGAATCATGTCGGGCGCACTATGGGTTTATTGGGCGCTCTGGCTGCTCTATATGGTCGGAAACGTTTTCAGCGGCGTCCTTACCCATCAAATGCTCCTGGGACAATGGTTCCGGGAAAAACGGGGACTGGCGCTTTCCATAGCCTACCTCGGAATCAACGTGATCGGTGCCGTTTCTTCGCGCTTCCTGGTCCAACCGATCACCGAAACGTACGGCTTTCGTACGGCATTAATCGTCATGGGCAGCCTGCAGTTTTTGGCCTGGCCGCTGGTGCTGCTGGTGTACAAGGACCGACCGGCCCTGATGGGCTTACATCCGGATGGATCCCCCCCTTCCCCTGCCGAACCGGCGGACCCGGAGTCGGCGTTGCCCTTTGCCGATATGATTCGCTCCCGGATTTTCTGGATCCTTATGCTGGGCGGCACCTGTATCAGCGGGGCGCTGGGGGCCATAAGCCAGCACTTGAAACTGATTTTCAAAGATGCCGGATTCCGCGACCAGCTGCAGCTGAATTCCATTTTCAGTGAGACACTCCTGCTGCTGCTGATCGTCAGCGCCGGCAGTCGAATTGCCGCAGGGTGGATGGCCGATCGCTTTCCCAAGCAGCATGTTTTATCCCTGATGGTCCTGTTCTTCGTGAGCGCCATTCCCTTTCTATTGCTTCTGCAGCCCGGACGTCCCGCTTATTTATTTCCTTTGCTGTTCGGTTTAGCCCTTGGCGGAGACTTCCTGATCATCGCATTAATGGCGGCGGATTATTTCAACTCGATTTCCCTGGCGCGAATACTGGCCATTGTTCTGGCGGTAATGACCCTGGGGCAAACATGGTTTCCCTATTTTATTTCCCTGGTCCGGGAGTGGAGCGGGACCTATACCACTCCCCTCCTGATGGTCGTTTTTATCGGCATTGCCGGTCGCCTCCTGCTCTTCCTGCTGCCGATCCGAATCCCGCCCGCAAACATATAACCGGCCGGCACCACGCCCTTCCGGAAAGGGCGGAGCGAAACGGATATAAAAAGAAAAGAAAGAAAAGCGTCGGAAAGAAAAGGACACCCATTTTTTCCGGTCCGTCGAGGGGAAAGCGGGTGTCCCTGCGTTCTTCTCCGTTTCTATCGTTCGGGCACCGATATCAAAAAGAAGCGAGCCTCCCGCTGCTCCTTTGTTCTCGTTTGCCCCTCCAGGGAAAGACGATTCTTGCCTGACGCCCTCCTTTTCCTGGTCGGGTCGCGGACCCGATGCTATACTTCCCGTTATGACGCCCAGGAAATCGAAAATACTGGCAGCCGCCAAGGAAGAGCTTGCCGCGGCACACGAGCGCATGAACCCGGAAGAACGCCTGGTTGCCTTTGCGGAGCATTCCAAGTGGTTGATCCGACTTATGGATGTGGGGGCCGAATACCGGAAAAGCAAAAAGCCGGAGCAAGGCCATACCGAAAAGCAATCCCAATCGAGAAATCGACAATGAAAGCCAAAGGGCGCGGGCAATCCTATTTGTTGCTGCTGGAGGTCGTCGAAGTTCTCAGCCGGAGGAACATCCCCTACGCCGTTATCGGTGCTTTCGCGGTTTCTTTCTACGGCTATTTACGTGCCAGTTTGGACGCGGACCTGGTGATTTCATCAACCGTCGGAGATGGAGCCTTGAAAGACCTGACGGATGCTTTTGTAGCGGCCGGGCTGCAGGTTGAGCACCGCCGCGGGGATGCAGAGGATCCCATCCGAAATGTCATTCAAGTAACGGATGCCTACGCCAATCAGGTTGACATCCTTCAGGGCATCGGCCGAATGGATGAGAAGGCCTTCGAACGTGTATGGATTACTTCCTTTGAAAATCAGCCTCTTGCCATGATCTCGCCGGAAGATCTTCTAGCCATGAAACTCTATGCGGGAAGTCCTAAAGATCTTGCGGACGTAAAGGCACTGCTCCGTCCGCTCAAGGATCGACTGGACTTGAGCCTTTTGGGTCGGCTGGTTCGGCAATTTGGAAATCCAGCCCATAAGCGATTCCTATCTCTTTTCAGAGCCGGGCGTGAAGGATGGTCCGATTAGGGGGAAGCTCGAAAATACCTGCCAGATCGCGCCCATGGGAACGCGAAAGCGACGGATTTCCCAATAGACGGTGCAGCAATCCGCTGTCCCTCCCGTATTCTTTGGGGCTCTTCACCAGCCGTTTGCCGAGGTTGGCGGAATACGGGGGCAGGCAACGAATCAGGCAGGCTCCTTCCAGATAATCGAGATAGGAATCGACAGTATGGTGGCCAAGTCCCAATCCGGCCTCGATCTGACTGGCATTCCAGATGCAGCCGCACATAGCGGCCAGCATCCCTCCTTCCCTGCGGCCTAGGGCTGCGAAGCGGCGGAAGAGGATTCGAAGGCTTCGCGCATATCCGACGGATGAGCCCACCGGGCAAATCCCCTCTGCACCAGCGGATCGAGAACCTCCTCGAGCAGCCGATCGTAAAACTGCAGATCCTCGCGGTACTGCCCGGAAGCCATGTAGGTTGCAAGATCCGCCCCGTCCTTGTCCGCAAAGCTATCCACATGCCCGATGAAATACCAGGTGGTCGATTGCTTCGGCCGGGCATTGGCCAGAGCGTAGGTCAAGCCCGGAAGCACCCGTTCCATCAGCCGTGAGTGGAATTTGGTAACCTGGGTGCAGTCGCCCGGCAGATAGACCACCCGGCCGAAAGGATCGTCCACCGCCCAGGCCTTCTCGTCGATGGTAGGGTTGCCGGGAGAGGGCCGCCATGGATGGAAGTAATGCCCTTCATAACCCGCCTGGGTGTTCTTGTTTTTATAGGCGGTCATCGAGAGGATGCCGGCGCGCGCAAAAACGGACCAGTCAGGCATATCGAAGTTGCCGTTCAGGTCCGTGACCGGCCCGCTGCCGGACGCTTCCAGGGCGCTTTTCCGCTCGGCGATATAATCCAGGACCGCCGCTTCGGAAGGGTTCGGAATCTGCGGCCCGTGGGTGTGCACGCTGAATCCCACGTCGTATTGCTCCTGCAGCCGGCGGATCAGGCCGGGATCCGACCGCTGCGCGCCGATCACCCAGTCCAGCTCCGGCTGAATGGTCATCCGCGCCCCGTGCCGCCGGAAAAGGTCCGCCAGATCCAGGAACACCTGCGTCTTGGCGCGGTAATAGGGCGTGTCGCTTCGCAGGGCCGGCACATCCTCGATGTGGATCAGGAAGCCGATCTGCACCGGCCCCCGGGGCTCCAGCGGAATGGCCAGCGGCATGTGCTCCCGGGAGGTAACGGTGAAATCGTCCAGCCGGTACTGCCCTCCTCCGGTGATTTCGATCCGGAGGAGGCAATAGTCGAAATTATCCTGGATATAGGCCCGGGCCCTCACTTCCTTCCAGTCGGAGCTTCCGGAAAACACGGCAGGCGCGACGGCGGCCTCTCGGGACACCGGTCGGAGAATCCCTCCGACCCAGGCCACCGGGATCAGGGAGAACGAAATGCTTCCCGGCCCACTGGCGGCAACCGAAGCGCCGAAGGTGAATTCGCGGCCTTTATCCAGGTCCAGCCGGGTCTGCAAAACCAGGGAGCTGTCTCGCGCGGCGTCAATCCAGAGCCCTTTCTTTCCGCTGCGTGCGGCCTTTTCCGAAACCTGGAACACCGCCGTAACGGGGACCGGGTCTCCCGGCAGATTCCCGCTGACGAACGGATACCGGAGCAAGGGATTCTCCTCCAGGCCCGGGTCCGCGAACCACTCCTCGGCCTTCTGCGGAAAGGTGCCGGCTGGCACCAGGCTGTCGCCATACCGCGCCACTTCCGCGGAAGTGGCCACGCGGGTTTCCGCATCGGCTGCCGCCGCCCGGGCCAGCGCGGCAAAGGCCCGGCGAATCGCCAGCTGCTCGGCGGCGCTGCGGATCGGGATCCCGAGCCCCGCCCGCGACAGGTCATACGGCGGATTCAGGGGCCTGCCGCCCGCCGCCTCGTCGGAGAAATAGATCGGGTTCCAGGAAACTCCCCTGGAATAGAAATCATTTTCATGGATCACCACGATGCCGAAACGGGGATGGGCACCGAAACCGGCCTGATCCAGAAAATCCTCGCGGAAGGCGGAGGCCAGCTCTTCCGCGGTAATCTGCCCGCTGGAAATGCGGTTCCACCAGAAATCTCCCTGCACCGCGGCATGCCCGCGGGCATCGGTTCGCGCCAGAAAATAGTCCGCCGGACGGGGATAAAGCCCGGAGCGGACCCCGGCCAGAGCCTCCCACCCGCGCTGACCCTGGGTCTGGTGCTCGAACACCATCACCCGCGCTCCCCGCGCCGCCAGGACACTTGCGTATTCCCGGAGCAGCTCCGGAGGCAGCGTGGAAACGCCGGAGGCCACCGGCTTCCGCCCAAACACCCGGGCGACATATTCGTATCCGCCCGGCTGGCTTTCGTCCAGACCGCCGGTGCGCATGTCCAGCCGGCAGCTTTCATAGCGGGCCAGTGAGTATTTTTCCAGCCAGCTGCCCGTCGGCGCATACAAAGCGGGATGCGGGGCGCGCACATGATAGGAAATGGTGTGCACCGCCCCCCGCAGCCGCTCGATCAGCGCCGGATGCTTTTGCACCAGTACCTCCACCAGGGGAGCGGTCAGGTAAAGCTCCCCCTGAAATCGGTGTTGGTCCAGGGTATCCAGGAAAAAAGTGAGCGTTTCAGCGCTGCGGTCGGGGTCCGACCAGTCATGGCAGTTCAAGGCGAAGGTCAGCCACCGGGGCGCCGGCGAGACATTGGGCAGAGTGCTGCTGGTGGTGGAGGAAGCCCCGGGGCGGGTGGTGGTCGTGGTGGTAGTGGTAGTGGTACTGACGGTTTGCGTGGTAGTCGTAGTCGTAGCTCCCGCATACCCCGCGGAAAGGGGACGGCCCACCCCGGGATGAATCGGCTCCGTCAGGTTGGGGCTCCAGTTGCGATAGGCGCAGCGGTCGGCCATTTCCGCCAGGGCCGCGGCCTGCAGCAGCAGCGCGCTGGCGCGGCTGGGCGGCTCGGCTAAAGAGGACATCTCCCCGGGGGCCGGGTTAAGGTTGGCGTCATTATCCACCGGATCGGGATAGGCCGATCCGGCAACGCTGCGAACGTAAGCGGCATCGGGGTTCAGGCGGTACCAGAGCCGATTCTGGCGGAACCCATCCAGGTAGTGATGGACGTGAGGGTGATCCGTAGCCACCTGCACATGGTCGATCCGGCTGAAAACGGACATCCCCGCCAGGGCAGGCTGCCGGGAGGCCAGCGCGGCAAAATAGAGATTTGCATTGCGGATCTCCCAGTAGGCGCGGGTTTCCTCCGCGGCGGCGATATGTGCGGGCCAGGGATCGGCCAGACGGGCGGAGGCAGCGGCCTCCGCAGCCTTCACCGACAGATAGGCCCGCCGGCTGCCGTCGGGAAGGACCGCCGCCAGACCGGGTACCGGATAGTCCTCGTCGGCGTCCACCATGCCGTTGTGATTGACGTCGGTCTGCACGGTTCCCGGCGCGGAGAGATCCAGCCGCCCGTTGCCGTTGTTGTCGAAGTAGAAAAGCCCCTGGTAGAAGGGCCCGCTGCCGCGGTATTGATAGCGGGCTGCGGGGTCGAAGCGCAGGCGGCTGTAGTCTACGGAGCAGGAAGGGAATCCGTATTGGTGGTAGGCGGGATTGGCACCGTCATTGGCCGGCAGCCCGTCCCGGTCCGCATCCGACAGGAGGTCGGGGTCCATTTCCCTGGCGCCCAGTTCCGCGGCCAGCACCTGGTCGTTGGTCGGGCTTTCCCAGGGGATCAGGAAGCCCAAAGGAGGTATCTGCTCTCCGTAACGGCCCAGGGCGGCCGCGGCAATGGATCCGCCGTTGGACTGGGCCAGAATTCCGACAGCGTCTTTGCGGACCGGACCCGAAACCAGCTGGGAGAGAGTCCGGCCCTGGACATCGGCCTTTTCGCCGGCGGCAAAGCGCAGCACGTCGCGCAGCGCGCGATGGCAGCTGTCGCCGCGGTCGTCGTAGGTTCCGTCGCTGCGGAAAGGGCCCTGGATCCCTCCCGGGAACAGAAAGGTGATGACCACCAGGCCCTGGTCGACAAACGGCCCGGCCTGGGCATCCAGGCTGCCGGGCTCGAATCCTCCGGGGACCAGCACCACGACCGGAGCGCCGTCCGCGGAGCCGTAGCGGAACCGGGACGCTGAGGAAGGGGCGTAGAGGCGCACCGCCAGGCTTCCCTGCCCTGCGGCATCGGAAGACACGCGGGTGTTGACCAGGGAGGCGCCGGCGGAAGGGACCTGGGCCGGCGACAGAGCGGTAAAAAGCAGCAGTCCCGGCAGGAGCCGGGCGAAGCGGAAGGCTGGCTTGCAGCGCGATCCGGCCGCTGTGGTGGGGATCATCCATTTTTCCGGGTTCATGGTCTTTCTCTCCTTCGAAAGATTTTGTTGCGTACCAGCTATTCCAGACGAGCGGACCGAAAAAAGGTTACCTCGGAAAAAAGAGAACTGTGAAGCGGAGCACAAGGGAAGACCCTTCGTGTTTGTCCCGCTCTCCCTTTTCCTGCAGCGCGGTTTTCCTGTTTCACAGGGAGGCCGGAAGACCGGAAAGAGAGCAGAAGCCCGAACCAGGAGCCTCGCCCCACTTGCTTCCGCGGGGCCGGCACGATAGAATTTTGCGGACCAGTAACGCACCATGATGAAGCCGCATTTTCCGACCCCGCAGCGAAAAACCGTTTCCAGCACGATTCGCCTTCTTTTCCTCCGGACGGCACTGCTCTGGATGGCGGCAATGGCCGGGCCGGCCCGGGCGGAAGCAGCCCGGCCTCCTCGGGCCGGCACCCTGCAGCCGCTGGAAACAAACTCCCCGGCCTCTCTGAGCCCGAACCCGATCATCGGGCAAATGATCGGACAGGTACAAAGCAGCATACTTTACGGCTACGTGGCCGGGCTGTCGGGCGAGCAGCCGGTTTCGGTGGGGGGCGCTTCCGTTACCCTGACCACCCGCTCCACCAGTTCCGCCGCCGCCATCGCGCAGGCCACCCAGTATGCCTTCGAACATTTCGCTGCCCTGGGGCTGCCGGTCGCCTACCACACCTGGAGTTTCAACGGCGGCGTGCGCCGGAACGTGGTCGCCACACAGGCCGGAGCGAATCCCGGCTGCCTCTACCTCCTGGCCGCCCATATCGACGACGCCTCGGAGACCCCCGGCACCCTGGCGCCGGGAGCCGACGACAATGCCAGCGGCGTGGCCGGGGTCTTTGCCGCCGCCGAAATTCTGAGCCGCTACCGTTTCGCCTGCTCCCTGCAGTACGTGATTTTCAGCGGCGAAGAGCAGGGATTGCTGGGAAGCGAAGCCTATGCTCGGGATGCGGCCCTGCGCGGCGACCCGATCCTGGGCGTGATCAACCTGGACATGATCGCCTTTAACACGGCCGGATCGGCGGCCACCATGGAAATGGACATCCGCTCCGGTCCGGAAGGAGTCAAAGACCAGGCGCTCAGCACCATGATCACCGGCGTCATCCAGGCTTATCAGCTCAACCTCATTCCCCTGGTATACGCCTCCAATGACGACGGTAGCGACCAGTATTCCTTCTGGGTTTCGGGATTTCCGGCGCTGCTGATGATCGAGGACTGGGACAACCACACCCCGCATTATCACAAGACAACGGACCGTATCTCCACGCTGGATTTTGCCTATTTTGCCGAAATGACCAAAGCCGTGGTGGGAGCCGCCGCCCACCTGGCCCGGCCGGCTCACGAGGTTTTCCTGCCTTTCCTGCGCCGGTAAGGTTTCCCGGCGGATACCGGCCGATGAGGAAAATTTTAGTTGCTCCGGGACCGGCGATCACGACATAATTAGCCCATGGCGATTCATGGAAAAGTTGCGTTGGTTACCGGCGCCGCAAGGCGCCTGGGTAGAGAAATTTCCCTGGCCCTGGCCTCGGCCGGCTATTCGGTGGCGTTGCACTATCGAAAATCGGCCAGCGAGGCCCGGACGCTGCGCCGCCAGATCCGGGAAAAGGATGTGGCCGCCGATATCTTCCAGGCCAATCTCGAGTTCAGCTCGGAAATCGACCGGCTGATCCAGGAGGTTCTGAACCGCTTCGGGCGCATCGACATTCTGGTCAATAATGCCGCCGTCTTTTATCGCACTCCCTGGGCGGAAATTCGCGAATCGGACTGGGATCTCTTCATGAACGTCAATCTTAAAGCTCCCTTTCTGCTTTCGCAGCACGTTTCCCGGGTGATGCAGTCCCGGGGCTGGGGTAAGATTATCCACATCGCCGACGAAGGCGGACAGCGGATCTGGAGCGGCTATATTCCCTACAGCGTTTCCAAAGCGGGGCTGATCGCCCTGACCCGCGGTATGGCCCGCACCCTGGCCCCGCAGATCCAGGTCAACGCCGTAGCCCCTTCCATGGTCCTGCCCGGGGAAGACACCAGCGAGAAGCAACTGGAATCGATGGTGCAGGCGACTCCCATGGGCCGTCTGGGAGCCCCGGCGGATGTGGCCAGCGCGGTCCTCTATTTCGTGGAGGGAGGTCAGGCGATTTCCGGCCAGGTGATTGCCATCGACGGCGGCCGATCCGTTTTCCTGGAAGAGTAGGCCGGCCGTGACAGGAAAGCGCGTGCGCATCCACGTGGCCCGGGCCGCCGGGTTCTGCTTCGGCGTGCGGCGGGCCATCCAGATGGCCACCAATACCGCCCAAACGGACCAGGAGGTGCGCATGCTGGGGGCCATTGTGCACAACGAGCACGTGGTCCGCAAGATCCGCGAATCGGGCATCGAGACCCTCCAAGACCTTGGAGAGATGAAATCAGGCACCCTGCTGCTGCGTGCCCACGGGGCCACACCGGAGATCTACCGGCAGGCACAGCGCCAGGGGTTGAAGATCGTGGACGCCACCTGCCCGCTGGTAAAGGAAATTCATGAAGCCGCCTGCCGTCTGGAAAAGGAAGGATACCAGGTGGTCGTCATCGGCGATCATGGCCACGACGAGGTCGTCGGCATTGCCGGGCAGGTCCGGGAAGCGGTGGTCTTTTCCTCGCCGGAAGAGGTGGTTTCCCATCCCCGCTCCCTGAAAAAAATCGGAGTGATCGTACAATCCACGCAGGACATGGACCGCGTGAAATCCATTCTGGCAGAGCTGGCGGCCCGATGCCGGGAGCTCAAATTCCTGAACACCATCTGCAAGCCCACTTCCGACCACCAGCAGGAAATCCGGCAGATGCCGAAAAATAACGATGTCATGATTATCGTAGGATCGTTCACCAGCGCCAACACCACGCGGCTGACCCAGATCGCCGCCGCCCTGAACCCGCGAACCCACCAGGTGCAGTCGGCGGAGGAGCTTCGGCCGGAGTGGTTTGAAGAAGCCCGCGACATTGGGGTATCCGCGGGAGCCTCCACCCCGGATTGGATCCTGGAGGAGGTCATTCACCGCATTACCGAAATGACCGGTGGCGAGCGATCCCCGGATTAACCTTTCCCTGAGGAGAAATCAGATGATTCAAGTCCCCAAACTAACGATCGAAGACGCCCGGAAAATCCTGGCGGGCGCGCGCCGGCAGGCGGAACAGATCGGGGTTCCCATGGATATCGCCGTGACCGATGACGGAGGGCATCTGCTTACCTTCGAGCGCATGGACGGCGCCAAGATCACCAGCATCCAGGTGGCCATGGACAAGGCCTTTACCGCCGCCTGCACCCGCAAGGGCACCCACGAATACACCCAGGTGGCCGGGGCCGGCGGGCCGGCCTTCGGAATCTTCGTCAGCAACCAGGGGCGTTTCACCATTTACGGCGGGGGGCTGCCGATCCTGGTGGACGGGGTCTGCGTCGGAGCGGTCGGCTGCAGCTCCGGCAGCGTGGCCCAGGACATGGCTGTAGCCCAGGCGGGCATCGATGCCCTGCTGAAGCCGTCCTAGTGGCCTGCCCGAGAAATCGCTTTCCAACTAAATGAGTACAGTCTTTAGACTGCGCGCTGTTAAAAGTCGCACGCAGGCGCTTCCAGGAAGAGGCCTTCCCGTCGTCAGAAGAAGACTTTTCGGTCATTAAGGATTTGTATTTAGCCGTGCGGGCTGAAGGCCCTTGGCTTTTTCCGGAAAATAGATGGTTATTGCGAGATTGTCAGGGAAGATGGGCCGGGAAAAATTCCCACATCTTCGAATTCCCGTTGGGGAAAGCCCTTATAGGGCTTTGTAACACAGCCCGGGGTTGGCGCGCTTTGCGCCTACCCCGGGTAGGGACACCCGTAGGCAACAACCCTGAAAGGCTTGCGCAAAATCCAGCAATACCACGTGTTTGCGCAGCCCTTTCAGGGCTGGGTTTTAAACAAATCCGTCTACCCGGGGTAGCGCCTATGCGGCGCAACCCCGGGCTGTGATCC